>JACQJI010000020.1 GCA_016198045.1 Candidatus Doudnabacteria bacterium
GAATTTTGGAATCACAAATGGTGGCTGGTGCTGGCCGATATCCCCTCTAAACCTTATCGCAAACACGCGGATTTTTTCCGCGAGAAATTAAAAAGTCTGGGTTTTTATCCTTTGCAGCGCACCGTCTGGATTCATCCTTTCGATCCGCGCGACCAGGTCGAATTCGTCGCCGCATTCTATAGTCTGGAAAAGTTTGTGACAACAATGGAGGTTAGTCGGTTGGAAGCTGAGGACGAGAAGGTTATATTTAATCATTTTAAAGATCAAGGAATTTTATAAATAGCGCTTAATTACTGTTGTCTAATATTTGGTGTAATTACACTATTTATTAGACAAACAGAAATGTGTTAAAATTAGACATAAAAACTCAACTATGAGAACGAAAAATAAGATTACCAAGTTAGGCAAATTACTTAAAGGATTGAGAAAGAGCCAATTACAAATAAAGTCGGGCAAGGGGAAAGTCTTGCGTCGGCTAAAGGATTTGAGATAGAATTGATAGACTCTCATGCCGGGGTGGCGAAACCCCGTACCGTCCCGCTTCAGCGGGACGGTACGGGACAAGCTGGCAGATTTACCCCGCATAGTTGGTGCCGCGGTGGCGGAATTGGAATACGCGCATGGCTTAGGACCATGTTCCGAAAGGATTGAGAGTTCGAGTCTCTCCCGCGGCACCACTTGTGCGGGGCGCACCAGCTTTAGGAGCTGGCGCCCGCAAGGGCATGCAGGTTCAACTCCTGTCCCCGGCACCAAGAGTCATCAGGCACTGCAGCTTCCGCGAATCCGACTTCGTCGAATTCGCTCCAGCTTTCGTGCCAGTGCCTCTTTCCCCAAAAATTGCTGCGCAATTTTCGGGGACCTCTGTGTTTAATTCAGCTGTTGACATTCGCTTCAGAAAGCTGTAAAATTTTTAGGCTATGAACCGTTTTATTAGAAATTTACTCATAATTTTCGCCATTTTTTTGGTGGTGGCCGTGGGATTTAGCTTTTTCGGCACAGAAGACAAGGACGTGCCCCTGGTTTCGATTTCCCAGATTGCCGAGGAAGCGAATGCCGGCCAGATTGACCGGATTGAAGTTTCCGAGGACAAACTGAAAGTAGTTCTTAAGGATGGCACGAGCCAGCGGGCGTTTAAGGAACAGGAAGTGGCGCTGTCCGAATCTTTGAAAAATTACGGCGTGGAAACCGAAAAAATCAAAGAATTGAAAATCGAGGTCAAGGAAGGCGGCTCCAGCTCGGTGCTGTTCTCCACCATCCTGCCCTTCTTGATTCCGTTTGTTTTGATTGCGGCTTTTATTTGGTTTCTGATGCGGCAAGTGCAAGGGTCCAACAACCGCGCCATGTCGTTTGGCCAGTCGGGCGCCAAACTCATGGAGCAGTCAGACAGGCGCAAGCGCATAACCTTTGCCGATGTCGCCGGCGTGAAAGAGGCCAAGGAAGAACTCAAAGAGATTGTGGAATTTTTGCGGTTTCCGCAGAAGTTTTTTGCCTTGGGCGCCAGGATTCCCAAGGGAGTGTTGCTGTTAGGCCCTCCCGGGGTGGGCAAGACTTTGGTGGCGCGCGCCATTGCCGGCGAAGCCAATGTGCCGTTCTTTCACATTTCCGGCTCGGAGTTCGTAGAAATGTTTGTCGGCGTCGGCGCCTCGAGAGTTCGGGATTTGTTTAAGCGGGCCAAAAGGAACGCGCCGTGCATTGTGTTTATCGACGAAATTGACGCGGTCGGACGACAGCGGGGCGCGGGCTTGGGTGGCAGTCATGATGAGCGTGAGCAAACTTTAAACCAAATTTTGGTGGAAATGGACGGATTTGAGTCTGATACCAACGTCATTGTGATTGCGGCTACTAACCGGCCTGACGTTTTGGATCCAGCGCTTTTGCGTCCGGGCCGGTTTGACCGCCAGGTTATTCTGGATCAGCCGGACATTAATGATCGCGAAGAGATCCTCAAAATCCACGCCAAAAACAAGCCCTTGGCTAAGTCGGTAAATTTGCGCGCCATTGCTGAACGCACCCCGGGATTTTCCGGAGCCGACCTTTCCAATTTGGTGAACGAAGGGGCGATTTTGTCAGCCCGGCGGAATTTGCGCGAGGTCGGGCAGTCTGAATTGATCGAAGCCATAGACAAAGTTATGCTAGGGCCCGAACGCAAGAGTCATTTGCTTTCCAAAAAGGAAAAAGAAATTGCCGCGTGGCACGAAGCAGGCCACGCGCTGGTGGCGACCGTGCTTAAGCACGCTGATCCGGTGCACAAGGTTTCCATAGTCTCCCGAGGACGGGCCGCCGGCTATACCATGAAGCTGCCGGAAGAGGACAAGAACCTGCATTCCAAATCCGAATTCCTGGCTGATTTAGCGGTCAACCTGGGCGGTTATGCCACGGAAAAGTTTATCTTCAATGAATTGACTACCGGGGCTTCCAATGACCTGAAAGTCGCCTCCAATCTTGCCCGGAAGCTGGTGACCGCTTACGGCATGTCCGACAATCTGCCGCCCATGACGTTTGGCGAGCATCATGAGATGATTTTTTTGGGCCGGGAAATTTCCGAACAGAAAAATTATTCTGAAAAGGTGGCGGCCAAGATCGACGAGGAAGTGGCGTCGTTCATCGACAAGGCTTACAAGCAGGCGCTGGACACCATCAAGAAATACAAAAAGTATTTGGAACGAGTGGCGCTGCGGCTGATCGAAGTGGAAACCATTGAGCGGGAAGAATTTGAACAGTTGATGGGCGACATTATGCCCAAAGAAAAACTAGCCAAAAAGCCGCAATTGACCGGCGACCTGACCACCGCCCATGGACTTCCCGTATAAAAAAATATTAAAGCAGGCTTGGATTCTTACTCGGCAACATCGGTTCTTGTGGGGATTCGGCCTGTTTTTAGTTTTCGGCCAATTGTTCTACGCTTCAGTGCTGGTTGGGGACCAAAGAAGTCTGCCGAACCAAGCTAACCAGCAACAGCTAACTAATTGGTTTATAGCCAACCAAAATTTTGCCTTGCTGATTTTTGCGGGTGTGATCTTAGTCTTGCTAGCGCTGATCCTGGTTTATTTCCAATCAAAAGCCGGTTTGATCCTCTCGGTTAAGGCCTTGATTGAGCGGCAAGACACGGGATTTCGCAAAGCCTTAAACCAAGCCCGGCCGGTTTACCACAAAATTCTGCTGCTGAGTTTCGTCATCGGGGCAGTGACATTTGTCTTGCTGTTTATTTTAGCCGCCCCGGTTGCGTATCTTTGGCTGAGCGGATACTTTTCCCGAGCGATGATGTTGGCGGCTTTCGCGCTCGCCATTTTTATTCCCGCATCCATCAGTTTGTTTTTCCTCAACACCTTATCTGCCATATTTATTACCTTGCAGAAACTCAGCTTGCAAACTAGTCTCAAAGCCAGTCTGAGTCTGATCAGTAAGAAATGGTCGACACTCTTGGTGTTTTCAGTCGTACTTTGGGTTTTGGCGCTTACCGCTTTCTTTGCGACCTTAGTTATGGTATCCTTAATTTTAGTTCCCTTTGTTTGGCTGGCAGAATTGGCGTACTTACAAGGGAATATTTATTTCGGACTCTACGTCGCGGGTTTAAGTTTGGCAACTTTTGCGTTTTTTGTGCCCTTGTCCATCATTGCCTCGTTCTACCAAACCGCGTGGGTTCTGGCTTACGAAGAATTGGTCAAGCCCATTAAAACAGACGAGTCCGAACAATCCGCAGTGGTCCCAGAAGCAGCGTGATACTCCAATGCGGACGGTTAGCTCAGTGGTAGAGCACTTCTTTGACGTAGAAGGGGTCGCAGGTTCAAATCCTGCACCGTCCACCAGAATAATTAATTGTTTTACTAATTACTAATCAGTGCGAATATACTAATTAGTATATTCGTAAAAATTCGTAATTTGTAAAACCACATACAAATGGATTTAGATAAGCTCGAAACCAAAATTAAAATCAAATTTAAAGACCGAGATTTGCTGCAGTCAGCGTTGACTCATCGTTCGTACCTTAACGAAAATCGCAAATGGCCGCTGCCGCACAATGAGCGGCTGGAATTTTTGGGAGACGCGGTTTTGGAATTGATCACTACCGAGCACCTTTACCAAAGTTTCCCTAACCCCGAAGGCGAGCTGACCAATTTCCGCTCCGCACTGGTCAACTACAAGATGTTGTCAGATGTGGCTGCGGAATTGGAATTGGATAAATATATCTTGTTGTCGAGAGGAGAGGCCAAAGACACCGGGCGCGCCCGGCAAGTTATCTTGGCTAACGCCTTGGAAGCGTTGATCGGCGCGATCTATCTTGATTCGGGGTTTGAAGTTGCCAAACGATTTGTGGATGAATATATTTTGCTCCGGCTGGACTCTGTGATTCAATCTGGCAAAATTTTGGATCCGAAAAGCAAGTTTCAGGAATTGACGCAGGAAAAACTGGGAGTAACCCCGCACTACAAAGTTTTGGGCGAGTCGGGGCCGGACCACAACAAGCAGTTTGAGGTGGGCGTGTTTGTGGGCGACAAGCAAGTCGCCGCAGGCACTGGGCCTTCCAAACAAGAAGCCGAGATTGCTGCGGCTGAGAACGGCCTCAAGGTTAGCGACTTTTAATATGTACTTAAAGCGTCTCGAACTTCACGGTTTCAAATCGTTCGCCCATAAAACTGTTTTGGAATTTGATCCAGGCATGACTGCGATTGTTGGCCCCAACGGCAGCGGCAAATCCAACGTCGCGGACGCCCTGCGTTGGGTCATGGGCGAGCAGTCGCTCAAACTCCTGCGCGGAAAAAAATCCGAGGATGTGATTTTTGCCGGTTCCGATAAAAAGTCCAAACTTTCCGTGGCTGAGGTGGCTTTGTATTTTGATAACAAAGACCGCAAGTTTCCCTACGACTACGGCGAAGTGGTGATCGCCCGCCGGCTTTACCGTAGTGGCGAGTCAGAATATCTGATCAACAAAAATCTGGTCAGACTTTTGGATGTCGTGGACGCCTTGCTTCGTTCGGGTTTTGGCGCCACCAATTATGCTGTCATCGGGCAGGGCACGATTGACCAGATGGTTTTGGCCGGGCCTGGAGAAATAAAAAATTTGATTGAGGAAGCTTCGGGAGTCAAGCCTTATTATTTAAAAAAAGAGAAAACCATCCGGCGGCTGAAACAGACAGAAGAAAATTTAACTGCGGTTTCGGGATTAGTTGCTGAGATAGAGCCAAGACTGCGGTCTTTGAAGCGGCAAGCCAAACGGATGGAAGAACGGGAAGTCGTGGCCAATGAGTTGGCTGCCTTACAGCTGCAGTTTTTCGGCCAGCAATTTTATGTTTTGGAGACTGAATTGGCGGCGGTGGTGGAGCAGGTAGCGCTCAAAAGCTCTGCCGCCAAAAAACTGGAAGCGGAAATTGCCGCTTTTGAGAAAACCGCGGAATTGGAGGAGCGGCAAACTAGGAAGAACGACAGCTTTTTGGATGAATTGGAAAAAAAGCTGAATAGCTTGGAACACCGGCGATTGGTTTTGCTCGAACAACTAGCGGAGATTAAAGGGAAGCTCAAGGTCGAACTGCCCGTGACCAAAAACTTTTCTGAATTTCGGAGTAAATTTGAAGCTATTTTGGATTTGCTGCGAGCGGATAATATAGCAGAAATTAAGCGGAAGCTTAAGGATTTGGTTTTGGCCTTTGCCCCAGGAGAAACAAAAAATGAGGAGTTGGCCAAACAGCAGGAAGTTTTAAATCAGGAACTCGCCGCAGTGACTGCCGAAATAAACGAGCAGAAGCAGGTCAAACATAAATTATTGGCCGAAGAAAAACAGAAGAAAGGTTTTCTTTCGGAAGAAGAAAAAAAGTTTCGGGCTAAAAATTTCGAGTTGGGCCGGGCCAAGGACGAACTCAATTTGGCTTTGATTGAAAAAGCCAAACTGGACACGCGTTTGGAAAATTTGAACAAAGAAGTCAAAGAGGCGTTAGGCGAGCGGGGTGCGGAAATCAGTCAGCATAAATCGGCAACTATCAATCCGGAAGTTGTCAACAAAATTGCTCGCCTTAAGCACCAATTGGAAATCACTGGCGGGGTCGATGAGCAGATTTTGGCTGAGTACCGCGAAACCAGCGAGCGCTATAATTATCTCACCAGTCAGCACAAAGATTTGTCAGCTGCGGTTGAAGATCTTAAGGCAGTCTTACAAGAGCTGGACTTGGTTATCAAAAAACAGTTTGACGAAGCTTTCAGCCGAATTTCGGAAAAGTTTTCCGAGTACTTCCGGATTTTGTTTAATGGCGGCCGGGCCCATATGAATGTTTTGAAAGAAGAAGTGCCTGAAGGAGAAAATGAGGAAGTAGAAGAAACCGAAGAAGAAAAGAAAAAAATAAAAGCAATTACCGGGATTGAGGTTAAGGCCACGCCGCCGGGCAAAAAATTGTCCACCATCCAAGCTTTGTCTGGCGGCGAGCGGGCGCTGACGGCGATTGCTCTGCTGTGCGCGCTGCTGGCCGCTTACCCTTCTCCGTTTGTGGTGCTTGACGAGGTTGATGCCGCGCTCGACGAGGCCAATTCGATTAGGTTTGCCAATATCTTGGGCACGCTTGCTCACCAGACCCAATTCATCACCATTACGCATAATCGAGAAACCATGAGACAAGCTCATACTCTATACGGAGTAACCATGGATGATCACGGAGTTTCTCGCATACTCTCGATTAAGCTTGAGAAAGCCGAGGTAATCGCAGAATAGTCGTAGGTTGTTGGGCATGGCAGCGAGTTTGGTTTAGAGTTATTGGTTTTTAGGTCACCAAAAACCAAAGACTAAAAACTATACCCGCCGCTATGCCTAAAAACTTAAAACTTAATCCATGTTCACTGACCTCATTCTCACCATCACCAACTTTATCACCCAAACCATTAACCAACTCGGCTACACTGGGGTGGCTTTGCTTATGGCTATTGAGTCCGCGGCCATTCCGCTGCCTTCGGAAATCATCATGCCCTTTTCGGGCTTTTTGGTAGAAAGCGGACGATTTACTTTGTGGGGTTTAAGCTTGGCGGGCGCAATCGGTTCTGTTCTCGGTTCTGTGATAACCTACGCACTAGGCTATTACGGCGGCCGGCCGCTGATTATCAAATATGGACGATTCGTTTTCATCTCCGAGCATGACTTGGACCTAACCGAAAAATTTTTTCGTCGATTCGGCAAGCTTTCAACTTTTTTTGGCCGAATTTTACCCATCGTCAGGACATTTATTTCTATTCCTGCCGGGATTGGCAAGGTTCCTCTCGGCCCTTTTATTTTTTATACTTTTATCGGCTCTTTCATCTGGTCCTATTTTTTGGCTTGGCTGGGAATGAAACTTGGTGAAAACTGGCAAGAATTAGAAAGCTATTTTAGGAAGTTTGACGCGGTCATAGTTATCGTTATCGTCATAGTTATTGTCTGGTGGATCAGACGGCACTTGCGCGACAGGATAAAATAACTCCGACGCTTCGGTCGGGATTATTTCGACTTTCATTGGAATAAAAAAATCCCCGCCTCGCTGCCGTCAGACAGGCATGAAGCAGGGTTAGAGGTCGCCCACTGCCCAAGTTTTGAATCTTGAGAGTTTGACTAATACCGCGGGCAGGATGAGCGATGAAGCCATGATCCACGGTCGCCGCATTGCGTCACCATACGCGTTGTGCGCGTAGTAGTAGCCAAAGCAGTACAGCGATATGAAGTAACTCAGAGGCAGTCCCAGCGCCACAATTCTCTGCAACATCGTAGGTGGCCCATGCTTTACGCGGTAGAGCCACTCAACAATCACGAAGACCAATACGCCCAACAACAACCGGGTAAAATGGTTTCGTTCCAGTATCCATCCCAGCACTACGCCGGATACCAGGAAACCATCGCACCGCGGGTCGAGCACCTCTTTGCCCCACTTAGTTCCGCACTTGAGGAGAATAGCCGCTCCCCCGTCTGCGAAATCGGTGAAGGCTGCGAAAACGAAAATCCAGAAGGCCCATTCCCACTGGCCGAAGTAGGCCAATGGCCAAACGACAAGGGCGCCTAATGCTGCCCTTGTGATTGATAGGGCATTGGGCAACCATCTCATAGACGTCCTCCTTGGCAGGGTTATGTCATATAAGATTAGTCGCGCGGTACGGTCTTGTCAAACAGTCTTTGGATTGTTATACTGTTCCGGCTATGTTAATTATCAGACTTCAACGCACGGGAACAAAAAATAAGCCGGACTTCCGGATCGTGTTGGCAGAGTCTTTCAGAGCTTCCAACAAAAAGTTCCTGGAGGTTTTGGGCAACTATAATCCCAGGACCAAAAATTTCGGCATCAAAAATCAGGAGCGGCTGAAGTATTGGCTGGACCAGAACGTCGCCTTATCGCCCAGCGTGCATAACCTTTTAGTCGAGAAACAGCTGTTTGCCGGCAAAAAGGTTAAGGCTTGGGCTCCCAAGAAAAAGAAACTCACAGACGCTGCGGTTCCGCAAGCCACCGCAGCAGTAAAAGAAGTAAAGGCAAAAGCAGCTCCAGTTGCTAAGGTTCAGGCTCAAGAACCAGAGCCGGAAGCGGCTCAAAGTTGACATCAGCCTGAGTTTCGGCTACTATTTTTTCATTAAGAAAGCGTAGAATTCAAGAAACGCCAGACGTTTCAAGAAAGGTCGAACTACAGTCTTTCCAGAAGTACTAAAATTTAAACCATTATGGCATCACGAGAACAAGATCAGGAATTTGTGGAGTATGTCGTCAAGGCCTTGGTGGACCATCCGGATGATGTGAAAACCGAGCGCACCGTGGATGAGATGGGGGTGCTAATCACTCTTCACCTCAACCCGGAAGATATGGGTCAGGTCATCGGGCGCCAGGGCCAGACAGCCAAGTCGATCCGAACGCTGCTTAGAGTGGTGGGCGCCAAAAGAAAAGCCCGAGTGAACCTCAAGATCCATGAGCCGGAAGGGTCGCGCAGACCTCCCAGGAGTCAGGATACTTCCTCGGTGGACAAAGAGCTCGGATCTGACATAGACGAATTCAAACTTTAACAATCTAAAACCCCGACTAACCTCGGGGTTTTGTTTTATGGAATTTATCATACTTACAATTTTTCCTGAAGCCTTTGAATCTTATTTCAACATAAGCGTAATTAAGCGCGCGTTGAGCAAAAAATTGATCAAAATAGAAGTCCGAAATTTACGGGATTGGACGACTGACGCGCATAAGAGCGTGGACGATCGGCCTTATGGCGGTGGCGCTGGAATGGTAATGAAAGTTGAGATAATAGATAAAGCGTTAAAAGGTTTGAAAGTTAAAAAAGGTCAAAAGAATTCAAGAATAATTTTACTGACACCACAAGGCCAGAAGTTTGAGCAAAAGCTCGCTTTGAAACTTTCTAACTTTAAAACTTTGATACTCATCTGCGGGCGCTATGAGGGTTTTGACGAGCGAGTCAGAACACTTGTGGACATGGAAATTTGCGTTGGCGACTACATTGTCACTGGGGGTGAGATCCCGGCTATGGCGGTGCTGGATGCCGTGGCGCGTCTGATTCCAGGGGTGCTTGGCAAGCGGGAATCGACAGTCAACGAAAGCTTTTCTGATGGACTTCTGGAGTACCCGCAATACACTCGTCCGGAAGTTTATAAAAGAATGAAGGTCCCTAAGGTTTTGCTTTCAGGAAATCACAAGAAAGTAGAAGATTGGCGAAAACAAGAAGCCCTCAAGCGCACCAAAAACCGCCGCCCAGATTTGCTTGACAGAAAATAGACCAAAAGATATTATTACACTGTATTATGAAAAAGATTAATCGAAATGCGACTGAAGTTTTAAGTATCTCTTTGCCAAAACAGCTTAAAAGGGATGTGATTAAATATGCCCAAGGCCGTGATATTACTGTTAGTCAGGCAACTAAAAATATTCTCCAAAGTTACATTTTACGCGAAAGGATGGAGCGTTTACAAAAGCTTATTGGACCAAAATTAAGAAAGTTGGGCATCAAAACATATGAAGACGTTGAGAAATATTTTGGCTAACTAATGAATATAGTTTTCGATACCAATATTTATATCGCGGCATTTCTTGGCCGCGGTTTTATATATACGCTTTTATATAAAGTATTGGATCGCAATAGCGGCTTCACTTTATATTATTCTTCAGATATCAAAACTGAATTGATAGAAAAATTTAATGAAGGGAAAATTAGTTCAACCGACGTGGATGATTTGCTTGATTCCTTAAAGGAAAATGCTGTGTTCGTAAATGCTCAAGAAAAAGTTGACGTAATCAAAGACGACCCTGACGATAATAAAATTTTGGAATGCGCCTTAGCAGCCGAAGCAGATTTAGTTGTAACGATGGACAGGCACCCGCTCAAGTTTAAAAGTTTTGGAGGCATAGGAATAGTACATCCAAATTCATTTAAGTACATGTTTCCAAAAAATGAGACTCGATAAATTTTTAGCAGAAAAGCATACAGAAGTTTCCCGGGGCAAAATCCAAAAGGCCATCAAGGACGGATTGGTTTTGGTTAACGGGAAGAAAGTTTTGGAAACAGATTTTCAAGTTACAGAGAGCGATCAGGTTGAGCTGCCTAAGTTTCAGGATTATCAACTATCACCTATTAACTATCAACTAAAAGTTATATACGAGAATCAAGATCTTGCCGTCATTGACAAGCCGGCGGGACTAATGGTCCATCCGGCTGCTGGCAGGACCGATGATACCTTAGCTCACGCTTTGCTGGCGAGGTTTCCGGGAATCGAAAAAGTTGGCGATCCGCATCGGCCAGGAATTGTGCATCGGTTGGACGAAGATACGTCAGGACTGCTTTTGATTGCCAAAACTCAAGCCGGTTATGATTATTTGAAAAATTTATTCCAAACAAGAAATATCGAAAAAGAATATCTGGCTTTGGTACACGGGGGGATGGAAAACCTGCATGGGGTGATTGATGCGCCGATTGGCAAGACGAGCACACACACAAAAATGAGGGTTGGAGAAGGCCGAGAAGCGGTCACGGAATATAGTTTACTGACTTCTGATCGGCTTAATCAATATAGTTTGCTCAAAGTAAAGCTCCATACTGGCCGCACGCATCAAATCCGCGTGCATTTGGCTTCCATTGGCCACCCCGTGATGGGCGATCAGCTCTATGGTGGACAGTTCAAGCAAAAAGATGTAGAATTATTGGGCCGACAATTTTTGCATGCCAGCCGGCTTAAGCTTCGCTTACAGGATGGAACGTGGCTGGAACTTGAATCAGAATTGCCGGAGGATTTGCGGCAAGTATTAACCAAGCTAGAAATACGGTTTACGTTGTCGAAGCCCGTGACGTAGGACGTATTACGTAATACGATACGGGCATCGATACCGTTTAACGAATAACCATTATGCAAATTACAAGCTTCAAACAGGAATACTTAAGAACCGACGTGCCAGTATTAAAATCTGGCTATACTGTTCGTGTGCACCAGAAAATCAAGGACGTCTCGGCCGAAGGCAAGGAAAAAGAGCGCATCCAGATTTTTGAGGGGCAAGTGATAGCCACTAAAGGCGGCAAAGGAATCAACGGCACGGTAACGGTGCGGAAAATTTCATCCGGGGTTGGGGTGGAGCGGATTTTTCCGATCCATTCGCCAAACATTGAAAAAATCGAAGTGGTTCATGCCACTCCTGCAAGGAAAGCCAAAATTTATTATACTAGAGAGGGGAAAGAAGCCCGCGTTCGCGAATAACTATATGGAATTGCTGGTATTATTGCTCGTTTGGCCATTTCTGATCCTGGCTTTTGGCTTGGTTTTTATCGCTTTTGAAGACCTGTCACTCGGCAGCGGTTGGCTGCTGTTTTTCATATCCGCGATTGTCGTCCTGATTTTCTTGGTGCGCGAAAGGAATAAAGCCAAAGACCAAAGCTATATCCAACAGCTTAAGAATTTGCGTGAAATCCTGGTGATTTTCTCCATCAGCGTCCTGCTGCCCATTTTTATTCGGTATTTTTTTGACGCGTCCGAAAATTCTCTGCCGGTGATTATTGCCGGGCTTGTCATCGGATTCGGGTTCATAATTTGGGGGATGTTTATTAAATCACACAAAGTTTTAATGTACAGCAATATTGTCGGCGGCACGCTGAGTGTGCTTTATGTCTATTCCCAGCTGTGGGATTTGGGCAGTGGAGCCAGGGTCATCGCCGCGGCCTTCGGATTGGTTGTAGCGGTGGTAATTTCCAGCATTAAGCTTAAGGACAAACTTACATGACTGTTGATAAGGCCACGACCAAGATATTTTTTGGGCTTTTGATTTTTATGTTCAGCGTGGCGCTGGCCTATTTCTCTGCGTCTTATCTGCGCGCCGAAGATATGTTTGATTACTGGTCGACTTTGTTGTTGTTTACGGCCGCTTACATTATTGTCGGCATCGTGGTTTATCACATTTTTCCGGTCAGCCTGGGGTTTTTGTTTTCATCCGATGTTTTGATCCTGCACCTGCTGCTGGAAAATTTTGAGACTATCCCCACCATCGGCAAAACAATCATTATCGGTGCCGTGCTAGTCGTGCTTTATTTGTTTGCCTGGTTAAAGATGCAGGACTCCGGCCCCTCAAGCCCTCCCATTCCTCCCGCTCCAAGTGATAAGATAGTATTATGAGAGAAGGAGGTGTACATGGAAGTTGATCTGGCGATTGTTTACGATGTGGCTACCAACGAAGTTCCGGCGTTATTAAAAAATTTGCATTTATAAAGAACTAGTTTTGTTAAGAGAATTCGAAACCGCCAAAAAGGCGGTTTTTTTAACGCACCACACGGGTATGGGGTGTTTAAATTAAATTATTTTCTGGACGTTCCACCAGGCGGCGATGTATTCGGAGCGGCGGATTTAAGTTTGACTAGTTTAGGAAGCAATTGTATACTAGTCTGCTACACAAGGAGGCTTTAATGTCAAGATTGCCGCCTATGCCGCCGCTGTTCCATCTCGGCATGATCATGGTCTCGTTCGGCCTTTTCGTTTTTGTGCTATTTGGGGAGGGAGTGCTCAAAGGCGATCTGAATAAATCCAATCGCCGAAAATGGCTGCCACGCATGCTCATGTATCTTCTGATGTTCGTAGTTGGAGCATTTTTGGCAATCTTCAATGCGACGCCGATTTCTCCTTAAGGAAGTTGTCGTCGCATTCTTGTTTGATCGAATTTTTTAAATAAGCTTCAGTACTTTCCACCAAGCCGCGATGTATTCCGGCCGGCGGTTTTGGTATTTCAAGTAGTATTATAAATATGATAATATGGTAGCATGATTAGAATAGACAGACAAATAAGAATGGTTGCTTTTGACGCTTTCAAGGGTCTTTTTTACGAATGGATTATCGAGGAAAGAAATCATAGATCAAATTAAAGCGAGGTTTGATATACCTTACGGCACGCTCTATGACTGGTATAGAGGCAAGCATGTGCCTTGGGGCCGGGCAGGCAAACTAGTCCATCGAACAGAATTTTTTTATGTAATAGGCGCATTGTTGGGAGATGGGTGCCTTTACAGATGGAAACCAACGAACAACTATGTCATCCTTGTAGGCGACAGAAAGTTTACGACCAAATATTCAAAATATTTAAGAGCGTGTATTTATAATAGAGTCAAACCATACATAGATCGTAATAAAAATATCTGGTTTGTTAGGACCAATAACTTCGAGCTCTATGAATTATTTAAAAGATCTAGATCTGAGTTGTCTTATTTAGAAAACCTTATTATAAAGAACGGGAAACAAGCCGCATTGCTATTTATTGAAGGATTTTTTGATGCCGAAGGTTGCGTTAAGATAATCAAAGAACCATCAAGAATAACTCCAAAGGTTTGCTTGGATATAACCAATACAGATCAAAAACTCCTAAAATTAGTTCAGGATCTTCTGCTAAAAAACTTGCTCATAGAAGCACGATTTTCTTCTCAAAAGCCGTATGGAAACAGAAAAATATGCTATCATCTCAGGATCTACAGAAAAGAGGATATAAGAAAATTTTTAAAACTAATAACTACAACTAAGCTGAAAGGAAGTAAAATAACTCTGGTTCAAAACTGGTTAGATAGATAATCATTTAGCAGCTTTGTAATAATTTTTGACTTGCTGCCAATTAATAACGTTCCACCAGTTTTCTACGTATTTAGCCCTTTCCCATCTATACAGGACATAGTACGCATGCTCCCAAACATCAATACCCAAGATTGGCTTTAGTCCTTGCATTAAGGGACTATCTTGGTTAGATGTTGTCATGACTTTCAACGTACCTGAGGAGTTATCTGCCACTAGCCATGCCCAGCCGCTTCCAAAATCACTTAATGCGGCTTTAGTAAATTCTTCTTTATATTTAACCAAATCAACTATAGGTTCGGTTTTTTGGGGACCCATTATCGTCCAGAAGAAAGAATGATTGACATGTCCGCCGCCGTGGTTTCTGATGGCCGTGCGGTCAGCGTCATCAACTTTTAGGGAGTCCAAGTCCTTCAAAAGGTCCTCAACCGGTTTTTTCTGAAGTTCCGGATATTTATCCAAAGCGGCATTTAATTTGTCAATGTAAGCCTGATGATGCTTGGTATGATGGATTTCCATGGTCTTGGCATCAATGTAAGGCTCTAAGGCATCATAGGAGTAATTTAGTTTTGGCAATGTGTATTTCATAACCACATCATAACCCTGGTTGACACAAGCGTCAATTGTGTTTTATAGTGCAAATAGGCTGTAAGGCCCAATGATCTGAATTACTATATTTTACTGGTTGCTTGCATCTTAGTTAATTGATGACTCAAGTTTTGTCTCATATTACTGTGATTTCAACCGGCCCTGAAACATCCATGAGGGATTTTTTGGGTCAGTACTAATTTTGGACAAAATCCATCAAGCAAGATGCGGCCAACTAAGTTTGGAAAGGTTTTGTTATGTCCATAGTTTATCTGTTAATCGTCTTAATCGTGGGATTGGTGGCAGGATATTTTATTCGCAAAGTCCAGATCGCCAACAAAGTCGGTTCGCTGGAAGCCAAAGTCGCCAAAGGACTGGAGGAAGCCAAAAATAAAGAAAAAGAGATTATGCTGGAGGCCAAGGCGAAAGCTTTGGAGATCGTGGATCAGGCGAAAAAAACCGAGTCAGATTTTCGCAACCAAATTCTGAAAGTCGAAGAGCGGCTCGCTCGGCGAGAGTCAGATCTGGACAAAAAATTGCTGGAAGTCGAAAAAAGTAAGGACGAGCTGGCGCAAAAGAAAGAAGAATTGCTCAAAACCTCCGAAGATTTAAAGCAAATCAAACAAACGCAGCTGGCGCAGTTGCAGAAGATCAGCAATCTAACGTTGGAAGACGCTAAACGCGTGCTGTTGGAAGCTACCGAAAAGAATGTCGGCCCAGAGCTATCGGCTTTGATCCGAAAACTTTTGATCAACGCGCGCGACGAAGCCGACCGCAAGGCTCGGGAGATAGTGGCCTTGGCCATCCAGCGCTGCGCTTCGGAAGTCACCAGCGAGCAAACCACCACTACTGTCGCGCTGCCCAATGAAGAAATGAAAGGCCGGATCATCGGCAAAGAAGGGCGGAACATCAGGACCTTTGAGCAGATGCTAGGAGTCGAGGTGATCATTGATGATACTCCTGATGCAGTAGTCATCTCCGGTTTTAATTCCGTCCGACGGCATATTGCCAAAATCGCCTTGGAAAAATTAATTGCTGACGGCCGGATTCATCCAGCCAAGATCGAAGAGTCAGTGGAAAAAGCCAAAAAGGAAGTGGCAGAGATGATCAGGGAAGCGGGCGAGGCGGCGGTGTACGAACTAGGGATCACGAATTTTCCCACCAAGCTTATCCAGCTCATCGGCCGGCTAAAATTCCGGACCAGTTACGGCCAGAATGTGCTGAAGCATTCGGTTGAGATGGCCAAACTGGCGGCAATCATTGCCGAAGAAATCGGCGCGGACGTGGCCACCGTCAAGCAAGGGGCGCTTTTACACGATGTCGGTAAAGCCCTGGATCAGGATATGGAAGGCACGCACGTGGAGATCGGCAAGCAGATCGCCAAGAAGTTTAATCTGCCAGAAAAGATCGTTAACGCCATCGAAGCCCACCACGGCGATGTTGAGTACACCTCCATCGAGGCGGCCATCGTGGATGCGGCTGACAATATCTCCGGTTCCAGGCCTGGGGCGAGGCGGGACACTTACGAACAGTACATCCAGCGGTTGGAGGATCTGGAACGGCTGGCAGCTGGTTTCGAAGGCGTGGAAAAAGTTTACGCGATTCAGGCCGGGCGGGAGATTCGCGTGTTTGTCACTCCGGCCAAAGTCGATGACTGGTCAGCCACCAAGCTCGCCCGCGACATCGCCAACAAAATTGAACAGGAGCTCAAGTATCCAGGCGAGATCAAGGTCATGGTGATTAGGGAAACGAGGGTCATTGAATATGCTAGGTAATAGTTAGAAAGTTAGAAAAGTTAAAAGGTTCGAAAGTCTTTTTA
>JACQJI010000021.1 GCA_016198045.1 Candidatus Doudnabacteria bacterium
ACCCCTCGATTCCCCAAAAGCTTCATTCTTATAATCACTCGGGGTTGACCCTGAGCGAAGCCGAACGGGTCAACCCCTTATTTCCCCAAAAGTTTCAAGAATTGATCTTCAGACAAAATCTTAACTCTTAGTTTTTGAGCTTTGTCTGCCTTTGACCCCGGATTCTCTCCCACCACCACGTAATCGGTATTTTTGGAAACCGATAGAGCCCAGTCTCCGCCGGCTTCCCTGACTGCCTCCTTGGCTTGTTCGCGCGATAAAGATTCCAAACTGCCGGTGACCACAATGCTTTTACCGGTTAAAGCTGTTTTGTGGACCTTGACTTGTTCAACCTCAACTCCGGCTTTCAAAAGTCTTTCCACAAACTGCCGGTTGCGCTTACTCTGCATCCAATCATAAACGCTGGCAGCGACTATCTCGCCTATATTCGGAATTGCGTTAATCTCTTCTTTGGTCGCATCAGTCAATTTGTGGATTGAGCCAAAACGCTGAGCTAAATCGAACGCTGTTTCTTCGCCCACATGGGTGATCCCTAAAGCGTAAATAAACTTCGGCAAGGTTATTTTTTTGTGCGCTTGAATGGACCTAATAATATTCTCGGCACTCTTTTCTCCAAATCTCTCTAGTGATTGGATGTCTTCTTTTTTTAAATAAAATAAATCGACGACGTCAGAGATCAACCCTTCGTCCTTGAATCTTTGCAAAATCTTAGGCCCTATGGTGTAGATGTCGAAAGCCGACACAAAATATTCCATATAGCGCAAATTTTTGGTTGGGCACTTATCGTTGACGCAAAAATAATCAACGCTTTGTTCTTGTTTGGAGCCGATGAATCGGCTGACTACCGGCTCACGACAGACCGGACAAACCTTGGGCATACTAAATTTTTTTTCTTTGCCAGTTCTCAATTTCGGCAAAACTTCAACCACATCTGGGATAACATCGCCCGCCCGCTGAATAACCACAGTATCTCCGATACGGACATCCAATCTTTTGATTTCATCTTCGTTGTGAAGCGTGGCGCGCGAAACAGTGGTCCCGCCGACAAATACCGGCCGCAGATGCGCAATCGGAGTTAACTTGCCAGTCCGGCCAACCTGAAGTGCAATATCCTCCACTATGGTAGTGGCTTGTTCCGGCGCAAACTTAAAGGCAATAATGCCCCGCGGAGCTTTGCCCACCACCCCCAGCCGCTTAAATAGCTCCAAATTGTTGACCGAGACTACAATCCCGTCAATGCCGAATGGCAGTTTGTCACGCAATTTCTCTATATGATTATAAAATTCAAACACTTCCTCAAGGTTTTTTGTATGCTTTTCGTAACTCGAAACCCTGAACCCTAAACCCTTAATCTTTTTATGCACTTCTTCGTGCGTTTCCTGACCCAAGTCAGTAACCAAGTCATATGCATAAAACTGCAGTTTGCGATTAGCAGTAACCTTGGAGTCCAACTGCCGGATGGAGCCAGCCGCGGCATTGCGCGTGTTGGCGTAGAGCGGCTTGCCGGCCTTTGCTTGCTGTTTGTTCAACTCCTCCCAAACCCGCTTGGTCATCACTACCTCGCCTCTGACTTCAATATCCTTGTTAACAGAGAGGCTTAAAGGGACTGATTGAATGGTTTTGATATTCTCCGTGACATTTTCGCCCACCAACCCGTCCCCCCTCGTGGCAGCCACGGTCAAATTGCCCTTTTTATACCTCAAACTCACCGCCAAGCCGTCAAATTTAACTTCGCAAAAGTAGTCAAATTTGGCTTCCGGCCCGCCTGCCGGCGAGGCAGGCAGTATTTTTTTAATTCTTTCCTCCCAAGCAGCCAAATCATCCCGGCTAAACGCGTCATTAAGCGAAAGCATCCTGGCTTCGTGTCTAACTTTTTCAAACTTTTCCAAAGCCGCTCCCCCGACCCGCTGGGTGGGTGAATTCGGCAGCTTAAACTGTGGATATTTAGCCTCAAGTTCAAGCAGTTCGGCAGTCAGTGAATCATAAATTTCATCTGTGACAGCCGGATCGTCCAGCACATGATAGCGGTATCGCAGCGTATTTACCGCTTCGGTCAGTTTTGCTATTCTTTTTTTGGCTTCCTGATTGGTCATCCCAGTATATCAACTTCGATAATTTGAATTGTCGAAGCGAGATTAACTATTTTAACTGTTGATAACTAATTTTATTATAACTTACGGCTTTGCCCAGCTACGTTCTTGCGTAAGCAAGAACGATCGAAGTTGTATTACTGGGTCATATTTTGACACTGGGGATTTAATATCGTAAAATGGGCTTGAGAGTCATGAATCACACAGCATGAAACCTGAAACAAAAATAAACTGATGCGTGATTCATGATCCATGCTTCATGAAATACATTCGACCTCATCTATCTCCTGAGATTCGCGCCCAAATTACCCCGGAAACCCGGCGGGACAGGCGTTTCGCTACTGCAGGAGTCGTATTTTTGATCTTGAGCGCGATTCTGACCTTTAATCTTTTTGCCCGCAAACCCTCTTCCACTAATAATAAGATACAATTATCGCAAGCTCAACCCGAAGCTTCGCCAGAAAAGCAAGTTTTGGGCGCAGCCACCGTCGAAACCCAAGAATCCGAAAAGCAGGAATTCACCTCCTACGTTGTGAAAAACGGCGATACTTTGTTCAACATCAGCCAGCAATACGGCATCAAGTGGGATTTAATTGCGGAGCTTAACAGCTTATCTGAGCCCTACCTCCTCCATCCTGGACAAACTCTCAAAATCCCGCAAGCCACCACTTCCAAACTCGAAGGCAAAATTTATACCATAAAAAAAGGGGACACCCTGGCCAGCATCGCCCGATCTTTCAATATCACGGTTGACGACATCATCGCGGTCAATCCCAATTTGCAAACCTCGGACCTGATCACAGTCGGGCAAGTCATCAAGCTGCCGTAGCACCAAGGCCGCGAGGTGCTGATGCAAAACTAGCTTTCGCAGCACGACGGTGCGAGAACGCAGGTCGCAAAATCAGCAGATTTTGACGACCGGTAGTTTTGCAGCCAGTACCGAGCGGCTACTGGGGCACTATAATGTTCAGCCGGCGCTTGAAAGCTTCGAGGTCGGTTCCACAGCTTCCCACGTCCGTGCTTCTGGCCGCGCAGCCTTCCGCCGCCAAGGTCGGATAGTCTGGCATCCCCAAATTTGTATTAATATCCAAGGTAATGCTGCCGCTGGAACTCGCTGTGACCTTAAACCTATTATCGTCCAGCGGGCTAGTCGGAAGATCAATGGTGACAGGATCGCTGTCCGACAACACATTAGTGGTGGAAACATTACTGCCATCAATCCTCTGTACGATCACTGAGGCCGCCACACTGCCAGAGACATGCGTGACCACGATATTTTCAAATCCGGGGTTCAAATTGCCGTTGATGTCATTGGGATCGTAGAGATAAAAAGTGAATGGTTTGCCGAATCGCACGTTGACCACGGCGTTATCGTACTCAATGCACTTGCTCACCACCGTCTTGCTGTCAACCAAGACTTCCTGCTGTTGTCCGCTGCTGCAATTGGCCACTCCGCTGCTCCGCTTAATCAGCCACAGGCCTTCTTCACCGGCGGTTTCAGCCGCCATGATCGCGGGTTCGGACAAGGCCACGGCTCGGGAGGCGCGAATTTCCTGAATGGCGAAATACCCCACGGTTAGGCTGATGATGGAAACCGAGGCAATGACGAAAACCGCGAACAGCATGGTCACGCCAGCTTGTTTGATATTTGATATTTGCCTGTCCGCCGAAGCCTTGGCGAAGGCGGGATATCTGTTATTTGTCATCATGGTTCTCTCGAGGGATACTCGCGACTGCTTAAGGTTGTTTGCAAATTAATCCTGGAAGTCTCATTTTCCCGCGATCCGTAACTGGTGGTCAGTTCCAGCACGACCACTACATTTGGCTGCTGGTTGTAGGTTTTAGCGCTAGTCAGGGGATCTTTGGCGGGCGTGACAAAAAATTTAAGATTGGCTACCTGGACATTGCTTGAATTGAGATTCGTGGTCTGGGTAACCACGCCGCTGGTTTTCTCCAAAACCAAATTAGTGCCGCTCAGATAAATATACTCGCGCTCATTTGAAATATTGCTAAACCAAAGCTGGTCAGAAACCAGGCTGGCGTCGCCGCCGGGGTAACTGGCATAGTCCACCGAGCCGTTTCTGACGCTTTTGGCCAAATACTCCATGATGAATCGCACGTTTTGCTGCAAAGTCCGCTCTGAGCGGGTTTTGTTGTCCAACTGCAGAGTGGACAGGTAAACTCCCACAATCGAAGAAACCACAAACACAAACACCGAGGAAGCCACGACCGCCTCGATGAGGGTGAAGCCTCGTTTTGAATGTGGAATGTGGAATGTGGAATGTGGGTTTTTTTTCTCCATATTCTATATTCTATATTCTATATTCCATTTGTTATTTATAGTCCTTCCAGTTGGTCAAGCGCTCCTCCACAATCACCTTGCAGGTTGTATTTTCTGGGTCGCCGTCTGTCATTTCTGGGCAATTCCTGCCCTGCCACCCGACAACTGATTTTACGGACAAGGCCGGATAATGAATGCTGTACTCGCCGTCGGTGATGTAAGCAAGCGCCAACTTTCGCGAAAATTGGGAATTGCCGTTTGGAGTGGGGGTATAAGTGCCGTCTGATTGCAGGTACAAGGTGTAGTTAGTCGCAAACTCAAATAATTTCGTATTTATATTATAGAAAATCCCTCGGCTAAAGCTCGCGTAATCATTTCCCGGATTAAGGTCGTAAGTCGGGCCGTCAAACACCAGCGGATAACAGTATTTGCCGTTGAGCGGAAAAGCGGCGCAAGACTGCAGGCCAAAACTGCCGCCCGCCGCGTCTCCGGCCAGCCAGTTGGAATCGCGCATCATGCGTATGGCCTCGATCCCTTCGCGGGCCAGATTGGTGGCGATCAGCGAATTTTGAGCCGTGGCCGAAGCCGAAAGCGCATAAATGGCCAAAGACAAGCCGGTAATCAAGGCCGTGGTCAGCATAAACGTCGCCAAGATGGTTTCGATCAAGCTCTGGCCCGATTGAAGATTTGGTTTTTCTGCCATAAATAAATCACTTAACCAGGGCATCCAGGACTTGCCGAATAACTGAGGTGGGTTGCGCCCCCCTGATAACTTCGTTGCTGATAAAAAAGGTCGGAGTGCCGGCGATGCCGAAGTCAGAGGCAGTTGCCGCTTGCCGCTGGATTGACGCGAGGTTTTTGTCGCTGCCAAGACAATCATCAAAAGCTTTCAAGTCGAGGGTCAAGTCCTGCGCCACTGCTCGCAGCCGGTCCTGGCTAAACGCCCCGCTATTCTCCGCCCCCTGCCGGCGGTAAAGTTCGTCATGGAAGCGCCAGAACGCCCCTTGGTCGTGCGCGCACCAAGCGGCCTCTGCGGCGTCAGTTGACTCTTTGCCCAAAAACGGCAAATTGATAAACACCAGTTTCACTTTGCCCGTGTCCAAATAGTCTCGTTTGATCTCCGGCAGGCTGTTGTCGAAAAACCGCTTGCAATACGGGCACTGGAAATCCGCGAATTCAAAGATGGTTAATGCCGCGTCTTGATTTCCCAAAACTGGCTCTTGGCCTGTCAGGGTTTCGGCAAATTCTTTTGGCTGCTTGACCGCAGTTGCCTGATCCAAAGATCCGAGACGCGCTTTAACTAATCTAAAAGTATAGGCGCTGACGATCAGAGTCGCAGTACTTAGGGCAATGCTGATAATCCAAGCGTATTTGCGTACATTCATCACGGGGCCACTTCCCTAAAGTCCGGCGGTTTGGGAGCTCCGGTCCGCACCAGGATCGGCCCAAACGGTTTGGTTAGATTCTGAGTGCCATTGGGATCGGTAAAGTTGATAGTGGCTGTGTTGGACAAAGTTTCGTATAGGTCCGAGGTCGCGGCGTTAAACGTGGCGTCAAACCGAATAAACCAGTCGGGATCGCCCACGGCTTTGCTGCCGGAAACATTCAGGCGGATATTTGGCGCACTGCCGGAAATGCTGATGTTCTCCTGAGCGGACTGCTCATTGTAATTACCATCATTATCCTTGTCAATCCGAGGGTTTCTGGGATTAATGATGTTGGAACTTAAGATATCGTCCACGTAATTAATGGTGGCAGCGGTGGTGCCGTCATTTCTGATCTTGATCTGAAAAGTCAGGTTGTCGTTATCTTGAATGATTGTGGACGAGGTATATTCTTGACCGTTAACAGTCTTGATGGTCTTGCGGGAGTTGCTTAGGTTTGCGCCGCAGATCCGATTCAGCGCATCCTCGATGTTGGAATCGGTTTCCTGGTACGGATTGTTTTTGTAGACTCTAACTATGTAGTAGTAGCGCGTGTCGGTGGCAGGCGGCGTGTCGGTATAAGTAGTGCGGTTGGGCGAGATGTCGTCGATTTGGCCGAAGTTGGTGCCGTCGGTTGAACGCAAAATCTTAAAGCCGTTTTCTCCGGAATTGGCATCAGTCCAGTTGAGGGTCAGTCTGGCGCAAACGCTGTTGTCAATGACGTCAAGGACTGGCGCGGCCAGCGGGGCCAGCGGCGCCGCGGTGACTGTGAATGCCTTGGTAACTTGCTGGCCGAAATAAGTGTCGCTGGCTGGCGCATCACACCTCACATGATGATCCTCGTCTCGGATATAGTCATTGCCTGATTCGTGCCGCATCTGCATAGTCAGCGTATAATTGCCCGGCGTTCCTGGAGCGGTGAGGGTAAAGCGCCAGATTTCATTCTCGCCCACATCCATCCGGTCCGACATCTTCCCGGTATTCGGATTGAGATCCAAGCTGGAGCGCTGTCTCAATCTATAAACGTCGCCGTGATACCACCAAGTGTTGCCGGTGTTGGTCACGTTGACTTTAAAAGTATAGGTTTGGCCGGCAACCATAGAACTTGGCAGGGCTTCGGTAAACACGGCCGTGGCATCGTCCGTGCAGGTAACTTCAGGCTCGTCATCTGGCGGTGGAGGTTCACGAGTCACATTGACCGTGCAAGTGTCGGATTCTCCGCCGCTGGCCCGCAGGGTGACGGTCTTGGTGCCGGTGCTTGCATATCTGGTGGTGAAATTACGGCCGCTGCCCGAAGCCGGACTGCCGCCGGGCGCGGACCAGGTATACCCGCTGCCGCCGGAAGCTTGAAGCGAAGCATTGGTGTTGACTTGGACCGACTGGCTGTTGGGCGAGCAGGATGCCCCGCCGCCGCCATCGCCCGGATCAGGATTGGGATCGCTGTTGCTGGTATAGGTTATGGTAAACGAAATGCTGTTGCCTTCACTCAAGGTGGCGGAAGATGGGCTGACGCTGACGCTATAGCCGCTGATACTGCCCGCACTGGCTGAATATGTCCCAAACTTAGTCGTATCATAAGTATAAGTGCCGGGACCCCCGCTGCCAGAAAAATTGGCAGGCCCGCTGACCACCCAACTGCTGGTTTTATTAGTAGACACGCTGATCGAGCCTGTAGGCGTGGTAATAGCATTATATGTTAAGTCAAAAGTAATCGTATCGCCGGCATTCAAGGTTTGACAACTGTCATTAATGCTTAAACTGTAGCCGGGTATGTTACCGGCAGTAATACAATACTCAGGCGGGCTAACCGAAACATCATTGTATTGTTTACTTGTCCCGCTGCCACTCATGCTCTCCGGACCATTAATATCCCAATTGGTTGATTTATTGGATTTCACCTTAATGTTGCCAGTGGAAGCCGGGGCGGTGACAGTGACATCGGTTTTGGCATCACAAGGATCCTCAGCGTCCAATTCGTGAGTTATTCTATAGTCCCCTGCGGATCTGTAATCATGAGTAAAAACTTCATTGGTATATACTGGAGCACTTAATGGCCCTTTTTCATCAACCTCTCCATCTCCCCAAATAATCCTGATAATAGGTGTTGTTATATTTGCCTCACCTCCCACCCTTACTGTAACTCTTAATCCAGAAACTTCAGGCCTACCTTGAAACCCACAAGTAGAATATGTAGCTAAGGCATCTGCATTTTGAGTAACAAAAAATTGCGCACTTAATACGGCGGCAAATAATATAAAAGTAAGCGCGAAATAACTAATAGTTTGTTTTTTTGTTTCCAGCATTCCAACGAATTTAATTAGTTTAGTTAAACTAACTATATCATAAATAGCAAAAAAGAAAAAGGGCTCGGGTCGAACAGGGTCGACCCGAGCTGCGCGTGTTCCACCTCCTACTACTGGCTCTGGAATTGGATCCGATTTTCCTTGGCCAGTCGGGTCAGCTCGCTGTCGTTTTCCTGGACGAGCGAGCAGACAACGAAATCGGTCTGCTCTATTCCAGGGTCGGGTGAGAAGACTTGGGTCATGATGCTGCCCGAAGCGGCCTGGAGGGTTCGCCCTCCACGAGTCCCCCTCAAAAGGGTTTGGCCATCCACGGACAGACCACACCATACTTCGACCCTGTTCTGGAAGTCAAGCGGGGCGACAAAATACGAGACGCCCACGCTGATGCTCGCTCCGTACGGGAACGTCCCCGTCGGAGCCGTGATCGAGTTGATCACGGTCAGGGTCGGCGGGGGCGGGGGTGGAGGACCGCCACCGTTGCCGGGGGCGGTTGGACCGCCACCGCAGGCGCCGACCGCAAAGGCCAGCGCCAACAGCACCGCGACGAACGAAGCGTTGCGCTGCATGGTTCCCTCCGTTTTGATTGGCGTGGCCTAGTATATACTAAGCCTGTTTCCGACGCTCCCCGGCATGGGGAGCAAAACTGTCTCTACTAGAAGTATAACATTCTATACCAAAGCTTTGAATTTGTCAAGAGTAACAAGTTGACAATGTATCATTTCTCATATACAGCCGAATTAAGATATACTTTATTAGGCATTACTGGTCTAGATCAAATTTTGTTTATTGTATTTACAATCAGGAATAATATTATTAGAATCATTTCTGCCCGCAAGGCAGATAAAAAAGAAAGGCAAATATATGAAGAAGAAGCTAAAAAAAATCCCCAAATTTAAAAACGAAGATGAAGACCGGGAGTTTTGGGATACCCATAGTTCGGTGGATTATATAGATTGGAGTAAGGCTCAACACATTGTTTTTCCAAACTTGAAACCAACTTCACGTTCAATTTCAATCCGACTGCCTGAATATATTATTAGTATGGTCAAGGTTGAGGCCAACAAACTGGATATTCCCTATCAGGCCTTAATGAAGCAGTACATCGCCAAAGGGGTGCTGAAAAAATAGGCTTCTAAATACCCGTCTTGACAATATAACAAATCCTGCTATACTTTGTTATATATGAAAAACATCAATATAAACTTAACCGCTGATCAGGCTAAAATGGTGGACCAAAGCGCTACAAATTACGGATTTGCCAACCGCAGCGAATTTTTTCGCGCCATTTTGCGCTATATTTTCCTGCACTCCCCCCAGATTTTAGCAAAGCTTGATGCGGCAACTTTTGAACAGCCTCCGATCCGCGATTCTTCGTATATAGTTTCGGAGCTTGCAAAATCCGGCAAGCACAGCAAGGCATTCGTCGCCAGCGTTGCCAGAGGGTTAAAAAAATCGGACTACTTTAATCAATAAATCAATGCGCATAAAACCCCTGCGCGGCGATCTTATTAAATATCTGGCCCGAAGAAACCTTACTAAACGCTGGGAAAAACAAAAATATTTATTTGAGCAAAATCCCAAACACCCAAGCCTGGAAACAGAACTTTTAGAGCCCAAACATTTAAAACTTTACAGTTTTAGAATAACCCAGAAATATCGGGCGATTTTTGTTTATCCGGGTAATGACCAAGTCGAAATAATCGACATCAACAACCATTACAAATAAATCCATTTTACTAAAAATATCTTTACGGAAATTCATAGGAATCATACTTAATGACATATTCTTTGAACTCAAGGGTGTCTAGGTTAAGCTTCCCGGCCATGATGAGGTATGGGCCAAACTCGGTTGGAGCTGAATGTGGGATCGGAATAAAGGCATAGATATTAGGAAATCTTGCTCGTCTATCTCTCCAAATAACCACTAGCTCATTGTCTTGTTTATATATATTTAAAATATCTGTTCCACCAATTAGGAACGTTGCCGAAACAATCTTTTTTGTTTCTTCAATACCATTCGTAGATATTTTACTTATAACTATGTCTTGATTTGCATTTGCTAAACAATATAATCCAGTTTCGTATATTACAGCGTATTGGCAAAGTAACTCTGAAGAACGAGCTATAATTGTCCATGTTTTACCTCCATCTTTAGATATTTTCACCACATCTTCTTCTTCAATTATTAAAGCATTGTTTCGATAGTATTGTTTTTCTTCAGTTGTTATTATTAATAAATTATTATTCCAAGAAACTGGAAAAGTATGTTTATTTGTCCTAATAATATCAGTACTAAAATTACCATTTTTTTCTAAGCCAAGCACCTCCTCTTTAACCGTGTTATTAACTTTAAACCTATATGTAAGTTTAGGGGTAATATAAAATGCAACTAAAAACGTGATGAGCAACAAAAATAACAATTTTTTATTCATAGTATTTATTACTTAAGATGTCTTTCAACAAGCTCTTTCCAAATATCAAGCTTTGCCCAAATATCATGATGGGATTGGAAGGGGTGTAGTCGTTTAGTATATCTTGAGGCGTCAAGATTAATCGCTCCATCGAGTTCCCTATCCGCCGCACCAAACTCTCCCCACCCCACTACCTCACCAACTCCTGCACAAACGCCACAGATACCTAGCCCAACTAATGTCGTTGTCTTGACCTGGCTACCTGCCCATCTCTGGACAATATCATCATTAGAATAAACATTGACTAATTTGCCAATGTTATCAAAGTTTGGCTGATAAGCGCCAATGGGAGTAGCCATACTGACTAAATTGTCAATCTTGCGGTTAACCATGTTACTTAACATAAACCCAATGCTGCCGCCATGGCTGAAGCCAACGATATTCAGCTGCTCCCCTTCTGCGAAAGAATAGGAATTGATGTAGTTGGCTAAATTATTAGCTGCTTTTACTCTCGCCCGATGATTATCTGCTCCTGACCAGACTTTCGGGTCATCTGCCACAAACGTCTGTCTAGTTTCGTTAAAGGTTTGACTGACCGCAGAAACGAAGTTCTTGGCTTCATCAGAAGAGCTCCAATCGTCCCTTCCCCTGAATATTCCTTTATGCCAAGTGCCGGGAATGATCATGGTTAGCAACCCGCTCGGATCGCTTCCTGCTATAGGGTTGTTTGAAGCGTAGCTGTAAGAGTTTAACTGTTGGGGGAAAACTAGGAGTTCGGCTGGAATAGTCCAAAACATCGGATCCTGGGAGATAAACCTGCCTATAGTTGCATTGTAATACCTGGCATTGAGGTAGTTCAAGCCGGTGTCCTTGTCATATTCCTGATTGATGTACTTCCTCTGCTCATCAAAGGAGTTGGTTTTTTGGTCTAATCTGATATTCCCGAACGGGAAGTAATCCAGGAGTTCTTCCAGAGCGCCCGCGGAATTGGTGACTGCGTTGCTGCCGGTTAAATGATCGGCATGGACAAAGTAGGTTTGTGCGGCAGGGCCAGTCCCTTTAACCGCGGCCACGGTCATGTCACCCGCAAAGACATGTTTAATCGGAGTGGCGCCGTCGGTGTTGTAGTTCTTGGTGGGATACACGGTTGTCGTAGCAGGGCTTGTGTATTTTACTCTCTGGCCGGTATGATCATAGATTTGATACCAAAGATGAATATCTACGTATTCTGGATAGATTGCGGCTATCCAAAATCCTTGGAGGGTTAATTGGGAAAGGGCGGGATAATCAATCTGGTTGGAATCGACTGATCTTCCAATGACCATTTATCAGGTTTCTTTTCTGGATCAAACCAATTTGCACCTTTTTCGATCCGAGACCCAGATAAATGGTCAATACTGTCAATTTTACTACCTAACAGGGAGTGCCTCTTTTTTGGGATATTTATTTTGAGAAATATCGGTATTTACACGACTTAATAAATCTAAATATCCACTATCCGATAACTGTTCAGTATCTTCCAGATCATTCATTATTTGCGCTATCATCTCTTGATCTTTGTCCTCATAGTTATAGTAGCCCGAGAACCAGACGAAATCTATCCAATCAGAAAAATCAGATTTAGTTATTTTGTTTTGTAATCCAGCATTTATTATATTCTTTAAGTCCTCAATAGTAACAGAAACTAATGACGAAGAGTTATGATATTTCTTCCCGCCAAGAGATTTTAATAGATATTCCTTGCTTAGTTCTAATTTTAAATACTTTTCTAA
>JACQJI010000022.1 GCA_016198045.1 Candidatus Doudnabacteria bacterium
GTTAATACTAAGTATTAACAGTGTATTATGGTTTAAAAATTAAGTCAAACACTACTATTAACTATTATCTATCAACTATCAACTTCCGGACAATCCCTTTATTTGCGTCCACCTCGACCAAATCCCCGTCTTTGAAAACTTTTGTGGCGAATTTGGTGCCGATGACGCAAGGAATTTTAAATTCTCGCGATATGATTGCCGCATGACAAGTCAGCCCGCCTTCGTCAGTGACGATAGCAACTACGTGCTTAAGAAACTGGACAAACGACGGAGTAGTCATGGTTGTAACTAGAACGAATTTATCTTTCGTTTGAAAATCCTTGGGATCCAATACCACTTTGACTTTTCCTTGAACCAACCCAAGATAAGCAGCTTGTCCCCTAACCTCGTTTTTTGCTTCGACTTTCTCATATAAATACCTGGACAGGTATGCTTTTGCCTTATAGCCGGTTAAAACTTGATGGCGATTCTTATCTGAAAGAAGTACCATTGGTTCAACGTGACTGGATGTCTTATCCCGAAATTGCTCAAAGTCTCCTTGCCTGATGCCTTGGTAAAACTCGGAGACGGTCAAGGATTTAATCAGCTTAACCGGCACTCGGTGCTGCTTGGCTACCTCAACCAAAAGCTTTGCTAAAATTTCTTTTATTTTGAGCCACTCTTCTTTAAACCAAAGACGGCTGCCGGAAGCTTGATTGATGAAAGCCGTAGGCAAACCCTTCTTATATCCCAGTATCCTCGTTGTCACGCGATAAGTTATGAGATCTTGATACGCTTCAAATGCCTGCTCGAAGTCGGACACAGAAAAACGCTTTGATTTAATTTTTCTCAGCAAATGATTCATTTCCCGCCGGGTTTTGACAACAACGGTCTGTAACCTGCCCAAAACTT
The DNA here is from genome assembly GCA_016198045.1 of Candidatus Doudnabacteria bacterium. GTDB lineage: Bacteria > Patescibacteriota > Doudnabacteria > UBA920 > O2-02-FULL-48-8 > JACQJI01. The sequence goes on from JACQJI010000022.1 coordinate 892, forward strand.
TTTTCGCTTTTCTTAAATCTTTGGATAAAATCTTAATCTGTTTTTCGATCTCGTTCGCCGGCGAATAACCCGAGACTACTCCATTTTGAAAAACCGCCAAGTACTCCGAATATCCCTGGCCAATGAATTTATCCAAGTGATGGATGTCACTCAATCCAATCAAAGTTTGATTGAGTAAATAGTCGGGCCTTGTTACATTCAACCGCCATTTACGCATATTGCTACAAATTCAGTATACCACTTTCAGCCACCTTTGTTTGTGTCTCTGCTTCGTTAACTTTTGTCAGGCCAATGATTGAAATAGCCAAAATAAAGCCGCCAAGGATTTGACCGATTTCGAGCTTGGCGTCCAGAAAAATCCAGTTGACCACGACTGCCGAGAATGGGAAAGCCAGCTCGCCAATCGTGGCAATGCTGGCTTTGGTAAACCGCAGGCCGCGGTAGTATATAAATAGCGAAACAAACCCGGCTAGTACGGCGATGATCAAGACATAGAGCCAGTCTTTCTGAGACGCTCCCTTAAGCTGACTGAGAGTGCCGTAATATAAATTTAGGAACAATAAGAATAATAGGGCCGATAAGAAGCGCACTGCTGTCATGGCTTGGAAACTGATTTTTTGCAGGACTAAGCGGCCAAATACGGTTGAGCCGCCCCAGAAGAATGCGGCGAGCAGCGCAAATACTACCCCAAGCGTACCGCCAGTAAAAGCAAGGCCAGTGATTGTCAATTCTGGGAAAGTAACCAAATAAGCCCCAAAGATCCCGACGACCGCCCAAAGCCAGAAATTTTTGGTTAAGCGCTCTTTAAGAATAAAAGCAGCGCCCAAGATGGCGATGAACGGCTGGACCTTTTGCAAAAGGATGGCAACCGACGGATTGACGTACCGAAAGCTCTGCGTGAAAAACACAGTGGCAAGCGCCGAACCGCCCAGACCAATGAAAGCCACTGCCAGCCATTCTTTCCAGGAAAGATTTTTGAGCTCTTTGAGATACTTGAACAAAAACACCAGGACCAAAAACGCGATGGTGATGTGCTCCATCAGAACGATCGTGGTCGAAGAAAGATCAGCTGTTAAAAATTTCCGAAACGGCGCATCCACTGCCCAAAGCAGGGCGGCGATGACTACAAGCCATGGACCGAGTTTATAATCGTTCATAAATAAAAGCCCTTTCACCCAGGGCATATGCAAAAATACATCTTCTTTCGTCCGGACTATCTACTCCGACTGAAACGTCGGAGTAACCGTCGCTCCCTGAATTCCACAGGGTCGTGCCCATTTAAAGGGCTCGCGGAGTGTACCGCCGGTGGGGACTTGCACCCCGCCCTGAAGACATTAATTGCTTTGATTATAACTGGAGAAAAACTGGCGCGCAACTAATTCATCGTTCTTCATTTGCTCGACCAGTTCTTCCTTGGAAAGAAATTTCTCATTCTCGCGGATCTTTTTGATGACTTCAACCTCAAGCTCACAACCATAAATTTCGTGATTGAAATCTAGAATATGCACCTCAACCAGCTTTCTGGTTTCGTTGAAGGTTTCGGCTTTACCGATAAAAATCAGCGACGGCAGACCCCCCCTCATCCCCCCCTTTAAAGGGGGGGAAACAGGGGGGGTAAATAAATGCTTTCGTGGCAGAAGCTTGCGCAAAAACAGCGGCGGGAGCATCCCGCCTTCAATTTTATTCACAAGGCCAAGATAAATACCTTCGTCAAGGTTGGTTTTGGTATCTAAGTTTGCTGTTGGATAACCAAGCCGTCTGCCTCTACCTAAATGTCTGGCTACTTCTCCAGACACTACAATACGACGTAGTATTGAAGTGTGATATCGATCATGTTTATATGGTTCTAACCGAACAACCTTGGAAATCTTTTTCAACTCAGTTATTTTAACGTAGGGATTCTGATCGTAGCCAAGCGCTATGATGTCTGGCTTCTCTTTTTTTATATGCGGCCAGGGGTTTTTCAGGCCGCCCAAAACCACTTTGTTTACAAATTTTAATTTCTTGATTATGGCAGTTCTTTGTCTTTCGTTCTGTGAAGCTTTATAACCTTTGAACTTTCTAACATTCACGTCTCGTGCGACTGAAACCACCAAATAATCCCCCAGTCTTCTGGCCTGCCTCAAAAAACTTATATGTCCGGGGTGTAACAGATCAAACACGCCAAATACCATGACCCGTGTAGTAGAAGACTTCGTCTTCACTACAGGGCTACGCTTATGCTTCGCTTTTTTCATAGAAATTTTTTTTGGTCGGGCCAGGCGGAATTGAACCGCCGCTATACCCACCCCAAGGGTACGTACTGCCGTTATACTATGGCCCGATTTCTGCCGATATATTATAAAGTCTAGCCGAGACTTTGTCTAAGCCTGCCCGATTGCTTGATCAGCTCGTGGACTAAAGATTTGTTCCGCTTGTGTTTCCAAATTTCGGCAGCCAGCTTCCGGTGCTTTATTTCCTTTGCTGTCCTCGGCCCGAGCTTGAGGCCCAAATGAGTTTCAGCCAACTTAACGTCTTGCAGGACTTGGCGCCATCTCGCATTTGATTTGGACAATTGTTTCAGGTTTTTCATGTTCAGAAACTTCCCTGCCTGCTCCAAATCCTGCTTAAAATATACATAATGCCTTTGTAAAAGCTCAAATTCTTTTTGACTCAAATCCCGCAATACCCGACCGACACCAATAAACTCCGGTGGAACTCCTATGGAATAAAAAGATCCGGTAAAAGTGATCGCCCGAGGCAAGTTGATGCTGCCAAGCTTCCGGCCATAGGAGAGCAATCCGATGTGCAGTCGCCTTTCCCGCCTTCTGGGAAACGCCGCAAAAAGGTAATTCAGATCACCCACAATCTTAGTTAGCGTGGCCTGATAACTCGCCTCGAACCGTCGGATAATTTTTTTAAGCGTTTTCCTCTCAGCTGGGCCAATCTGGCGAGCATTGGCCTGCGGCAGACGATGAGCCAGCCTAATGGCAGCAGCTGCCTCTGGCTTTGGATAATCGTATCTAAAGCCAGATTGGACGGTGGCTGTACAAACGCCCTGATATTCGGTGAAAAATTTCCTGATGCTGCGCGGGTTAAAGCCGCCGCGGAAAGGCAGTGAGCCCACGCCGATAATCGGATAAATTTTTAGTTTATGCTTGACCGAAAATTCGGCAAGATCCGAAAGCATAATTTTGTTGGCCAGGACATTCGCGACCATTCCGGACATCATGGCCGGGTCGCTGCGGGCGATAAACACTCTCAAGTAATCGGGCTGGCGGCCAAAAAATCTTTCATGCAGTGTCAAATACCGCCTCAATAGATCGAGGCTGCGCACCTGATCGCTGACTCCTTCTAGTAGCGGAATCACACGCAGGTAGTCGGAATTCAACTTGTGGTTAAAAGTTCGGGTTTTAAATTTGGCAAATTCGCGAAACGCCTTTTGGATGAATATCAGCTGCTCGGCCTTTTCGGTCATGGGAAGTATGACTTCAAACAGCGGTGGGGTGTGCAGTTTCAAATCCCGGGCAAAATCCTCGCTGGTCAAAATCACCAGCAGTGAACGGATCAGGCTGTATCCTTTTTCCTGCCAGATGTTGGGAATGCGAAAGGTGAGAAACTTGTCTTTTCCAAGCTGTTGTTTTTTGAAGTACTGATTGTGGTTGTGCAAAAACCGATCCACCACCGCTTCATCCGTAAATTTTCCCTCCCAATCCCACATAAACTCATCTACGTTCAGGTTCTTGAGGCACTCAACCGCCTCGCCAATTTCATCAGCGGAACTGACAAAGCCGCCGGAAGCGTTGTCCGGATGCTGGGTGGCCATAGTTCGGGGTATTTTTCTCATGATTTTGACTGCTCACAAAATTTTTTTAAAATCTTTAACCCTTCAACCAAATCGCTGTTTGACGCGGCAAAAGACAGCCGCACAAACCCCGGCTTGCCAAACGCCTCCCCTGGAACCAAAGCCAAGCCTGAGCGTAAAAGGTTTTGACAAAATCGCTCGGAATTTTTGGCAATCCTGGAAATATCAATAAAAAAATAAAACGCGCCTGCAGGGATTCGAAAAGAAATGCCCCGAATTGTTCGCAGCATGCGAGTGACTAAATTTTTTCTTTTATTAAGGACCTTCACGAACTTATCAGCCTTGTCACGGCGCTTCAAAATTTCTATTGCCGCAAGCTGGGAAATAACTGAAGCGTTGCCGCTCATATGCGACTGGAAAGCGTTGATCGCATCAATGATTCTCTTGTCCGCCGCTACATACCCAATCCGCCAGCCAGTTAAAGCCTGGGACTTGGAAAAAGCGCTGATGAGAATCAAAAACTTTTTGTTGGATACGAATTTCGCTGGCGAGACATAACCTTTATCAAAATTGATTTTGGCATAGACATCGTCCGAAAGTACGTAAATTGATCTCTTGCTAAGCAGGGCTTGCAAATTTTGCAGAGCTTTCCTGGAAAACACGGTACCAGTAGGGTTATGCGGGCTATTGAAAATAACGGCTTTGGTTTTGGGAGTAATCTTTTTTTTGATCAGGCTAACGTCCAAATCAAATTCAGCAGTCAGAGGCACTAGCACTGGCTTTGCTCCGAGCAATAAAATCTGTTGGACGTGAGTGGGCCAGTAGGGTACAGGAATAATCACTTCATCACCCGGATTGAGAATTACCGACAAGCTTTCGTATAATCCTGACTTGCTGCCAGCGGTGACTGCCAAATTTTCCGGGCCAAATTTAATGCCATAGTCTTGAGTCACTTGCTTAGCCAGCATTTGGCGCAGCTTCCAAAACCCCAGGGTGGGAGTATATTTGTTGTTGATCAGTTGCTTACTGACCGCTTTTCTAATGTACGCTGGGGTATCGAAATCAAGCTCGCCAGCCGTGAGGTTGATGATTTTTTTGCCACCAGCAGCCAAACTTTTGGCCAGGCTGTTTAATTTTACCGTGGGACTTTCGCTGATCAGGGGCAGTGTTCGGTTAAGTTTCATAGCAAAAAATTAAGCCTAGCTAAGTATTCATCCCCACACCAAACGAGTTTAAGAGTTAATAGATTTTCTAATTCTAAGCAAAAGCTGTCTTAAGGCGCGGGCGCGAAGTTTTAAATTATGTTCTCTATGTCTAGCTTCTTCTTCAGAAGCATACGCTTCATAGTATACCAGCTTAAAAGGACGACGGTTCTTAGTAGACGGAACCCGTCCTAGATTGTGTTTTGCAAATCTTGCTTTCAAATCGTTACAAGATCCGATATACAACTCATTGTCTTTTAAACTCTTCAGAAAATAAACATAATGCATGATTATAGTTTAATCTAAATAAAAAAACAATAAAACTCGTTATGGTGTGGGGATAAAAAAGAGCCTGGGGAAGCGCTGTTGGCGCTTCCCGAGGCAATGAGTGCTCCGTGTCGAGCAGTGACTACGCGTCCCTGCGCGACTCGGTACGGGGTCTGAGCAGACCTGATTCGCGCAGTAACCGCTCGGCGCGATCATCCCACTTATTCTGTTCGAGTCGATCGCGAACAGGGCAACGCTCGAATGGCGCTGCCTGCTCTTCTCGAGCGTTGCATGCACAGACGCCATCCACGAAGCCATGAAATCCATCGGGTGTGGCGGCCATTGTCCCTCCTTGGGTTCGATGCCGAAGTTCCGGACTTGTCCGCCGCCGTGGGCAAATCAACCAGGTCGCCCGTCATGCGGAACGACGGGCCGTGGCCGAGGCGCAACGTCTTAGAGAGCTTCGGGGGGCCACTCGGCCCGGGGTCTGACGGAATCTGTGTCACGACGCGCTCCTTGTTAAAGGGTTAGCTCCTTGCCGGTCTTCAGTAGTTGAAGCCGGCGCCTCTCGACTTCTTCAACCGGCGTAGAACTCGTTCTTGTCCTCGTCCTCGTCGTCGGGACGATGCGGCTGCGGCCCAGGATCCTCACAGGTGTCTGACGGTGCTGAGCGCAACGCGGTGGGCACGGGCAACAAGAAGCTGACGCCCAATGCCTCTGCGGGATCCGTGACTTCTTCGCGGTCGAACGGACGATTTGTCACTGGTTTCCTCCATGAAGTTGTGCTGTTGACGAGTTCTGTTCTGTGCTCGTTCCAAAATCCACTATTATTTAGATTCTGAAACAAATTCACAACTCAAAACTCCAACAAAAAACCGACTGGTGGGTCGGTTCAGAGTTTCTCGTTACTATCCAATAAACTTACCACTCTGAACCTACCAGTCGCAAGACTGGCTTGATAATGGTAATGACAACATTTAAGCGATTTAACATCATAACAGTTGATAACTAATGATAGTTTATATAAGCAAATAAATTATGTCAACTCTAAAGAAAAAGGCCGAAATCGGGTCCGGCCGACGAATTGGTACCTACGCGCGCTGAGCTTCTTCGAGCTCAGGCTCCTCGACAAACCCCTCCACGCTGCTCGGGGGAGCTTGAACCTCTGCCAAAAGGCAAGGTTCAAGCGTGAGGGGATCGATCCCTTGCGCGCGCAACTCTTCCTTGATCCGAATGCGGCGCAGAAGCTCTTCGTCATTCCATCTCTGCTGTTGACACATGTCCGCCCTCCTCAGACGCCGTGGCCATAGCCCGGCTCCTCGAGATCCATGTCATCGGGCTCTTCTTCCGGTGCCGGCGGTTCCAGTTTCGGCGCCAGCTCACGCCGTTCCCGGGTCGATTCATCGTCCCAGGGCGGCAATGTGTATGTCCGCGGATCCATGATGTTCCTCCTTAGACTCCCCAGCCTGTGCCGCAGGGATACCCGCAGGCATCAACTGGAAAGTAATCCTCAGGCTTTTCCGCGCCTGAGGAAGCCTGAGTTTCTTCCGGCGTGGGTTTTTGTAACTCTTCTGTACCTTCAGGCTCTTCAATCGTCTCCATAACTCCTCCTCCGTCCGGGAATTCTGAACTCGTTTCAGAATCCACAAGCGTGGATTCTAGATAAAATCCGGAATAATCGCCCTCACCCCCGGCCCCTCTCCCCTCCGGGAGAGGGGAGTTCTAATTTGTAGATGGACCTAAACAAAAATACCGGCTCTTAGGCCGGTCTTATGTTACATGATTTGTGCTACATGTTACATGAAATTCGCCGACCTATCAGCTCGGATAATAATGCCCAAAATGCTCAAAATAGATCGGTTGTTCATGGTGAAAGTAATCTTAGCAGAAGCAAAAATTCTTGTCAAAAAAACAGGGACTGGAATTGCTTCCAGCCCCCAAGGCAAACCAAGGCACTAACTCCTTCCAGAAAATCCAAGTTCCCGATCTGTTTGCCGCATGGCGTCGATCGGATCTGCGCCCGTTGCCAAGATCCTCACCGCGTCAATGTTCGGCAGCACTGCGAGGTTGCGGTAATACAAAGCGAGCTTCAGCTCCACTTGCATCCCCTTGTCCCCGGGCTTTGTCTGCAGGGTATCAAACAGAATCGAAATCGGCGGAATCGAATCGGTGGTGACGCGCGCCAAATTCAATTCGTGGGTGTCGAGGATCGGCATCAGCCGGCAGTGGGGAATATTGTCCAACATATTTTGGACTGTGATGGGTGGCAGCTGCTCCGTCTCCAAAACCAAACTGACGACGTAATGGACCAGGCTTGGGATTTGGATCACGCTTTCGACCGCGATTTCGATATTGGGAAAAAGCTGCCTCAGCTCTTCTTCCATCCGCGGCCGGTAGTGGTCAGCTACCCTGAAGCAATTCACCCGCTCAGCAACCATGTAATCGGATTCCCTGCCGTCATACTGCATGACGAGATTGATCCTGGCGGATTTAAGATACTGGCCAAGCGCGGCAAGAACCGGCACTACTCCGGAAAGAAAGCACCCTCCCTGCCGATAGCGGTTGCCGCCCAGCGATTGGGCGGTCAGCGGGGGCGCGATCAGCCAGCCCCGAGGATATTCCCCATCTTGATAGATGACATGCCCCTTGAACTTCTGGTAGTGATCTTGCAGACTGTGGTTTCGCCCTGGCGAAGCGGCATCAATCACCACATCGCACAATTGGTTGAGGTCAAGTTCGGACAAGGGCGCAAATTGCGCCATCCAGTTCCGCGCGTTTACATCCGCAACAACTTCGGCCGGCTCATCCAAAAACATGTGTGAGGCAAACACCGAAGCGCTGGGCAAGCCGGAATAGCCAGCGTACTTGAGCAGCCGGTCAAGGCTCGAGTCTTTTCGCATGACTCCCGCAGTGATTTCCATGTCTGGCATGCGGCGCAATGCCGCCACCAGGCGGGTGCCCAGTAAGCCTCCAAATCCGCGAATTCCAACACGAATTTTGTCTCGGTTCACGTGTCCTCCTTGTTTTTATCCCGACAAAAAAACCGGCCGAGCGGCCGGTTACTTAAAAGCTAAAGCGAGTTTAGTTCTTAAACAACCGGCCAAACCGAAAGACCCCCAAAATGACCTGAAAGAATTTTGCCGGTTGATTATTCATAACTGTTAAAATAAGTTTAGCAATTACTCGAGCTCTTGTCAAACTAAATAAAAGAAAAAAGGTCAGAGCCATGCCCTACGGCAGGCAAGCGGGTTAACTGACCCTCAAAGCGTTATCCGGGTTTCTCCTCCTTGGGTTTTTCCTTTTCTTTCGGCTTTGTTGGCCTTGGCCAACAACCCAGCCACCCGGCAGGTGTTCTATCAGCCATGGTACTTCTCCTCCTCGCAAATCGGACAGCCATGCGGGCAGTGGCGGGCGATGACAGTCTTGCTGCTTTTGAGCAGAGCAAGCTCCTCCCGCAGCTGCGCGATGGTGTCAAGTAGGACTCGGATTCTACTATTTTCACAAGATTGACGGTCGGCGTTCATTGAGCGCAACGTCTGCAAATCCCACATTGGACACCTCCACAATAAGAAAAGTCCGACCTTGATGGCCGGGCTTAAGTTTCAAAAAATATAAAATCTAAACTAGGCCATCAAGATGATGACCAAAGCCAGTTGTTTACTTGAAGCGCAAATAATTTCATTTGTTAGTAAGTTTAAAAAGGGAAAGGGTCAGACCGGGTTAACTGACCCTGGTGTAACGAGTGGGGCCGGCGGCGGGAATCGAACCCGCGATCTCTGGATTACGAGTCCAGCAGCTCGCCTCTTGCCCACGCCGGCCCAAGTAAGCTATCGCGGTCTGGCAAACGACGGGGTCCTTTCGGGCCTCTGGTCAACCCTCGTCAGCCGAGGGTCAACCGTTCGTGACGGTGAGGCCTGTTCGGCCCGGCGTCGACTCAGGCGGCGACGCCAGCTTCTGATCGAAGCCATCTTCCTTTCGATCGTCATTGCTCATCGGTTTCTCCTTTGAACCGAGGTTGCCATCCAGCCAGGCCTGAATTGACGCTCTTCGTCCTCAGACTCCCTCTTCTCCAGGCCAAAGAGGCCTCCCGTTGGTAGCCGACCAGTCGATGCGCAGTGCTTTCTCTTTCGAGGCCGGGCAGTCAGCTTCTCGCATTTCTTCCGCACTGGCGTATCGAATATTGCATGCCAGGCATCGCCGACCGTTACAATCCGCCACTGACCCGCGCAAGACTCCACACTTTGCCATGATCGTATCCTCCTTCAGGATTGTCATCCTGAACGCAGTGAAGGATCCGTTTGTTAGATTCTTCGCTCCGCTCAGAATGACAATGGGATCACCCCGCCTTCGCTCATATGCTTCGGCGGGTTGTTTCGGCGAAAGCCGAAACAAAAAACACCGGCCATCTGGCCGGGTTCGTGAAATTTACTGTACCACGAAAATTACCCCGGCCTAATGGCCGAAGTAAAACCAAAAGCTGTTCTGTTTGCCTTGATATTTCATGGTGAGATAAGTATATACCAAGCAAAAAGCGCTGTCAAACCTCCTACGCAATGCTGAATTAAATTCAGCATCTCTAGATGAGATCCTGAATCCCCTGAACTTGATTCAGGGTCAGGATTGCGAAATCACTCCTCTAATTTCTTAATCTTATCCAAAAAGCCGTTTAACTCTTCGGAAGAATAAAACTCAATCGTGATCCGGCCCGTTTCGCCGTTCTTCTGGACTTTTACTTTGGTTCCCAGTTTGCCCCGCAGTTCGGATTCCAGCGCTGCTGTTTCCGGATTTTGGGGAGTTCGGGGCGCGCGCTGGACTTTGGGCCGATCCATTATCTCCCTGGCCCGCTCTTCGGCCTGGCGCACAGTTAAACTTTCTTTCACAATCGACTCAAAAAAAGCCAGCTGTTTCTCCATCCCAGGCAAAGTCATGATCGCCCTGCCGTGGCCTTCGGAAATCGTTCCTTCTGCCACAGCTCGCTGGATGCGCAACGGCAGGTGCAGCAGCCGAAGCGTATTGGTCACAGTCGTTCGGTGCTTGCCCATTTTTTTGGATATTTCTTCCTGGGTCATGTGGTACTCGTCAATCAGCTGCTGATAGGCCGTAGCCTCTTCAATCGGATCCAAATTATGCCGCTGAATGTTTTCGATCAGCGCCATCTCCAGCTTGTGGCGCTCTTCCACGGCGTCGCGGACAATCACTGGAACTTTTGGCAACCCGGCCAGTTTGGCCGCGCGCAATCTTCGCTCTCCCACAATCAACTGGTAAGTCCCGTCTCCCTCTGGAATCACGACTAGCGGCTGCAATATTCCGTGTTCGCGGATCGAAGCTGCCAGCTCGCTTAGGGATTCCGGGGCAAAAGTTTTTCTCGGCTGCCAGGGGTTGGGCTTGATCAGGTCAACCGAAAGTTCGGTAAAATTCAAAACCGGCAAGTTCGGCGGAGGAGCGACGAATTTCACCTCCTGATTTTGTGTTTCTTGGGTGGAGATATCCATATCAATTTTTTTTGATTTCAAGCAAATCTATAAATTCTCGAACGCGCTTTGACACTCTGACATGGTAAGAGGGTTTACGGTTAAAATTGTGTTCCGAGTCATAACTACCTTTAAGTTTGTAAATGTGGGGTTGGAAACCCAAAGATTTAATCAACTCAGAAACATCTTTAGCCAAACCAGGAATGATTGTTTTAAAAATAACCATTTCGTAACCACGATCTATGTAGATAGAACCATCAGTTTCAATTAAGCCTTTCAAACAAGCCATTTTATATATTTTTTTTGCTTTTATCCATCCTGGTATGCTTACTTTCTGCTTGTACTTTGATCCACCATCCGCCCTCCAGCCCAAGAGTTTTTCCCACTTATTTGAATAGCAGCTAACGTCAGTGCAATTTCTTTTACGCTTAACCAATGAAACCTTGTTTTCTGGCAGTGCTACCTTGATGGATTTTTTTATTCTGTCAATTAACTTCGGATACTTATTATCACAAGTGATTCTCAACCGCACCGCACGGCCGTTAGGATTCGAAAGGTTGCCATCACCAAGCGCAACTCCAGCAACGTATGCAAAATTTTGCTTGTATTTTATATTATACATATTTGGTGCCCGGGGAGGGAATCGAACCCACACGGAGTTGCCTCCAATGGTTTTTGAGACCATCCTGTCTACCAGTTCCAGCACCCGGGCGTGCATAGTATTCTAACTCAAAAAGCGATTTTTGAAAAGAGTGCGGATTCCAAAGACTGTTAAACCTGCTATAACCGCACCGGCTAATACGTCCAAAGGATAGTGCACCCCCACAAACACACGGGCGGTTGCGCCCAAAACCGCCAGAATCATAAACGGCCAAAAATATCTTGTTCCCCAAAACGCAAAAGCTAAAGCGAAATAAATGGTCGCATGCCCAGAAGGAAAAGACATGCCTGTTTCTAGTTCAAACGGCCGCGGTCGATCAACTATTCGTTTAAGAATTTCCACAATTACTGCCCGACCAAATCCAGCTGAAACTAAACCTAGGTAAACTTGCCGGCGCAATGGCTTATAAAACCAAAGCAAAATGACCCATAATGCAAACACAAACAAAAAATAGTCTCCGCCAAAAAATTTGCCAATCAGATCAAGCCATGGCCATCTACCGGCTAGCCCGTTGATTGCCGAAAAAAATGAGTAGTCCATAAATTATAAGCCAGGTGCTGGAAATTTCTTGCAAAACCGCCTGACTTCTTCTTTCACTTTCGAGGCAATCGAAGGGTCAGCGATCACCGCGGCAATCCAGGAAGCAATTTTGCCCATTTCTTTCTGCTTCATACCGCGGGAAGTGACAGCCGCCGTTCCCAAGCGAAGGCCAGAAGGATCCATAGGAGTCCGCCGATCAAACGGGATCATATTTTTATTAAGCACAATCCCGGCTTTATCCAAAAGTTTGGCCGCCTCTCCGCCAGACATATTTTTGTTAGTCAAATCCATCAGGATCAAATGGTTGTCCGTGCCGCCGGAAACCAATTTAAATCCAAAACCAATCAGCGCTTCGGCCAAGGCCTTGCAGTTTTTGACAATTTGTTCGGCATATTTGGCAAAGGCCTTGGTTTTGGCTTCTTTCATGGTGACCGCGATCGCCGCTATGGCATTTAAGTGGGGACCGCCCTGCATGCCGGGAAACACGGCTTTGTTGATCGCAGTGGCAAATTTGTCTTTGCAGAGGATGATCCCGGCTCTGGGGCCGCGCAGGGTTTTGTGCGTGGTAGATGTCACCACATCAAAAAACGGAATGGGAGAAGGGTGCACTCCGCCCACGATCAAGCCGGCAATGTGAGAAATATCAGCTAGGGTAATCGCGTTGACTTTCTCGGCGATTTCTTTGAATTTCTTAAATTCAATTTCTCTGGGGTAAGCGGTAGCGCCGCAAACTATCATTTTGGGCTTGACCCGGTCGGCCAGCTTCAGTATCTCCATGTAATCCAGCCGGCCGGTTAATTCCTTCACTCCGTAATGGATAAAGTTATAAGTTCTTCCCGTGAAGTTGACTTTTGAACCGTGGGTCAAATGGCCGCCGTGAGCCAAGTCCATGGCCAGAACTGTATCGCCGGGTTCTAGCAATGCGAAATAGACTTCCAAGTTCATGGGACTGCCGGAGTATGGCTGGACGTTGACGTGCCAATCGATGGGAAGCTCAAAAGCTTCTCTGGTTCTTTCGATTGCCAGATTCTCCACTTCGTCCACCACGGCATTGCCTTCGTAATACCGTTTTCCCGGATAGCCTTCCGCGTATTTAACGTTGAGCACGGACCCCAAGGCTTCCAGCACTTCGCTAGAGGAGTAATTTTCCGAAGGAATCAACTCCAAAACTTCGGCCAGACGCTTGCGCTCTTTTTGGATTAAATTGTAAACTTGCGGATCTTTTTGCTTCAAGCCCATATAATTATTTCCTCAGTAGTCCATAAAGCATTGTCAATAAACCAGTTAAGATAAAGACATAAAAAATGCTGCCACCCATACTAAGGATAGCAATTCCTAGCAGCGCTGTAAAAATTTTGCCGATAGAGAGGCTAAATTCATAGAACACCGCGTACGCAATAGCATGCTCTGGGCCTTTTCCGGCTGCCAAACCGTAGGTTAAAGAGACCATCGGAACATTGACCGTACCTTTGCCAACCTTGCCCAAAACGTCAAAAGCCAAAACCGTAGGAATACTTTGGGCCAGGAAACGGAAAACCCAAGTCAGCCCGTAAAACAGGGCGGTAAGCTTAAGTAAATTATAATGCTTTGCCTTATCAACCAGTTTGCCCAAATACAGCATGATAAACAAGGCCAAAATAGAAGCAGAGGTCAGGATCGCGCCCACACTAAAAATTTCTGGAACCATAATAAAGATAAAAATCGGCCAAAGTGACATCAGCATCAAATCCTCGGCATATCCGAAGTAGCCGAAAAAATTTCTGGTTCTTTGCAGGAAAATGCTCAAAAGGTTTTTAAAATAAAAAGTATGGTTAGCGTAAATATCGGCAGAGCGGAACAAAGGATACACCGCAATCAGGAGCAAAACGGCGGCAGACGCAAACAGGGCGCCGAAGCCAAATTTGTAAGAAATCAGCCCTCCGACAAACGGTCCAAAAATGTACGCGACCTCGGTTAACGAAAACAGCACTCCAACTTCGCGGCCGCGCTGTTTGTTGGGCGCAGAAAGCGACATTTCCGCGTTAAACGCCGGCCAGTAAAAGGATTTCTGCAGAGCAAACATTATCGCCGCCACAAAAAATAAATTGGGATAGTCCTTGATGAAATACAAACAAGCCCAATAGCCAACCAGCATGATGCTGGAGGCCAGTATCGAGTGCTTGTAGCCGAAGCGGCTGGCGAATTTGGCGCCAAACGAAACCAAAACAGCATAACCGACATATACCGCCACATAAAACCACAGAATTTGGACTAAGGAATAATTTAAAAGGTATAAATAAATCGGCTCGAAGACATAAGCCAAAGAAAAAGCAATCCCATTTAGCACGACATGCCAATAGATTTCTTTGACTTCTCGGTTGATTTTGTAGGAGAAGTAATGAGGATGTGGAAGAGGAAATGACATTTATTTTAAGGCTTTGAGTATTTGTTTCCTAGAAATCGGTCCTGCTCTTAGTATTTTAACATCTTTAATCAAGGATATGACTGTGGATGGCTGTTGTTTGGGCAATTTGCCGCCGTCCAAAAATGTTATATCCGTGCTTAACCTAAGCTTAGTAAATTGCTGTTTAACCTCTTCAACTGAATAAGTATCGCTCTTTCCAGAAATATTTGCTGATGTGGTCGTAATGGGCTTGCCAAAGCTTTCTACCAAAGCCTGAGCTATTTTGTGTGCGGGATATCTAATGCCTAAGTTTTTGGTTCCTGCCGAAAGCATTTGCCACGACTTCCATTTCGCTTTGAGCGGCAGAACAAGCGTTAGCGGACCCGGCCAGAATTCTTTTATTAATTTCTTGGCTTGAGGATTTATTCTCACAATCCGATCCAGCCATTTCCTCCCATACACTGGAGTATGGGAGGATTTACCCAAGGGAGCTATGACATGAATCGGTTTTTTGAAATTCCGGCCTTTGAGCTGATAAAGTTTTTTGACGGCGTCAACATTAGTCGCATCCACGGCCAAGCCATAAGAAGTATCCGTAGGATAAACCACAATGCCGCCGGCTTTGAGAATTTTGACCGCTTCCTGCAAATCCCTGATACTTTTAGGTGTTGATGTAGCGCGCCGATTTACCTGCCCGCCAAACTTCGCTTGCGAAGGCAGGCGGGTCGGCTCGAGCTTAAACTTCTTAATTATCCTCGTGACCTGAGAATAATTATCAACTTCAGTAACAGCAATATTATCGGCCACAAAACTCGAAATGGGTATTTTGGTCTGCGACAAAATTTTTTTCAAGTTTTTTTTATCTTTCATTTTCCCTAAAGTAATATGCGGCCGAAAAAACTTTAGGATATGTCTATGACCATATTTGTTTACCAGTTTTTTTCGTATTCCAGTTAACCCTTTGTAATTGCGCCAGCTTCGTTGTCTCAGTGAAGCCAAGCTTTCTACCACTTGCTCATGTAATCGATAAATCTGGCTGTTATTTTTTAGATCCAAAACAAAAACACCATCCTCACTATTGATTCTCCGAGATAAAAGCTTAAAAGGACTTGTGCTTTGAGCTATCACTTGAACTTTTTGATAAATTTGATCCAGGTTCTCTTTTTTCACCGATACGTGGTAGAGAGTTATGTGAGGAAATAACTTTTTATTGTCAACGCTAAATACTAAAGGAGCGTCTTTTTCTAGAGCCTTATTCTGTTTCCCAATCTTTTCGCTTAAACTTTTGGACGGCAAAATTACAATATCCAAACGCATAAACTATTCTCCTATTCGCGCGAATTAGAGAACAAAATTTTTAATGATTTGCGGCTGCTTTTTAGAGGAAGAACCAAGGTCAGGGGACCGGGAAGAAATTTTCTAAAAAGCTTTTCCGCCTGACGATTAAATTGAACAGATTTTTTGGCTTGGGCTAAAGACGAAACAGTAATGTGAATGGGAGAATTCCGAAAATCTCTTTGCTTCACTTTATACAATTTTTTGACTGCTTCCACATTCAAAGCATCCACGGCCAAGCCATAAGAAGTATCCGTAGGATAAACCACAATGCCGCCGCGCTTGAGGACTTTTACTGCTTGTAAAATTTTGTCCATAACTTATCACAATTCCGAACTTGATTTTATTTTTTTCTCAAAACTATTTCCCCTATCAAAGCTGTTGCCAAAATCATTATGGCTATGCCGCCAATATACAGCCACGGGCTGGCGGGCCATGGGATGTAGTGCTGCCAGTTGGCATGGAGATACCCGATGGTCAACGCGCCCCACCACCCAAGTTGGGAGACGAAACTTGCCAAACCAATGCGGAATTTATAAATCACGGGTACCATGTTGGATTGTTCAAACTTGCCAAAAGCTTTCTTGAGCACATGCAGATAAATCCCATTAAGCCCCAGCAGCAACACAAAAAACAATTTGATCCACATTAGGTTATCTATGAATCCTTTGCTCGTGAGCATAACCGTACCGGACAAAACCAAACCGAACCACCCGATCCAGATGAGTTTTTGGGTGACATCCGCCACCCGGTTGACCGCGGCTAAATCCCGCCTTTTCAAAATCCAAAGCAAACCGAAGGTGTCAACCACGATTACTGAGCCAAATCCTATCACGAGGGAAACTATATGCAAGAAAAGAAAGATGTAAAAAATTAGCGCGCTCATTTGACCACGAAGTTAATTAGTTTGTCTGGGACAAAAACTTCTTTGACAATCTGCTTGCCCGTAAGGTACTTTTGGACATTGGGGTCTTTCAGAGCAAGAGCCTTAACTTCGCTCTTCTCCTTTCCCGCTTCGACCTCGATTGTAGTCCTAACTTTGCCTAGAACCTGCACAACTACCGTGATTTTTTCTTCTTTTGCCAGTCTCTCGTCATGCTTCGGCCACAGCTGCTGATGGACTGAATCTTTATACCCAAGCTGGTGCCAAAGTTCTTCCGTAAGATGCGGTGCAAAAGGAGCCAGAAGCTTCAGGTATATTTCCCAATCCGGTTTTGACATTCGGGGATTGTTGTTCAAAAACTCCATGAAAGCGGAAATGGCGGTGTTGAACTTGAAGGCTTCGATATCCGAAGTGATTTTTTTGATGAGTTTGTGGATAACGATATTACCATCTCGAACGGAGTGAGAGATCCCTCTTTGAGCTTCTGGGAGCGATTTCTCCCCCGCATCAAGTGCGGGGTCGAAATGGTTATTAAATGCTTTACATAGCTTATCCAAAAACCTCTTCACTCCCACTATCCCTTTATCATTCCAAGAAACTGTATCTCCGTGAGGGCCAAGAAACATTTCGTACATTCTCAAAACATCGGCTCCATATTTGTCCACAATTTCATCTGGATTCACCACGTTGCCGCGGCTTTTGCTCATTTTTTCGCCATCGGGGCCAAGCACAATCCCATGCGGCACGCGCTTAAGATACGGTTCCTTGGCCGTGACGTGCCCTTGGTCAAACAAAAATAGATTCCAAAAGCGAGAGTAGAGCAAATGCAAAGTGGTATGCTCCATGCCGCCGAAATAAACATCCACCGGCGTCCAGCGCTTGAGCAGTTTCTTGCTCGCCATTTCTTTGTCATTTTTAGGATCAATATATCTTAGCCAATACCAAGAACTTCCCGCCCATTGCGGCATGGTATTGGTTTCCCTCTTGGCCGGGCCTCCGCAGTTGGGACACTTCACATTAACCCAGGAATCAATCACAGCCAAAGGCGATTCGCCGGTGCCGGTTGGCTCATAATCTTTCACTTCCGGCAAAGTCACAGGTAATTCTTCTTCCGGCACAGGCACTATCCCGCAATTCTCGCAATGAATCAATGGGATCGGCTCACCCCAATACCGCTGGCGGCTAAACACCCAATCACGGAGTTTATATTGCGTTTTTTTCTGGCCGCCAACAATTTTGGTGATTTCCCATTTGGCTTTTTCCATATGGAGTCCAGAATACTTGCTTGAGTTGATAAGAGTTAAATCTTTGGGTTGGTCAACATAAGGAGCTTCTAAATATTGAAACTCCATCCGTTTAATCAAGTCAAAAAACTCTACTCTAATATCATCACTTCGAAAAAGAAAAGAGTGTATCCATTCTCTATCATTCTTTCTTCTTGCAGAATAAGAGCTAACTTTACCTTTTTTGATAAAAA
>JACQJI010000023.1 GCA_016198045.1 Candidatus Doudnabacteria bacterium
GCTGTAAACAATTTCTAACGGGATTCATATCTTCCTCACAATTCCTTTATTCGCATCGACCTCAACCAGATCGCCGTCCTTCAAAACTTTGGTGGCGATTTTGGTGCCGATGATGCAAGGGATACCTAATTCGCGCGAAACAATGGCGGCGTGAGAAGTGATACCTCCTTGCTCGGTAACAATCGCTCCGGCTTTTTTCATGGCCGAAACGATGTCCGGGTCTGTGGCCACGCTCACCAAAATGTCTCCCCTATTCATCTTACCCGTATCTTTGGCGCGGAAAATCAATTTTACTGTTCCTTTGGCATATCCGGATTGCGCGGTCTGACCCGTAAATTCTTTGATATTTTTATCAACTTTGGTCGCAATGGTTTTGAGCAGCTTTCGCTCCATGGCCCCGGTATAAATTTCCTCAAAGCCTTTTTCCGTATAGAACGCGCAATGCTTTAGTCTTTGGGCTAAGAGCTTTTTGTCTACTTTTCGGCGAAGCAAACCGTCTTTCACTTCTCCCTTCAGCATAAACTGGACTTGGTATCTCGACAGACCTAATCGCATGGCAATCTCCAGCAAAAGCGAATTGTGAAGCAGGTACAAATTCAAAAGCTGGGCATGCCGGCGAAAGAGCTTGGATAATGCGAAGTCTTTAGCTGACTCAAACAGCCGGCGGTACAAGGGCGAGATATTTATTTTTTTGTAAAGCTTGGCCTGATTTTGCTTTACTTCCCGAAGCTGTTTGGCATCTTTCGCAAGCAAGTCGCGGATCTCAACTTTCGACGCGGCCAGCTCCCGCAGTTCCCTAAGATAGTGGCTCTCTCCAAACGGCTCTACATTACCGGCATAAATATATCCCAAATGTCCCCACTTCTCCACGTGCTTTCCAAGCGCACTCTTAAGATCTTTTGTAACTTTTTTAACTTTTATTAACTTTTTAAACTTTTCATAAATAATTAACAGCTTTTCTCGCTCATCCGCCACAATCGTTTTTCTGGACGGAGTGGTAAAAATCAAAAAAGCTTGTTCTGCCTCTTCTTTATTTTTGCAAACCGAATACAGATAACTTTTTAACTTGTTCGTGAAATTGTTGTGGAACAAATCCACAGCCACGGGCAGCCAGCCGTAAGTATAAAGCTTGGTATGGATCCGGTCGTTTTGCTCATAAAGTCTCCAAAGCTGTTTATTGGAATAGCTCTTAAGCGGCAGTTTGGAGACTTTCTTCGAAAAATCAATAAGCTTTTTTGACCATTTAGTAATATTATTGTCCAAATCTTTTCCAAATTTAGGACGCTCAATCAAAGCCTTGAGCACCGATTCGGCGACTTCAAAAGAATCTTTTTCGCCCACGTAAAAATCCAGGGCGAATCGTTTATATACGCCCAAAAACTTCTTGTAGCTTTGGATAAAGCTGTAGCTTATGTCGTTGTTATAATAGCTGGCCGGGATTTGGAAAAAGAAAATATCGCAGTCTGGGATGTGCTCTCCCAACAGCCACTTATCTTTTGTTTCAAACAAATACTTCGGCTTCATGAAGTAATTATAGACCGAAAGCGCCGTCATTGACAAAAGGCTAAAAAATTGCTAAAATATACAGTTACAATTCGTGCTCTCACTTGCGCGCAGTCGCGAGTTGAAGCCGTTTGCAACAGCGAGCACATTTCACATCTCATCAACCCCGTCCACTTTTCAGGGAGAATGCCGATGGACCTCACGCTCAACGTCCCGAACGGCGCCGCCAGCGCTACCCTCTTCATCCGTCACACCCACTCGGTCCAGGCCGGACCGCAGGAGCGCCGCACGATCACCTCGGCAGGAATCGAGCTGTGTCGCCTGGCCTCGCTATTCTACATCGGCCTCGTGCGTCAGCTCGAGGAGCGGTTCGGAACGCAGGCCGTGTACTACGCGTCGCCGTTCATCCGCTCCGAACTCACACTGTGGGAGATCTTCCACCCGGAAGTGCGGCCGATCATCGACGAGCGGCTGGGCTTCAAGGCATCGCTCAAGGATCTCCAGAGCGGCGAGTTCATGAAGGCGCACAAGGGGCAGTCGGTCCACGAGATCTACGCCGACTTTGTGGCCATCGCGGGCAACGATCCCGCGTTCAAGAACGACGCCCTCAGGTACCTCAACTTCGTGCAGGATACCTCGGTCGCGGTGAAGGTCGGCTGTGCGCACGAGACCTCGATCAGCAATGCCGCGCGCCTGTTCGACCTCCTGCCCATGGAGCAGTTGGGCTTGGAGGAATGCGAAGGCGTCATCTTCTTCTGCAGCCCCGATGGTCACGTCATCGGCGCGCAGAAGGTCGCCGAGACCAACTTCTGAGAACATGGCTCGTCGTGCCTCGCTCACTTCTCAGGCGGCAGCGGTTTGTGCTTCTAGCACTTGCCCGCTGCCGCCTCCGTTTTTTTATAAGCTTAGTTTATGTTAATATAATATATATGCCTGAATTCAAACAATTCGATCAAGGACCAACGGATCAGGAAATCCAAAAAGAACGGCCGGCGCTCACGGTCTATGTCCTCCGCCACGGCGAAAGCGAGGCGGATAAAAGCAAGCCCAACCGCGGCCTGACTGAGCATGGGCAAAGCCAGGTCCGCGAGAGCATGCAGGCTATTATTAACCAACTTGGCGCCGAGCTTCCAAACATTACCTTTCACTTGCGCGATTCCGGCACCGAAAGAACCCAGCAGCAAGTACAACTAGAAAGAGAAATTTTGCTGGCAGCCGGAGTGCCTGCAGAACATATCATCCTACCTAAATTTGGCATAGCG
Source organism: Candidatus Doudnabacteria bacterium (assembly GCA_016198045.1). GTDB lineage: Bacteria > Patescibacteriota > Doudnabacteria > UBA920 > O2-02-FULL-48-8 > JACQJI01. The sequence continues at coordinate 2,766 of JACQJI010000023.1, forward strand.
AAAAGATTAAAGGGCGTGCAAGGGATGGATCAGAATCCGGAATTCCGCAAAAAACTTAAATCAGAAGAGTACCAGCAAAAAGTCGGTGCCGGCGGCGACATGGAGGCCTGGGCACTCTCTCCTGACGACGAACTGCCCGAAGGCATTGAATCGCGAGCACATATGGAAGCGCGATACAAAAAAGATTTAGCTAAAGTGGAAAACCTTATCCATCGCGGCATGGTCAGTCCCGATCAAAGAGTGGTAGCGATTGCCAACAGCCACTCTTCGATCATCACACTCGCGGCTGCATCGGAGCTGGGCGTGCCTGTGGATCAGCTCATGAAAAAACTGGGAGAAATCGGCCCGGAACGCGAAGTTGCCGGAGCGCAAGGGCTTAAATATGAATTCTATGCTGGTGGTCCGCACCAAGCCACACCGTTTGGCAGAGAAATCGAACAGGCTGCAGAGGAAATGTAAAACTAAGCGAGACTGAAAAAATTCTCGGGGAATGCCCGAGAATTTTTTTATTTCTTAACTTTCCTGGCAATCCCTTTGTACCCATCAACCTCGACTAGGTCGCCATCTTTGAGCACATGCCGTGCAAATTGGGTTTGGATAATGCAGGGAACTCCGGCCTCGCGGGCGATAATGGCCGGGTGAGTAGTGATGCCGTGGCCGCCGTCGCAAATCAATCCCGCTGACCGCAGCACGGCGGGAGCCATGCTGGGCACGACTTGGATCGTGACAATGATTTCGCCTTTTTTAACTTTACTGATTTCATGCGGGTCATAAATTATCCGCACCGGCCCGCGGGCGATGCCTGGCGACACAGGCATTCCGGTGAATACCGAAGTGTTTTTGTTAAATCCGATCAAGGCATCATGATAGTTTTTCGCCTCCTTGCCGGTCATAATTTTGGTCTGCTTGCCATCGGCCAGCCAAGCGCCAAGCTTGATCCGGTCATTTGCCCGAGAAGTTAGGTCTTGCTTCCTGAGCAAACCGTCTTTGACATCTTTGGTGCTCAAAAACCGCACTTGCTTAAGGCTTAAATAAGTTCGACTGCCAATCTCCATCAAAACCTTGTCAAAGTAATACAACGATTCCGAAACATAGCGCTTGCGCAATTCTTTGAGATAAGCCAAATCCAACATGGAATCAACCAGTGCTGCCTCACCCTTTGTCAATCGAAGCTGGCGGCGAAGCTCTTTTTGCTTTTTATGGATCTCAAGGCGCTCGGCTACCATTCCGCGATATACTTTTTTTGGATTATTTTTGAGCGCTTCTTTGAGGCTTGCTGCGATTTTGTCATAATCCAAAATCGGGTCGTCATAATCGCGAGTCAGCCAGAAAAATCGTCGCTCGTGCTGTTTGATTAATTTCTCCACGGCTTTGCTTTTTAATTTATTCCGAATAATCTTAGCGGCCATGGCATAGAGATGTTCACGCTCAATCCTAGCCACCATGGCTTCCGGCTGCAAAGTCAGCTGGTTAAGAGTGTCGCTGGCTGCCGCAAAATCTATTATTCGCTTTTGCACGATTTCCAGAAGTTTCTTGTTGAGCGCGTCTTCCACAATCCAAACGTGGCCGTAACCGGCATAAACTTCCTTGTAGAGTTTTTCGTAAGTTTCATATGCCGAAACCAGCTGTCTGTTTGTAAATTTCGAAACGTCAGCGTGAAAGGATTTCTTGGCAAACTCCACTAGCTTTTTGCCGTTCTTGTGCTGAATCGCAACCAATCGCCGGCAAAGCTTCGAGTCTTTGGCAATGCGTTCAACCATCTTATCGGCGATTTGCTCAAACTCGACAGCTGGAATAAAAATGCTGAAGATCCGGTCTTGCATCAACATCAAAATATGCGGCACGTTTAAGCCGATATATTTTTTGGCTTGCCGGCACATGGCTTCCATGGACATGTAGTTGGGAAACGGACTCATGCGCTGGCGCTGCGAGCAAAACCGCCAGTCTTTTTTGTTGATTTTCTTCATGCTTTGTCCTCCGAAGCCTTGGTGAAGGAGGATAAGTATTTGCTAAGTTTTTTCTGGAAGTCCCTAAACCCCTGATAGTGAATGGTCTTGACCCCCATCTTTTTTGCTTCGATGAGGTTGAAATCCTGGTCGTCGATAAAGACTGCTTGCTGAGGTTTAACTTTAAATTTCCTCAAAACAAACTGCATGGTCTTTTTTGACCCCTTAGCTAGTCTCAGATCAAAAGTATTGATAATATTTCTAAAATATTTTCTGGTTCCAAGCTTCTTAAGCGCAGCTTTAAACTGCGGCGGCGTGTTTTTGGATAAAATCAAAATCTTGTAGCCCTCTTTCTGAAGCTTGAACATCAGCTTGAAAACCGACTTGTTGGTAACCTGAAAAGAAATATGCTTTTTCAAAATGCTTTCCGGTGTCTCATTCAAACCGAGCTCTTGAATCGGCCCTTCCAAGGATTTTTTTTCGCTGATTTTCCCCATGGCAGCTTGGTTGAAGTATTTGTAATAAATCACATCATAAAGTTTTGCGTATGGAATTTTATATTTCTTAGCAAGCCACATACAGGTTTCTCGATAACTCCCCCTGGTTAAAACCCCGTAATAATCCACAATGATCAGTTTCATCTTCTTATTCATATTTTTTTAATCGTGGCATTGTTGGCATCAACTTCCACCAAATCCCCATCTTTCAAAACTTTCGTGGCGATCTTAGTGCCGATGACGCAGGGTTTTTTTAATTCTCTAGAAACGATTGCGGCATGGGAAGTAATTCCTCCCAAATCCGTGACAATCGCAGCAGCTTTTTTCATAGCTGGAACCAAATCCGGATTGGTCATTTGAGCGACCATTATGTCTCCATCTTTCATCTTTTTTAGGTCCTTAACACCGCTGATGATTTTAACTCTGCCTCTTGCTCGGCCAATACACGCCGTTTGGCCATGAAAGAAATTAACTTCGGTCAGGTCTTCTTTCTGCAGTAAATAATGCCGCATTGAGTGATACCTGGAATCAACCAAAACTTTGCCCGGCAATTTGCGATTTAAAACCACGAACAAGCAACCCTGCATTCTGGCGGAAAGTTCCGTAGGCCGTGGCTTTCCCAAAGCCATTTGCTTGATTTCGTCAAGTCGGCAATTTCGGATTTCGGCAAGCGTCAGATCAAATCGATTCGCTAATTCGCGAAGCAAGGGTTCAAGCTCATAATATGACTGGACCAAACTCATTTTCCGGTAATCTTTGGAATAAATAAACCCTTTTGTCAGATTCAGCAGTTTTTGGTGTTCTTTATCAATCTGCAAAATTTTGACAAGCCTGTCATGTTCTTCTCTCTCCTTAAGTTTTTGTTGTTTGATTAACGCGATCTTGGTTTGCGGCCTGACTTTATCTCTCAATGCTTCTTTGATTCGCTTGATGAAGTAACTGTCCGGAAAAGCAGGGCCTTCGAAGTTATATCCCATATATCGGTACTGTTCGATGTGCTGCTTTAACTTTTTTTGTTTCACTGCAGTTTTTAGCAAGCTTATCTCTTCTTCCTGGACTTTGGAAAGCTTTTCTGGGATGGTGAGTTGGGCAAACAGGTCTTTTCTACCTTTCAGGTACTCAACTAGATATGAAGTCAGGTGCGGTTTATAAAAGTCTAAATAAACCGGAATCACGCCGTAATTATAGACCTTGCACTGTTTATCCAGATAAACTTTATACAACCGATAAAGTTCAAGGTTTGACTTCTTTTCTAGGTTCGCCCTGAAAATTCCGCTTGAATACCTGGTCAATTCATCCGAGGATTTAATAATTTCTCTGTTAATCATCAACCCCCATTTGGGATTTTTGAGGATCTTCCTTAACGCGAACTCTCCTAAAGCCGTACATTCTTTGTGGTCGACGAAAATGATCCCGTTATTTTTCCGATACAGAACAATGCTGTTTGTCTGGGGTTTGTCCAAAATTTTCCCCGTGTCTTTGACGATACCGCTCCAACCAGGCTCCATTACCGGCATCAGGCTGATTGGCTGGTTTTCTTCCAGCACTCCCCATCTGATCTTTTTCATGTTCTGGATTGTATAGAAATCTTTCACAGCTTCCTTACCGTTCCCTTACTGGCGTCCACCTCGACCAAATCGCCGTCTTTCAAAACCTTAGTGGCGACTTTTGTCCCAATTATACAAGGAATTTTCAGTTCGCGGGAAACGATTGCCGCGTGACAAGTAATCCCGCCTTCGTCAGTTACAATCACTTTCGCTTTTTTCATAGCCAGCAAGTACTCAGGCGAAGTCATGGGAGTGACTAAAACAGAGCCTTGCTTAAATTTGCTGACTTCTGAAGAATTAAAAATCGTCTGGACTTTCGATTGGACGATTCGTCCAGGGTAAGCGACAGTTCCTTTAAAAGCCGCCTGATCCGGCCCGGACTCGGCATTGCCAATAACCAAGCCTTTCTGCTTAAGAAGCTTCTGAAAATCATGAGTAAGATGAATTTTGCCATTCATATAGACATAACCCTTAGACCGCGCCAACAAAACGTTCCGCTTAGGCCATCGGCGGCTAGCCACTAAATCCTCCACCTCTTTCACCGTCAGCAATTTTACCCGATCGCCTAACCATTTGCGCAAAAAGTTTCCCACTTCCTTGACCACTCCTTCGGTTTTCCTGCGGCTTTTGTAAAGCAGGTTCAAAATCCGCTCGCCTCTTTTACCGTGGACTTTGAGAAAGTCCTCGCGCCAAAGCCCGCCGACAAAACCTGGCACCGGATAATAGGGATAGATTTGTACAAATAATTCTTTGGTTTGCCGGAAATACTGCGCCCCGTTTTTGATTTTTGCGGGATTAACTTCGATCAATTGCCGGAGATATGCAACTTTGTCCAAGTACATTCTTTGAGTCTGCGGGCTGAATATCGGATCTGATAATTTTTTACGTACCATGAAATTTTTAACTCTTTTCAGATCATGCTTATAGCGGTACCATTCAAAACTTCTGCCATTGAAATGAACGATCTGATCAGAAAACGTAATACCCCAAATCTTTGCCGCACGCACAACCAAAAACTCCCTGATCAATTCCTGGGTCCACTGATCAAAGTCGCGGGTAAAAAGCAGCAGTATCTTTTTCATAAGGATCGAATAAGTTTCTCCAAAATTTCTCGCGCTCACTTTCTTCGAGTTTGGAAAATTTCACGTTCAGCAAGGGACGGTTAGTAAATCTTTTAAACACTTCGTCTTCAGGATACCACGGCATTCCTGCCAGCTCAAAAAATTCTTTAAGCGCATAGTATTTCGAAAGCACGGTAAGTCTTTTTTGACCTTCGTTGTCTAGAGCTTTCAAATGTTTGTCTTGCGTCATTGCCATCTCAATAATAGCATTGTTTACGACATCTAGCTCTTTTGGATCATTTACGGCCTTGCCGTCTATGACTACATTATAAAGCTTAAGCTTCTGCGGAATGTTATCTACTGTTGTGAAATGATTAATATAGTCGAAGTCACAATGTAAATCGTGGTAAATGCCGTAGATGATGACAGTACTGACCGGAAAGCTGGCGCTGTGCGGCCAAATATCAGGCGCTCGGAATAGGCCGAATTGCCGAATCATTAAGACATTGCCATCATCAAGCTTGTAAAGCCCATAGACTTCATAGGCGCGGTGATAGAAAAAATCTGTATGCAAACCCCAAGCCAAGGGCGGGCAATTGGCTGAAATTTGGCCAATCACTTTGCGCGCTTCCGGAGTTGCTTCCTGCCAAGCAGTTTTATCGACGATTGATTCGATCTGGTCTTCAGTATGCCAATAGGCACTATTGAGAGCAAACGGATCAGCCTTGGCTCTGGTTTCCAAAATATCTTTGTAAAAAGTGATGAGCTCAAGCAAGTAATCCAAAGGCAGTTGCCGCAATTTTGCTCCCCATATCGCCCACCGGAATTCCTTGCGGACGCAGGCTGGGCCCATGATGGCGTCAGCTATTTGGCGAAAAGTTATACCTCTTTCTTTCACAATGTCTTTGGCCTGCTTGATTTTGGCAAGCCATAAATCCTCGATCAAGGGATCAAGTAAAAAAGGATTTGGCGGAGCCCAAGCTGAAGGATCCATAAGCCGATGGCCTTTGACCAGTGACCTGATTAGCTCTTCTATCCAAACTAGCTTGTCCATAGTTACTCTTTAAGAAAAATTTCGCCTTTCGTGCCATCAACCTCGACTAGCATCCCGTCTTTCAAAATTTCAGTGGCATTATTCGTCCCAACTACGGCCGGGATCCCCAACTCTCGCGCAATAATTGCCGGGTGACTAGTCATGCCGCCAATGTCGCAAACAATCCCCGCTGATTTGTTGATGATCAGCGTCATGCTCGGGTCAGTGATTTTGGTCACCAAAATATCGTCATCGTTAAGTTTGACAAAATCTTTTTCTGAACGAACGACGCAAACTCGTCCGGTCGTTTTGCCAACACTGACTCCCATGCCTTTCAAAATGGATTTATTGCTCATGTTAAAGGGTCGTTATTGGTCTGGATTGAGTAATGTAAAATCTCCCTTTGTAGTAAGCCCACTCGATGTCTTGCGGATGCTTGTAATGCGCCTCAATTTTTTTGCAAATCTTGGCAATCTCAACTATTTGCTTGCCCGTAAGCTTTTGTTTTGTTATTCGCTTATTCGCGCGAATTAGACCACCTTTGGGGTTAAGCTTTAAATAAAACGCTTGTTCAGACACATTGATGTCCAGAATCGAAAAATCATTTTTGTGCACCACGTAAGTGTCTGGAGTCACTTGCCCGCCGACAATCGCCTCTCCCAAGCCGATCGCGGCCTCGATGACCATTTGGTTGTAATCTTTGGTCACTGGGTGGACGGTGAAGCAAATGCCGGAGATTTCTGACTGGACCATGGCCTGCACCACCACTGCCACCGAAACCGGTTTGTTGTGAAGTTTCTTTTCGAAGCGGTAAAAAATGGCGCGGGGAGTGAACAGCGACGACCAGCATTTTTTGACATTGGCCAAAAGGTTTTTTTCTGTGGTATTTAAGTAGGTCTCAAGCTCGCCAGCCCAGGAAGCGGTTTTGGAATCCTCGGCTGTGGCCGATGAGCGCACTGCCACAAATTTGGCTTTGAGCTTTTTGAAATGCTCAAGAATTTCCTTTTGCAAGTCCTTGGGCATTGCTGCATCTAGGATCAAATCCCGGATTTCGTTGGAAGCTTTGTCAACCGAATTGACATCCTGATGGTTGACTTTTTTCAAAATCGCTTCGATGTCGCTGTCCAAATCTGTTTCTTCCAAAAATTGGTCAAAGGCCGAAGCGAGTACCACAAAACCCGGCGGCACCGGGATGCCCGCCTGGGTCATTTCTCCAAGCGAAGCGCCTTTGCCGCCGGCTTCTTTGACGCTTCGTTTATCTAATTTGTGAAAAGTTTTAATAAACATCATTTTTACCTTAGATAATTTCTCAAAAAATCTCCCGGTAATATTATCTGGACTCCAGAGGCATTTGAAACCCTAGGAGCCAAGAAATGCTTGCGGTCTAGCGTTATCAAAAATTCGCATCCGGCTTTCATGGCTCCGGCCAATATTAACGAATCAAAAACGTTAATTAATTTCTTTGCTCTTAGGATCGTCCGTTTGTCGGGCTGGACCAAAACTACGCCTGCAGAATCGAACAAATCTAGAAAATACTGAAGCTTGGCAGGGTATTTCTGGTTTAAATTCCTGGTTACTTCCTCAAATACATCAGGAGAGCTTATTATTTCTAGTTCTCGATTCTTTGCTTGACGAATTATTTCAGCTGAGGCACCCTTTTCAGAAAGAGTTGCCGCTATCCAAACACTGCTGTCTAAGAAAATCATTTTTACTCAAAAAGATAAGGATATCGCTCCCTGATCAATTCGGACCGAATGCGCCGATAATCTTTTTCAATTTTCTTCCATAGTCGCGCATCTTCTTTTTCCATTTGGATGAGTTTTTTCTTGGAAACCCTTCTAGCTGATTCTAAGTAGCGCCGAAGAGCAGTACGTAAAAGCTCCGAGCGGGTCATATTCTGGCTTCGTGCGGCCCTCTCGGATTCTTTAAGAATTTTTGGCGGCAGTGAAATTGTGACTAATGAGCTTGTGCGCATAATTTTATGTTAATACTAAGTATTAACA
>JACQJI010000025.1 GCA_016198045.1 Candidatus Doudnabacteria bacterium
AATGTTGTAGAGACAAAAACTGCCAGCTGGTCGATCGATTCGCCTGCCCGCCGACTTCTCTGCCGAAGTCTTGACGAAGGCAAAAAGTTTACTGAAGGCAGGAACCACATTTTGGTAAAAGAAAATTTTCATCATTTTTTAAAACAGGAACTCGAACGGGTTTCTGGTTTGGTTTTGGGGTTGATCTAATTCAATTTTTAATGTATGATGATATGCAGTCTTAGTACACATTGTCAACAAAAGGGGGATTATGTCACAACAAGAAACAGTTTTGTCGAGTCAACCGATCGAGTCGCCCGTCACCGTGGATGGGAGAGTGCTTCGTCCCAATCTCCTGGTCACACTTCCACAAATTCCAGTCAGATATGACTGGGGGTGGAATATTATGATCAGTCGGGCCGGACCGAATACACCCGTTGACGACGATGTCCGTCGTCTCGGTGAGCTCTGGACAGTTGATCACAAAGGGGTGGTTCCAACAGACATTACTCTGGTAGGCTTCTCCCGGTCCATTGACTTCCAGCCGATACTCGACTTCGGGCAGCAATGGCATCTTGGACGGTTCATCAACCCGTACGAGTGTTACGCGCTCCCGATCCACCGCCCCAAGCTGCACCTCGAACTCGGTCGTAACCTCATGGGTCTCGCTTCGCTAGATTACCGTGAACACAAGGGTTTGCGGCGAATCTGTGCTTTCCTCTGGGATGGCAAAACCATGGAGTGCGGTGCGCCTTTCTTGGACTTGGGGTTGCCCGATGAGGCCGTTTTCGGCTTCGTGCTCAGGCCGCCGGAGTTGGTTCGGAGAAGGTAACCCTCGACCGAAATTTACAATCCTTTTCCTGTGGGGTCGGAATTCACAGGAACTCGGCGGTCGTCGCTTCGCGCTTCGACCGCCTTTTCTTTTACTATCAAAGAGCTAAAAGAATTTGCAGCCAGCTGCATAAGTTGTTGTCTAATCTTTGGTGTAATTACACCCTTTGTTAGACAAACGCGGGATTTTACGCAAGCTATTGTTTTTTGTTATACTGATTTATATCATTATTTCAATCATGATTTATGGCTAACCGAAGATTCAACCAAAGAAACGTCAGGAAGATAACCCGCAGCGGCAGCAGCTTGAACGTTTCAATCCCGGTGGAATTTCTCTCCCAGCTTGGTTGGAAAGAGAAGCAAAAAGTCATGGTCAAAAAAATTCGCGGAGGGGTGGCTATCCTGGACTGGAAACCTTAAGCGAGAGCGTGAATGGCAAAAAATGCGAAACAATTTGAAGAGCGGCCGTGGGGGAGTTTTGAGGTCATTGCTGAATTCGAGGTAGAGAATGACCTCGGACCCCACGCTGTGGTCAAAAAAATCACAGTTAACCCCAAGCAGCGATTGTCTTACCAGTCACATAAGGGACGCAGGGAATTTTGGTTGATAGTGCAGGGCAAAGGCCAGGTGGTACTGGGTGGTAAAGAAATAGCAGTTTCAGCGGGGTCTCGCGTGGAGGTTCCTCAGGGAGCCAAGCACCGGGTCGTCAACACGGACGCTAATCAAGCTTTGCTTTTTGTGGAGGTCTCGCTTGGCAGTTTTGACGAGAACGACATTTTGCGCTACGATGATGACTATGGACGCACAAATGCTTAAGACGAAAACCAAACAGGAGACTGGCCTGTTTTTTAGTGACTTCAAAAGCCAGACTTACGGTAGCTTGAACTGGGACGACATGTTATCAAAGCTGCTTGCTTATATCGGAGCAGAACCAGGACTTGACTATGAACTTATCATTGGCAGCGATTCTATGTCAGGACACAGCGGCATCGCCGAGTTTGTGTCAGCCATCGTCGTGCACCGCAAAAATAAGGGCGGCATCTATTTTTGGTCCAAAAGGTCAGAAACCCAAATCCACACGCTCAGGCAAAGAATTTTTGAAGAAGCGCTGCTTTCGCTGCGGCTGGCCGAGCAATTGATTGAAGCTTTGAAAAGCCGTGACATTTCCGACTTTGGTTTGACGATTCATGTGGATATCGGCCCGAATGGCGAAACCAAGCAAATGATGCATGAAATAGTCGGCATGATTCGAGGCAACGGGTTTGAGGTCAAAACCAAACCGGACTCTTATGGCGCATCCAGTGTGGCCGATAGGCATACTTAAGTGTCGCTCGGGTTTCGGACGAAAAAAGACGTCCCGCTAAGGCGGGACTAAGTGCTCGCGGCATGGGAGCCGCTCGCAATTCTTTTTTCGCCAAAACCCTCGCTTACTACTACAATAGAAGTTTCTAATTGCTAATTTCTAAAAAAATGGCCTACTTTATGGCTTTTTTTTGTTAATTTTATCCAGTTGTGATGTAACTAAGGAAAAGCAATAATCGTTTAAAGCGTAAGATTTAGTTAATTTAGAGGGGGTGAGAAAAATGAATATAATACTTTGGATCGTGTTTGGAGGAATAGTGGGCTGGGTAGCCAGTATTATCATGAAGACAGATGAGGACATGGGGATCGGGACAAATATCGTGGTTGGAATTCTGGGTGCCCTAATTGGTGGTTGGATTGTCACACTATTCGGCGGTCCGACAGTTATTGGGTTTAGCTTTGCAAGTTTCATTGTCGCCATAATCGGAGCTGTAGTTTTGCTTTGGGTTGTGCGCGGTTTCAAGCGGCCGCTTTTAAGATAAATAACTAGCATGATCTGAAGGATTGAGTGAAACGCAGTAAAGGCAGTATGCGAAAAATCCGCGTCATCGACGCGGATTTTTCTTTGTTAACCTAGCCCAAGAATAGCTTTGAGTCTTTGTTCAATGACCGGCTTGGGCATGGCTCCGACCATCTCGCCGATAATTTTGCCTTCCTTGAAAACTTTGAGTGAAGGAATGCTGAATATCTGGTATTTCATGGTGGATTTGGGATTTTGGTCCACGTTGAGCTTGCCGACCCGCAAATGATCCTGCATTTCCTCGGCAATCTGGGTGACTGCCGGAGAAACCATTTTGCACGGCCCACACCATTCGGCCCAAAAATCCACCAAAAACGGCTTGTCAGACTTAATAACTTCGGTTTCGAAGTTATCATCAGTTACCATGAGTTCCATATAATTTTTTAACTCCAGTTTTTTAATGGTATCATTAAGTCAAACAAAATTCAATCCCAGGTACAATGCTCCAAAGAATTAGTTATACGATATTGGGTCTTTCCATCGCCTTGCTTTTTCTGCCGAGGCCGATAAAGGACTTTAGCCAAACAAATCAGTTGAGTGTCTTGGGGGTAAGTACTGTTTCCAGCTCCACCAGTCCGGAGCTGGCCAGCGACATTAGTCCTCCCAATCTGCAATCTCGCGCCGCGTTTGCTTATGATCTGGCTTCGGGCACCATCCTGTTTACCCAAAATTTGGATGAACGGCTTCCCATAGCCAGCCTGACCAAACTCATAACCGCGCTGGTTGCGGTAAAGAATTTCCAATTGGGTGACGTGGTGACAGTTAAACGAGCGGATACCAACGTGGTCGGCAACAGCATGGGCTTGGTGCCGAATGAAAGAATTACCGTGAGGGATTTGCTCTATGGGCTTTTGATATCATCAAGCAATGATGCCGCTTTGGCCCTGGCCAGTTACGGAGGGGGACTGGATAAGTTCACTGCCATGATGAACGAGGAGGCGGTCAAATTAAATTTACATTCGACGAATTTTAGCAATCCGGTGGGGTGGGACTATGGCGATAACTATTCAACCGCGCATGATTTGTCGATTGTCGTCAATGAATTTTTGAAATACCAGTTGCTTTCAGAAATAGTCAAAATCAAACAAACCGAATTGGTCTCAGCGGACGAAGAATACAGCCATAAACTCACTACCACCAACAAACTGCTTGCGGAAAACAACGCAGTTACCGGAGTGAAAACTGGTTTTACTTCACAGGCCAAAGGTAATCTTATATTGCGCGTGGAAAATAATGACCAAGCTGTGATTACGATTATTTTGGGGAGTGATGATCGGGAGGCGGACAGCCAAAAACTTTTGGAATGGATAAATAAGGTTTACCGATGGTAGGCTCGCTTGGAATGACGCTCGGGCAGCCGCTTTTCGGACACGGCCGATGGACGGCCTAAGAGGTCGACGCATGGAAGCGTCGACCAATTGTCCTCAAAGCGGCATGCCCTCGCTATCTTTGTCAGAGATGCCTTAGTGTGGTATAATTTGGGAGCAATTTTCGCTTCACCGAAAATAAAAATGCCAACAACTGACGCGATTATCAAAATTTTTTCCCTGGCCACAATTTCCTTTATTGTGGCTATTAGTTTAACCCCGCTTTTAACCAACTTTTTGTATAAGCATAAATTGGGCAAGCAAATCCGCGCTGACGGCTCTACTCCGGTTTACAGCAAACTTCATGAAAAAAAACAAGGCACTCCGACCATGGGCGGAGTACTGATTTGGGCGACTACTATTTTGTTGGCAGTGGTATTTTGGTTTCTTGATCGAAAATTGGGTTGGGGTTTTTTTCACCGCTTAAACTTCGTGACTCGCCAGCAAACCCTTCTACCTTTGGGAGTACTGGGTGCAACCGCTCTGCTTGGCTTGCTTGATGATTATTTAGGAATCAAAGGAATAGGCGGAGGAATAGGCGGAGGACTGCGGGTGAGGCACCGGATGTTGTCTTACTTGCTGGTCGCGCTGGTTGGCGCTTATTGGTTTTATTACAAACTTGAATTTGATATTTTGCATATTCCGGGATTCGGCGATTTTTCCATTGGCTGGTGGTATATTCCGTTGTTTATCTTCGTCGTGATAGCGACCAGCTTTTCCGTGAACCAAACCGATGGCTTGGATGGTTTGGCCGGTGGGGTTTTGGCTACGAGTTTTTTTGCTTATGGCCTGATTGCTTTTATCCAAAGCCGGTTTGAACTGGCAGCGCTTGCTGGCGTGATTTCTGGCGCCCTACTGGCTTTCTTATGGTTCAATATCTATCCGGCGCGGTTCTTTATGGGCGATACCGGCTCAATGTCGCTGGGAACAGTTTTGGCTGTCATGGCTTTTTTGACCAATTCCGTGGCCGTGCTGCCAATTATTGGTTTTATTTTAGTTTTGGAATCAGCCTCGACGTTGCTCCAGTGGGCCAGCCGAGGCCTGCGCGGAAAAAAACTTTTTTTTTCCAGCCCCCTGCATCACCATTTTGAAGCCCAAGGCTGGCCGGAAACCAAAGTCACGATGCGATTTTGGGTGGTCTCCGGGGTAGCTGCGTTTATCGGAGTCGCGATTAATTTAATTGGAAGGTAACATGTATAGCGTTGTTATAAAAAATGGCTCGATTCTTGACGGGACTGGCAAGCTGGCCTACCGAGCTGACATTGCCGTCGAAAAAAGAAAAATTGTCGAGATATCCCCGTCAATCCCTGCAGCAAAAGCGCAGCAGGTGATTGATGCCAAAGACAAGTTTGTGGCCCCTGGTTTTATCGACATCCAAAACCATTCGGATTCATACTGGACGCTGTTTGACCAGCCAGACCAAAAAAGCATGCTGGCCCAGGGGATTACCACAATCATTGTCGGCAATTGCGGCGCTTCGCTGGCGCCTCTGCCCACCCAAGAAGCGATCAAAGCCGTGCAAAAATGGCATGACCTTTCCGGGGTCAATCTTAACTGGGTGACGTTTGCCGAGTTTGTGGCAAGCCTTAGTCAAAAAAAGTTAGGAGTCAATGTCGGGAGTCTGGCTGGCCACGCCACAATCCGGCGCGGTCTTTTGGCGGACCAGATTCGGGCCGTGACTGCTGATGAAATCAAAATCATGGAAGACATTTTGCGCAAGTCATTGGAAGAAGGGGCGTTTGGTTTTTCTTTAGGCTTAATTTATGCTCACGAAGTCAATTCGAGCCAAGAAGAGCTGGCCGCTTTGACCCGCGTGCTGAAAGTTCATGGCCGGTATCTGACCGTGCATTTGCGGTCGGAGGCCAGTCACATTTTGGAAGCGCTGGACGAGGTCATCGAGCTGGCCAAAAGTTCAGAGGTCCCGCTTAAAATTTCCCATCTGAAAATCCGCGGCCAGAAAAATTGGCATTTGTTTGACCGTGTCATGAGCAAACTGGAGATAGCATATCATCAGGGGTTGGATTTAAGCTTCGACGTCTACCCATATGACACGTCATGGTCGGTGCTCTATACCTATCTGCCGAAGTGGGCGTATGACGGCGGACGCACCCAAATTCTGCGCCGGATCAATCAGCCTGCGGAACGCCGAAAAATCTTGGATTATCTGCGCGCCGCTGAGGAAAATTTGGGAGAAATAGTAATCGCGATGGCTCAGCACAACCCGGGGTTTATAGGAAAAACTATCGCCCAAATAGCCGCCAACCAAGCAGTCAGCAACGAAGAAGCGGTCTTGAATGTGCTGTCCGCCTGCGAGACGCAGGCCATTGTGTTTGATCATAATTTGTCTGCCCAGCAGGTAGAATTGCTGACTTTTTCTCCATTGTCGTTGGTGGCTACTGACGGCGCCGGGTATTCCAAGGAAACTGAAAGCCTGGTCCATCCGCGCTGTTTTGGCACTATGCCAAGGTTTCTTAGAATGGTCAGGGAAAAACGAACGATCAACTGGGAATCAGCTATCCGGAAATTAACAAGTGAGCCCGCAAGAATTTTAGGCATTTCGGACAGGGGTAAAGTCAGTAAAAATCATTTCGCAGATCTGGTGATCTTTGACCCTAAAAAAATCACCGACCGGGCGACTTACGAACACCCCTTTATTTACCCAGACGGCATGGAACAGGTCTTAGTCAACGGCCAGCTGGCTTATATGAGTCAAAACGTAGCGGGTCACTTCGGAGCTGTGATAAAGAGATGACGCTGGCAGAATTGCAGGGTAAAAAAATAGCCATAGCCGGACTTGGTGTCAACAACCAAGGTTTAGTCGATTATTTCAGAGAAAAAAACATCAAGTTTGAAACACTGGAATGGGAATCCTGGCCTGAGCTTGATGAGAAACTCCAGCCGTTTGAAGTTTTGTTTCGCACCCCTGGATTGCCGTATGCCTCTTTGCCCATAACCCGAGCGTTAAACCGCGGAATTTTGGTCTACAGCCAAACCAAGTTGTTTTTTGACCTTTGCCCTTGCCCCATCATTGGCATTACTGGCACGAAAGGCAAAGGCACTACGGCCAATTTGGTTTATCAAATTTTGAAGCAAGGTGGCAGAAAGGTTTGGCTTGCTGGAAATGTGGGTCGAGATCCGTTTGATTTTCTTGATGAACTTGTGAGCGATGATTTGGTGGTTTTGGAACTTTCCAGTTTCCAGCTGCAAGATTTACACAAAAGCCCCAAATACGCCGTGGTATTAAACATCACGCCTGATCACTTGAATCATCATAAAGACATTTCAGAATACGTCGAGGCCAAAAGCAATATACTGAGGCATCAATCTCGCACAGATTTCGCCGTCCTAAGCAAGCAGCTGCCGCGGTGGTTTGCCAAATTAGGAGCGGCAAGAAAGCTTTTTTTTGACCCTGACGAGGTTGCCCGCATGCCAAGCCGGCTTTTGGGCAAGCACAACTGGCATAATGTCGCTGCGGCATACACAGTGGCAAAAATATTTGAGGTGGATGAAAATACGATTAAGCGGGTAATTGCCGAATTTCCTCCGCTGCCGCATCGACTCAATCCCATCAGGAAGTTTAAGAACATTTTGATCGTAGATGACGCATTCAGCACCAACATTGAATCAACCATGGCGGCGATTGATTCATTTGACCAACCGGTAATTTTAATTGTTGGCGGATACGATAAGGGACTGGATTTTGGCGCTTTGGGCAAAAAGATATTAAGCTCTCCCCACATCAAGGCATTGATTGTGATTGGCCAAGTAGCGCCGAAAATAATTAGTGCGGTGGCAGGTTACCGCGGCCAGATAGCCAACGGTGATAGAAGTTTGTCGGAAATAGTCAGGCAGGCGATGTTGATGGCAGCTGCCGGAGACGTGGTCCTTTTCTCCCCAGGCACATCCAGTTTTGATATGTTTAAAAATGAAGCTGATCGCGGTGAACAGTTCGAGCAAATCGTAAATCAACTATGAAGCGCAAAATTTTACCCAAACCGGATTATATTCTGCTGACTGTGGCTCTGGCTTTGCTTGTTTTTGGACTTCTCGCAGTATCATCGGCATCCACAGTCCTGTCTTATGAGAGATTCGAAAATAATTACTATTATTTTTTAAGGCAGCTCATGTTCGGAGCCGTGCCGGGTTTGATTTTAATGTATTTGTTATCCCGCATAAATTACCATTTTTGGCAGAAGGTCGCGCCGCTGTTGGTACTGATCGGGATAATTTTGCTTGTATTAGTGCTGGTTCCGGGAATTGGCTTTAAGGTCGGCAACGCCCGAAGATGGATTAATTTCGGATTCTTTCTTTTTCAGCCGGCCGAGTTCGTCAAGCTCGCAACGATTCTTTATTTGGCCAGTTGGTTTGATAAACGGAAGCAGCATGTCCACGATTTGTATTATGGATTTCTTCCGAGTCTTGCGATCTCCGCACTGATTGCCGGTCTAGTCATGCTGGAGCCAGACATAGGCACGATGCTGGTACTGGTCGCTGTGGTCGCCAGCATGTTTTTCGTCGGCGGGGCCAAGCTTAAGCACCTCGCTTCTGCCGCAGGAGTTGGCTTGCTGGTGTTTTGGTTGGCGATAAAGGCGGCGCCCTATCGGCTCCAGCGCATTTTGGCCTACCTGAATCCGCAGTCAGACACTTTGGGTATCTCCTACCAAATCAACCAAGCGCTTCTGGCAATCGGCTCTGGGGGGTTATGGGGCTTGGGTTTTGGCCAGTCGAGACAGAAATATAATTATCTTCCCGAGCCGATAGGGGATTCAATTTTCGCCATTATGTCGGAAGAACTGGGTTTTGCAAGAGTCGCTTTGGTACTGCTGATGTTTTTTATCCTGGCTTACCGTGGCTTCAAAATCGCCCTGTCAGCCCAGGACAATTTCGGCAAAATGGCAGCGGTCGGCATCACTTCCTGGATTGTCCTGCAAGCCTTGATCAATATCGGAGGAATCACCAAGACCATTCCTCTGACCGGCATACCTTTGCCGTTTGTCTCATACGGCTCGTCAGCGCTGGCTCTGACTCTAGCTGGAGTCGGAATACTCCTTAATATCTCAAGGTATTCTCGCAGTTAAATATATGCCTTATCTACCGACAAAATTTGATATGGGGCCGCTGCAGAGAAAGGCTTCTTCACATGAGCGGTATGATGTTGACCGCAGTATTTATTTGGGCAAGCCAGCCAGACCGCTCAGAAGAATGAAAGCCTTTCGCAACTGGCGCGGCATTCTGTCATTCGCTCTGATCTCAATGCTTTCAGTATCTGTGGTGTATGCTGCAAAATACCTTTCTTCCGGGCGCAGTCAGGCTATGGAAATTTTGGGCGCAGCAACGAACGCTTATGAAGATTTAAGCCAGGCTTCTAAAAGTTTGCAAAGTCAAAGATTTGACGAAGCCGAAGCCCAGTTTAAGTCGGCGCAAGATGACCTTTCGATCGCCCAGGAAAAGTTTGATCCATATCGTTATCTGGCCATGCTTGTCCCGCAGGCTAGAGATGCCGAGGATGTCCTTGAAGGCGCCTATCTGCTCTCAGAAGCGGGCAGAAATCTGGCCAGCGCCCTGCAATTTTTTGATGACCTCAATCTCGACAGCAATGGGGTTAACACTCCCAGCTTCAGCCAGAAGCTTGAAGACAACCTGACATATTTGTCCAATAGCCTGCAATTGCTAAGAAGCGCCAAATCCAAGCTTAGTACTATTTCGGATCTGCCGGTTTTGGACGAAATAGATAAGCTGACGGTTGTGCTGCAAAAACTGGTTGATTTGGAAGATTTGTTTTTGGCGTTTTCCGGCGATGGACAAAAAACGTATTTGTTGGCTTTTCAGAATTATGACGAAGCTCGCGCGACCGGAGGATTTATCGGCACTTATGGCGTATTGAAAGTCGAGGACGGGCGGATTAAAAATCTCGCCATTGACAGCGTTTACGACTTGGACGGCCGGATCAACAGCCTGATTGCGGCCCCTGGCCCGTTCCAGCCGCAGATTAAGCGCTGGGCTATGCGCGACGCTAATTGGTTTGTGGATTTCAGTCTGAGCAGCAAAAAATTGCTCTATTTCTTGGAGCAGGGCCAAGAGACGGCTGATGGCGTGATCGCTGTCACTCCGAAATTATTTGAAGACTTACTTATGTTAGTTGGGCCCATACATATGGATACCTACGGAGTCACGCTGACTTCTGCAAATTTTCAGCAAGTCGCCCAATATAAAAGTTCTATGGATTATGACCGGCAGACCAACGAGCCAAAGAAATTCCTTGCGGATTTCGCGCCGGTTCTCCTCAACCGCCTGACTAATCTTAGGAGAGAGGACTGGTACGTACTATTTGAGATACTTTACGAGAATCTGCAAAATAAGCAGCTGCTTCTTTATAGCAAAAATGAAGCAGTGCAGGATCGAGTCAGCAAGCTTAATTTTGGCGGACAGGTTATGGAGACAGACTATGACTATCTGGCCATAGTCAATTCCAATCTTGGCGGCACTAAGACAGATTTGGAGATAGTGCAAAACGCCGAACTGGCCACCAAAATTGCCTCTGACGGCACAGTTATCAACTATTTGCGTTTAAGCAGGTTTAATACAGCAGCAGAGGTAAATCGTAACTTTGTAAGAATCTTGGCGCCGCTCGGTTCTGAATTAATTTTTACCGAAGGCATCGAACAAGGGCCGCATCTTGATTCATACTCTGCAGGGTTAAGCAAGGATCCGGATTTGAACAGCTGGGATTGGGGAGAGTTGAAATGGGATCGCGTGTTTGTCCGGACCGAATCAGGCAAAACCGAATTTTCGTTCTGGCTGAACGCAGTGCCGGCGCAGAAAAATGAGGTTTTGCTCGTTTACCGCCTGCCGTTTGAGGTTAAGGTTGGGTTGCTGTTCAATCCCACTGCCGCTTACAGCATGCTGTTTCAGAGGCAGAGCGGCAGCAAACCGTATGAGTTTCGCCATCGGGTCAGTACGGACCTGCATTCAGTCTGGAGCACGACCAATGTCCTTGCAGGCAGTGATTTGAGTTATTCGTCAATGAGCAGTAGAGATGATTATTGGGCGGTAATGTTGAAAAAATGACTATCACCCAGCGATTAGACAGTGTTGGCCGAGCGACTCTGATTATCGGAGTTTTTTCTTTGCTGGCCAAAATTTCGGGTTTGCTGCGCGACGCGATCTTGGCCCACCAGTTTGGCACGTCCACGCTGGTTGACGCCTATACCGCGGCTTTTCGCATTCCGGACTTTATTTTTAATTTATTGATCTTGGGCACGGTCTCTGTGGCGTTTATTCCGATTTTTTCCGAAGTTCTGATGAAGGATCGGGAGCACGCGTTCCGCTTCGCTTCGGGAGTGCTCAACATCACATTCGTTGCGATGGCGGCATTGGCGCTCGTGGCATTCCTGTTTATTGATCCACTGATCCGATTAATCGCTCCCGGGTTTGACGTTGAGACTTATGAGCTGACCAAAACTTTCAGCAGAATTTTTTTGATCACTCCCGTACTGTTCGCTGTGTCTTCGGTGGTTTCGAGCATTCTCAATACTTACAAGAGATTTACGCTCATGGCTGTAGCTCCGTTGCTTTATAACTTCGGCATAATCGGCGGCATCGTGTTTTTCTATCCCATATTCGGCCCAAATGGCATTGCGTTTGGGGTTGTCCTCGGCGCTCTTTTGCATTTGTTGGTCCAAATACCGAGCTTGTTTGTTTTGAAATTTCGGTATTCGCTCACCATTCATTTGGATCGGCATTTTTTTGATTTTTGGAAATTGTATTGGCCGCGAATTTTTTCTATGGGTACTGGGCAAGTCACATTCTTGATCGCCACATTTTTTGGATCATTTTTGGCTTCCGGCTCGCTTTCAGCTTTTTATTATGCCAACAACCTTCAGGCGATGTTCCTGAGCATATTTGCGATCAGTGCTGCGCTCGCGGTGTTTCCAACTCTTTCTGACCTCTATAACAAGCGCGACGATCATGGATTTAAGGACGTGCTGGCCAAAACAGCCATTCAAATCATGTTTTTTGTTGTCCCAATTTCAGTCTTGATGCTGGTAGAGAGAGCGCAGATCGTTCGTCTCATCTACGGAGCTGGACAGGGAACAAATTTCGACTTCGAAGCGACCAAGTTAGTTTCCCTGACCCTGGGACTGTTCGTAATATCCTTGTTTGCGCAAGGCTTGTCTCCGCTATTTATGCGTGCTTTTTACGCCAGACACAATACCGCCACGCCCGTTATCATTGGACTGATTACTATAGCGCTCAATGTGGCGGTCACGTATTTCTTGGTAATGCGCTTTGGGGTGCCTGGCATGGCGCTGGCATTTTCTTTGACTTCAATCATTCAGCTGCTTATGTTGGTGGCAGAGCTTCATCATAAAATCGGTAATATCCACGACGATTACCTAATCATCAATGCCCTTAAAGTCGGGATCAGCTCCGTGATTGCTGGGCTGACAACCTACGTTGGTTTGTATCTCATCGCTCCATGGGTCGATATGAATACCTATGTAGGTGTGTTGGTTCAGGCAGTGGGCGCGGGTATAATTGGCGTTACGACCTACGTGGGTGTGGGACTGATGATCAGTCTTGAGGAAGCCAAACATTTACTGACTTCAATTAGAACTATGGTTGCAAAAGTAACCGGAGCCGCGCATGAAAATCAAGGCAGTGATTTTTGACATTGACGGGGTGCTGATTGATTCTTTAGGTGCCAATGCCGAGTTCTTTGCCCATTTTTTTAGGTCAATTGGCCACCGCCGGTTTTCCAAATCAAAGTACGCTGAGTTTAACCATATGACAATGTTTGATATAATCAAGAACCTTGGACCGACCAAATCAACTGCCTCAGTCCGAAAACTTTGGCGAGCCGCCAAAAAATTTCCGTACCCCTTTGATTTGGTTAAGGTGCCAAGCAATGCTGTGAGCACAGTAAAGTCCTTGTCGAGACTATACCGGATAGGCGTGGTCACGAGTCGCGTAAGAGCCAGCGCGGCGGACATCTTGAATCGCTATGGGTTTAAACGATTTGTAAAGGTCGTCGTGGGATTTGAGGATTTCCGGCATCCCAAACCGCACCCTCAACCGCTGCGCGTGGCACTGCGCAGATTAAAAATTAAGCCGCGTGAAGCAGTTTACGTTGGCGATACGGAGACTGATTTATTAAGCGCCAAAGCCGCCGGCGTAATTGCAGTTTACTTTGCCAACCGCAAACACAAACTTGCTGACTACCACGTTTCATCCTTTGGACAACTGGCTGATATTTTAAGAAAATATGCAGGATAAAATCCGCAACTTTTGCATCATCGCGCACATTGATCACGGCAAGTCCACGCTGGCTGACCGGTTTTTGGAAATCACAAACACGGTGTCCAGGCGAGAGATGAAAGATCAGTTGTTGGATACGATGGACTTAGAAAGAGAACGCGGCATTACCATCAAACTTCAGCCCGTACGCATGGAATGGAACGGTTATGTTTTCAATCTCATAGATACTCCTGGCCACGTGGATTTTACTTACGAAGTTTCTAGATCGTTGGCGGCTTGTGAGGGCGCAATTTTGGTGGTTGATTCAACTCAAGGAATCGAGGCGCAAACTTTGGCCAACGTCCACCTGGCCAAGCAGCATAATCTCAAAATCATTCCGGTGGTGAACAAAATTGACTTGCCGAATTCCGATCGCGAAAAAACGGCAAACGAAATAATCAAAGCCTTGGGGTTTGAGCGTTCGGAAATTCTCTATGCTTCCGGCAAAACCGGCGTGGGGGTGAGTGAAATTTTGGAGGCAGTCGTACAAAGAATTCCTCCGCCGCCAGGGGACCCTGATAAGCCTCTGCGCGCATTAATTTTTGACTCAACGTATGACCAACATCGAGGTGTCGTGGTTTTTGTAAGAATTGTCGATGGCGAAATCAGCCAAGGAGATCGGATCGAGATGCTTGGTACTAAAACGGAGGGCAGCGCTCTGGAACTCGGTTTTCTTCGGCCCAAACTCTCGCCGGCAAAAAAACTTACGACCGGCGAGGTTGGTTATATTGTCACTGGCCTTCGAGATGTCAGAAAAGCCCGTGTGGGAGATACTGTCATACTGTACAGTAAGCAAGTAGAGTCGCTGGCTGGCTACAAGCAGGTAAAACCAATGGTGTTTGCTAGTATTTTTCCTATTTCTGGGGATGATTACCCCTTGCTTCGTGATGCTATCGAGAAGCTGAAATTGAATGATGCGGCTCTTGAATTTATCCCTGAGAACATCCCGGCTTTGGGTTTCGGTTTCCGCACGGGTTTTTTAGGATTATTGCACATGGATATCGTCCAAGAACGCCTGCATCGCGAATATGGCCTCAATTTGGTGCTGACTGCCCCCTCAGTGGAATACAGGCTTAAGTTCAAAACTGGCCAAATTAAGATAATACACACACCTTCTGAGTTGCCTGATCCTACGCTTCTAGAATCAATCGAGGAGCCGTGGGTTATGGTTGAGATTTTGGTTCCCCAAAGATATATTGGTTCTATTCTGGAGCTTGTCACTGGCCGCAGAGGTCTGTATAAAAACATGAGTTATCTAAGTGACGATCGAGTGCTAATTACAGCCGAGCTGCCGCTTGCCAACATCATAATTGATTTTTATGATAAGCTTAAAAGTGTATCGTCCGGATACGCCTCGCTCAATTATGAGCTAATCGATTTCAGGCAAGCGGAGCTCGTTAAGCTTGATATTTTGGTAGCCGGAGAGAAAGTTGATGCTCTTTCAATCATAGTCCATGATTCAGTTGTTCAGGATGAGGGTCGGAGCCTAGTGCTGAAACTCAAAAGCTTGATACCTAGACAGCAGTTTGAGGTTGCATTGCAGGCTGCGATTGGCGGCAAAATTATCGCCCGCGAAAGCATTCCCGCCATGAGAAAAGACGTGACTGCCAAACTCTATGGCGGCGATGTGACCAGAAAAATGAAACTTTTGGAAAAGCAGAAAAAAGGCAAGAAGCGCCTGAAACGGATAGGCTCGGTGGATATCCCCCAAGAAGCCTTTTTGGCAATTCTTAAGAAGTAAGCTTTACTAATTACTAATCAGTACGAATATACCAATAGAATTAGGCAATTAGTATATTAGTAACCATTCGTAATTCGTAAAACTATTTGTGAGAGATAGAAAAAAATTGCAAAAAATTTGGATTATCCTGGCGTTTATCATGATCGCTGGCATGATTTTATTCACGATTTTTCCGCTATTTTACTGATATGCAAATTAAATCAATCTTCAAATCCAAATTCGCGACTGTCGGGCTAGGCTTGGTTTTGCTTCTGATTCTGGCGGCGTCAACCAAGCTGTTTTTGCAAAAATACGAGGTGGAACAAGAGATTGAAGATTTGCAGGGCCAAGCCGAGCAAATTTCAGGCGATAACGACCGGTTATCCGAGCTAATTAAATACTACAAAACGGACGAATATGCGGAGCGGGCGGCAAGAGAGAAGTTGAATTTGAAAAGGGAGGGTGAGTTCGCTGTATCCTTGCCTCTGAATTTCGAAAACGATGCGTCCGCAGCTTCTGAGACGGAAAAAACTAACCCTCAAAAATGGTATGATTACTTTTTCTAATAAAAAAAATCAACTGGTTGCCGCAATTGTGATGTTTTTGGTTTTAGTTGGACTAGTTAGTTATGGCTATAACACAAGTAGCGCCAACGTATTGGCTCGAGGCTTAAAACGCATTCTGCCGGCCGCGCTAGTTTCTGGAAGCGCGTTGTCCATATACGACATCGAAGAAAACCTTAGGATTCTTAAGCGTTTGGAGCCAAACGTTTCGGGCGAGTTCGCCTACGACTCATTGATTGAAAGAACCAAGGCTAAAATTTTGGCCTCAGATCTCAGATTGGCTTGGGAAGACAAAATCAAATATGAAGAAACCTTCTATATCAAAAGTCAACCGATTGAATATGACAAATTGGTCGCCCACGCATTTAGCGGAGATATAAATCTTTTCATCAAATACGTGGTCGAGCCATCAGCGGTAGATGCCGCGCTGAGGATATACTTTAATAGTGATTACCGAATAAATAAACAAGCTTACGATCGAGCTTCAGGGCTTTTGACTGATGTCTTGGCCGGCGCTGACTTCGCTGACACTGCCAAGCAGCATAGCGATGACAAAGTGTCGGGCCAATTCGGCGGAGATTTGGGATTTTTTTCGGATTCCGAACTGTTGCCTGAACTTCAGGATCAGATAGGGAAAGGTCCAATGGGAGAGGTGCAAAGGGGTGTTTTTATCAGCCGTTTGGGCTATCATATAGTTTGGCCGCTTGAAACGGCAGAGAAAGACGGCCAGAAACTTTGGCACGCTAAGCACATTTTGATCCAAACTGAGGGTTTCGAGGCTTGGCTTGATCAAAATACAGCTGACATAAAAGTTTGGAAAATACAATAACTTCCGCGGGTATCGTATAGTGGCAGTACGCGACCTTCCCAAGGTTGTGGCA
>JACQJI010000024.1 GCA_016198045.1 Candidatus Doudnabacteria bacterium
ATTAGAATTTCCCTCCCCTTGAAAGGGGAGGGAACAAGGGTGGGGTAGATGCTAAGGGTCGAGGGGTCCCCCTCACCCCCGGTTCCTCTCCCCTCCGGGAGAGGGGTGTTCTATTTTGAAGTAAAACAGACGAAACCAAAAGAAAACATGAGTTTAGACCTACAGGAATTGAAGCGGGCGGTGGTGGGTAAAAAAATCGTCACAGCTAAGGTCTGGGACGATTTGGTGAAGGAAGCCACGGATAAAAAACAGGCGGTGGAGCAGCTGCTGATCGACAAAAAGATTTTGGACGAAGAAAAACTGGCCCAGCTCGCCGCTGGGTTTTTGGATGCCCAGTATGCTGATCTCAAAAATGTCGGCCAAATCCCCAAGGAGGTTTTGTTGCTGGTGCCGGAGCCGATCGCCCGAAGGCATGGAGTAATTGCCTTTGGCAAAGAAAAAAATACCCTCAAACTGGCCATGCTTGATCCCAACGACCTGGAGACCAGGGATGCCATCAAGAAAAAAACCGATTTGGTAGTTGAGCCGTTTTTAGTTTCCAAAAGCTCGCTGGACTGGGGATTGAAGCAGTATCACACCTCGCTGGAAGCTGAATTTGCCAAAATCGTTTCCCAACCGCCAAAGGAAGGCGAGGGCGAAAAAGACGAAGTCACTCAGAAGCTTAAGGAGATGGCAGAAGAAATCCCGGTGGTGCGCGTGGTGGACACGCTTTTGGAATACGCCATTTTGGAAAAAGCCTCAGACATTCACATCGAACCGCACGAAAAAGACGTCATTGTCCGCTACCGCATTGACGGCGTGCTGCACGAAGTCATGACCCTGCCCAAAGTTATCCAACCGGCGCTGGTCGCCCGGATCAAAGTCATTGCCAACCTCAAGATCGACGAGCACCGCCTGCCCCAGGACGGCCGGCTGAAGGTGGAAAAAGACGACTACAAAATTTCCATTCGCGTTTCCACCATTCCGGTGTTTGACGGCGAGAAGGTAGTCATGCGTTTGCTGGATGAGTCGGCCAAAGCCATGACTTTGGAAGAACTGGGATTCATTCATCGAAATTACGACACTATAATCAGGAACGTCAAAAAGCCTCATGGCGCCCTGCTGGTTACGGGACCCACTGGCAGCGGCAAATCCACCACGCTCTACACGATTATTTCCATGTTGAACACCAAAGGAGTCAATATCTCCACGATCGAGGATCCGATTGAATACCATGTGCCAGGGGTCAACCAGATGCAAGTTAATCCCAAAATCGGATTGACTTTTGCCGTGGGGCTTCGGGCATTGCTTCGGCAAGACCCCAACGTCATCATGATCGGCGAAATTCGCGACCGTGAGACAGCCGAAGAGGCAGTGCACGCGGCACTCACCGGCCACGTGGTTCTGGCCACGCTTCATACCAACAACGCCGGTGGGGCGCTGCCCAGGCTGTTGGATATCGGGGTCGAACCGTACCTGATCGCTTCCACGGTCAACGCGGTCGTGGGCCAGAGGTTGACCCGCCAGATTTGCCAGGACTGCAAAGAGGAAATGCATATTGACGAAGAGTACGAAGCAAGCTTGCGGAAAGAATACAACATTGACCATTTGTTGGAAATCATGAAGCGCGAGGGGTTTATAGAGAAGAAAGCCAAGTCCTTAGCGGAGCTGACTTTCTACAAAGGCCGCGGCTGCGACAAGTGCGGCCAAAGCGGATACCGGACTCGCAAAGGAATTTTTGAAGTCTTGGAAGTCACTCCCGAAATCCAAGACCTGATCCTTAAGCACGCCCCGACTTCGCAAATCCAGGACAAGGCTGTGGAACAGGGCATGATTTTGATGTGGGAGGACGGATTTATCAAGGCTATCCAGGGCAAAACCACGATCGACGAGGTGATTAGAGTAAGTAAGGAATAACGAGGTTATAGATGATAGGTTATAGTTGATAGTAAGTTAAACTAAATGCCAGAATATACATACACGGCTAGGAATAAATTGGGCGCTTCAGAGCACGACGTCATGTCTGCCCTAAACGAGCATTCGGTGGCGGAGGCGCTGCGCGCGCGCGGCCTGAGCCCCACGGCCATTTCCGCGGTGAGGAAGTCTTTTGATATCCATGATCTGCTGGAGGCAATAACTACCATTAAACTGATCGACAAGATCACGTTTATCAAAAATCTCTCGGTGATGCTGAGGGCCGGCTTGCCGGCGGCGCGATGCTTAAAGATTTTATCCGCCCAAACCACCAATCCCAAATTCGCCAAAATTATTTCAGAACTAGGAAGAAGCGTGGAAGGCGGCACAACCCTAGCCGATGCCATGGCCAAGTATCCGCGAGTCTTTTCTCCAATTTTCGTCAGCATGGTCCGGGTTGGCGAAGTTTCGGGAAACTTGGAAAAAAATCTATTATATCTGTCTGAGCAGATGCAGCGCGACTATGACTTGATTTCCAAAGCGCGGGGAGCTTTGACTTATCCGATTATTGTCATGGTCGCCTTGGCGATTGTCGGATTTTTGATGTTTACCTTTGTCCTGCCCAAACTGACCGCTACCTTCAACGACTTAAACGTTCAGCTGCCCCTGATGACCCGCGTGGTTATGGCGACGGTTGACATTTTTGCGCGCTATGGGATTTTGATCTTTGTGCTGTTCCTGCTGATGATTATCGGATTTTTTTATTGGAGAAAGACTGAGAGCGGTAAAAAAATCGTTCACAAACTCGTATTTTACATCCCCATCAGTTCGCGAATTGTCAAGCAAATCAATCTCGCCAGGTTTGTCCGGACTTTTTCTTCCCTGATCAAAAGCGGCATGCAGATTGTGGAGGCTCTGGAAGTCTCTTCCCATGTCGTGGGCAACATTTATTATCAGAAAGTCATATCCGACGCCGCAGCCAGAGTGAAAGTGGGCTCGCCGCTGGCTACCAGCTTCAAAAAACAGCCCAAATTGTTCCCGAATTTAGTCGTGGAAATGATGGAGGTGGGGGAAGAATCGGGGACCACTGACCAAGTGCTGGCGGAAGTCGCCAATTTTTACGAAACCGAAGTGGACCAGACCATGAAAAACCTTTCTACTATCCTCGAACCAGTGATCATGATGGTCATTGGCGCGGTAGTCGGGCTTTTGGCCATTGCGCTGGTCACCCCGATTTATAATATTACGCAGAGCATAAATTAGTCATGAATCACGTATCACGTATCACGGATCAAAAGGGTATTAGCCTCATTGAAGTCATTGTCAGTATGGGCATAATCCTGGTTTTGTTTATCTTGTATATCGCGGCCCAAAATACGGTGGTGCAGAGCAGGAAGTTGCGGTACGAAAACCTGGCTTACCATGTCGCCAACAAACAAATGGAAGAACTGAGAGGGACGAGTTTTGCGACTCTGCCGTTGTCCGGGACGATCAGTGACAGTATGCTTAGCCAGATCCCTTCCGGAAGTGGCAATTTTTCGGTTACGGATTACTCCGGCTTCAGCGGCCTAAAAGAGCTCGTGGTAACAGTGAGTTGGAATGACGGGGTTAGCAAGCAAATCCAGCTTAAGACCGTGGCCGGAAGCGGAGGAATTAATCCTTAGGTATAGAGTATTTGGTATTAGGGTATATGGTATGACCAACAGCATTAAAAATTTTAGTCAGTTAGTAGTTTGGCAAGAGGCGCATAAGCTGGCTGTTAAAGTGTATGGTTTTACCGATGCTTTTCCCAGACATGAAAAATTTGGTTTATCCTCACAGCTTCAAAGAGCCGCTGTATCCGTGCCTTCTAATATCGCAGAGGGTTTTAAGAGAGGATCTAGCAAAGAGAAAGTCCAGTTTTATAGGACAGCGGACGGCTCTTTATCCGAGCTTGAAAGCCAATTGATTCTTGCACGTGACCTCAGTTATTTAAACGAAAGTGCTTACAAAGATTTACTAAGCAATATCAACTCGGTCAACCGTTTATTAAACGCTTTTATAAAAAGCGCATCTAAAATACCAAATACTAAATACCATCTACCAAATACCTCTTCGGGCTTTACCTTAATAGAAATTATCGTTGTGGTTGCCATGTTCGCCATGACCATGCTGATTTTGGCTGACTTGTTTGTGGGCCAAAACCAAATTTATCGGACTCAAACCGCGGAGCTCAACGTGACTTCTGACGCCAGAGTGGCTTTGGACGAGGTGGACGCCGCGGTGAGGGCCGCAGACGTGGTGGCAGGGAGCTTCGGCAGCTTCACCACCGGCCCGCAAACTTTGGTGTTACAAATTCCTGCCATCAACGCGTCCAACCAGATTATCGCGGCCACTTATGATTATATGGTTTATTACCTAAACGGCACTAATTTTTTCCGGCAGATTATCCCAAATGCCGCAAGTTCCCGGTCGGCCCAGACAAAGAAGCTGGCCTCCAATGTCACCGGGTTGCTGTTTAGCTATGACAATGCCGATTTGGCAGCGGTCAAACAAGTCGCGACCGATGTCACTGTGCAAGAGACGGCATCGCGCTACACGCGTTCCATCACTCTGTCGTCCAAATCGAAATTAAGAAACAACTGATGTCACAGAAAGGCCAAATCATAATCATTGCCGCGGTTTTTATGCTCGTGGTGGTCGGGCTTATTTCTTCCCTGGTCGCTTATGCCGGGATCCAGATTAAGGGACACCGGCAAGCTGTGGCCCGCGTGCTGGCGCTGAGTATCGCCGAAGCCGGCATTGAACAAGCTATTTGGAAATTAAACAGCCAACCAGGCTACAATGGCGAGTCGGGTGTCGCCTACAACGGCGGCGCGTTTGACATTTCGATTACCAATCTTTCCGGCAGCTCCAAGCTTATTCGCGCCGAAGCGAAAGTGCCCAATAGTTCCAACCCTCGCGGCAAAAGAGTGGTCCAGGCCACCACCACCATTGATACCACCAACATCGCATTCAATTACGGGGTGCAAATAGGCGAAGGCGGCTTGGAAATGACCAACAGCTCAAGAGTCATCGGAAACGTTTATTCCAACGGCAACATCAATGGAGCTAACAGCGCCAGGATTCAAGGCACGGCCACGGTGGCCGGGAGCAGTAATGAAATCAGGGAGATGCAGGTTGATGGAAATGCCAATGCTTACTTAGTGGTGAATTCCACCATAGGCGGCAGTCTTACCACTTACCATTTGTTTGACGGCACAGTGGGCGGCAACGTGGTTGGCACCGCGCTTTCCACCTGCACGATCGGAGGCAATGCCGTTTACGATACTATTTTCAACTGTAATGTTGGGGGGAGCAGCACCGCGCCTAATCCCGACGATTTCGTCGCAGCACCCCAGCTGCCGTTGCCCATTACCGATGAGCAGATTGACGCTTGGGAAGACGAGGCCGAAGCCGGCGGAGTGATCAGCACCCAAAGCTATTCTTCCGGCAGCCGCAACCTCGGACCGAAAAAAATCAACGGCGATTTGATCTTAAGCAACACGGCGCAAGTGGTGGTGACCGGCACCCTTTGGGTTACCGGACAAATCCGTTTAAGCAACAGCGCGATTTTAAGGTTGGACAGCAGTTACGGCAGTTTAAGCGGGGTGGTCTTGGCGGGAGTTGACGGCAGCAGCAGCGCCGGATACATCGAAGTTGCCAACAGCGCGCAACTGTTGGGATCTGGGACAGCTGGCAGTTATATCATGCTGCTTTCACAAAGAGTCGGGATAGCCAGCAACGCAATCAGGATGAGCAACGGCTCTGGGGCAGCCATTTTGTACTCGGGCGAAGGTGTCATAGAGATAAACAACAGCGCCGCGCTAAAAGAGGTTACGGCCTATAAATTGAAAATCACGAACAACGCGACCGTAACGTATGAATCTGGGCTGGCCAGTGCTCAGTTTTCGTCCGGCCCCGGCGGAGGTTGGGAAATGCTTGATGGGACGTGGCAACTATTACAGTGAGTAGTTTGTAGTGAGTAGTGAGTAGCTGGTATAATACAAGCACATGATTTCACTTTTTGGAAACAAAAAAATCCAAGCTTTCGGACTCGATATCTCCGACGCTTCGATCAAAGTCATGAATCTTAGGCGTAGGGAGCAAAGCCTGATCCCGGACGCTTTTGCCGATCAGCCGCTTCCTCCGAAAATTATCAGCAACCACGTGATTGCCAACGAGCGGCGGCTCGCGGAGAGCATTACTTACGCCGTCAACAAGGCGGGAAAGCTTGAGACTAAGTACGTAGTCGCTTCGCTGCCCGAAGCCAAATCTTTTGTTCGCTTGCTCAGCATGGCGGCCATGTCCGATGCGGAAATCGACGGCGCCATCCCCTGGGAACTGGAGCAGGATATTCCCGTTCCTGTGGATCAGGTTTACCTGGATTGGGAAGTTGTGGCAAAGACAGGAGACAAGCTAACCGTGCTGGTCGCGGCCACCCAGAAGGATTATGTTGATTCGCTGGTTGAGTCCTTGAAACTTGCTCACCTTAGACCCGTAGCTTTGGAGCTGGAATCCCAGGCTGTTGCCCGCTGCGTGGTTGGTTTACAGGAAGCCAAAGAAACGGTGTTGATTTTGGATATTGCCAGCGTTCAGACCACCTTTATTATCGTGGAAGACGGGGTGCTGAAATACACTTCCAGCATCGGGGTGGCGGGGAACGCGTTGACTGAAAGCATTGCCAGGAGTTTGGGAATTTCCGCGGCCGAAGCCGAAAAATTAAAAAAGGATACCGGCTTGGTGCTGGAAAGCCGGCGCAATGTGCGTCAAGCGATTTTGCCGATACTCGACAACATAATTGACGAGATCAAAAATGTTGCGAGATTTCACGAAGAGCATTCAGCAAGCCGCAAGCCGATTAGTAAAATTTTGCTCTGCGGCGGATCAGCGCGCTTGGCGGGAGTTGCTGATTATGTCTCGACTCGAGTAAACCTGGGCAGCGGCAAGCCGCTGGGCAAAGTACAGTTGGGCAATCCCTGGAGCAATTTGGCCATTACCAAAATTGACAAATCGGTTCCGCAGACCCCGGAGCAGGCCTTAAGCTTTACCACCGCCATTGGTTTGGCGCTGAGAGGAGTGATCCATGGCAGTTAACCTGTTACCCAAAATCGAGCAAAAAGATATTCACTTTGAGCTGGCTTATCATCAGCTGACAAATTTTTGGCTCTGGGTGCTGGGCAGCCTGGTTTTGCTGATAATTATAGGCCAGCTGTCAGCATGGCAGATCAAGAGCTGGATTAAGACAGCGGACGCGGAATTGGCAGCAAGCAGGGAGTCGCTAAACACTGCCAGCAACCAAGAGCTCCAGAAGCAAGTTTTGCTTTTAAACCAGGAAATAGCAAACATTGACCAGTTGCGCTCAGCACACTATGCCTGGTCTGACGCCTTGATTGAACTGGGCAGTATTCTTCCGGCCGACATGGTGGTAGATATTTTGAGCCTCAATCGAGTATCGGGCCAGGTTGACATCACAGGATTTGTCCGGAATCGAGAAAGTGTCATCAAATTTTGGTCAGATATGCACAAGGCCAAATATTTTAAGGACATCAATTTCCCGCTTTCCAATCTAGAGCAGCCTCTCGATACGCCCTACCAGTTTACTTTTTTTATTAACGAGGAGCAGATCAAGCCGTGACCGCGAAAATAAGATTTACATTACTGCTGGTTGGAGGGCTGTTCATCTGCCTGGGCGTGTATTTTTTCCTTTTCAAGCCGGTTTTGAATCAATTATCAGCTCAGTCCGAAGTCCTGAGGCAAAAAAATGTCGAAGTGGCTACCATGAGGCAGCAAATTATCGCTTACAAAAGCGCCCAGACAGATCTCTCCAAAGCCGTGGAGAAAGATCGGATCTTAAATGCGCTTTTGCAGCGGGAAGAGCTGGTTTCCGCCATTAAAAATTTAGAAAAAGCGGCTTCGGTCACCAAAACTTCCGAAACTTTAAAAATCAACGAACCGGGCGCAGAGCAAGATAACTTACCAGACCCGGTGGTGGAAGCCGGGGGGTATCTGGGAGAAATTCCTTACCGTGTTTCCACAATCAATGATTTCTTAGGGACTGTCCAGTTTTTGAGGTATTTGGAGCACCTGCCCCAATTTACCGAAATCGCTCAAATTAATCTTTCTGCCGAAACCGTGGATTCGGATACCCAAGGACGGATATATACCGGAAAAGTATTTGGAACCATTGATGGCGTATTTTTCGTCAAAACTTCCCCATGAAATTACCCAAAGTTAAACTTAATCTAATTCTCACCGCGGCTCTCGCGACAGTTCTACTGGTTGAGCTATATTTGGGTTATATTTATATTTTCCGGAATTTGACTTCTGAGTCAGAAGAAGTAGCACCCCGAAACGTGGTTCGGGTCAATCTCGAGCGCTACCAGGAAACAGTTCAGTTTCTTACCAGCCAAGAAAATTATAGCGCCGGTCCGGTTAACCTCAAACGGCCCAATCCTTTCAGACCATGAACATTCTTGAAAACTTTAGACATTGGGTGATCGTTGGGGGGCAATGGGGGGACGAGGCCAAAGGCAAAATTACCGACCTGCTCGCCCCCTTTTTTGATTATGTCGTGCGCTACGCTGGTGGTTCCAACGCAGGACACACGACCCATGTGCCTGAGGGCAAAATCGTGGGACACCTGATTCCAAGCGGCCTGGCACAGGGCAAAACCTGTGTCGTTGGCCGCGGCGTATTTTTTGACTTCGACGCATTTCTTAAGGAATTCTCAGACGTGGAAAAAATTTTGGGAAAAAATTTGCCGTCAATTTGGATTGACGAAGCTTGCACGGTTCGCACGCCCTGGCATAGTTATCTGGAAACTTGGTTTGAAAAGACCCGGGGCAGCCGCTGGGGCAACACTACGCAGAAGGCGATCAGTCCGATGGCCAGCATTCGGGCGGCCCGGCTGGATATAAAAATTGCCGACTTGCTGGGCGATAAGCACAGCCTTATGGTCAAGCTTGGGATCCTGCAAGAAGTATTCAAGCCAATTTTCGAAACCATGCGCCAAAGCGGTGTCATTGTTAATATTGCAAGCCCTGATGAAGTCGGGTCTTATCTTATCGGCCAGGCTGAACAAATCAGAAAAAAGGTTAGGGATACGCGCCGGTTGCTTTTGGCGGCTTCAAAGCAAGGTCAGCGAATTTTATTTGAAGGCGCGCAGGCAGCGTTGCTGGATGCCAATTGGGGAACCTGGCCTTATACTTCGTCGCCCAGCTCAACAGCAGGAGGCGTGTTTGCCGAAACCGGTTTGCCGCCGGGACCTTTGGGTGTGGGTATGGTGGTCAAAATTTTGCCGACCCGGGTAGGCGCAGGCCCCATGCCAACCGAAATCTGGGACAGAGTCGAGGCTGAGCAATTTTCCAAACAGCGCCCCGAGTTGTTTGAACAAGGACCAAGCCGAGACAACTTTTTATCCCAATACTTAGCTAATATCAACGCTCAAACAGCCACGGAAGCCGAAATTTCTCAATACTTTCAAGTCTTGGGAGACGAACGAGGTTCGACCACCGGACGAGGCAGAAGCGTCGGCTACATAGACATTCCTGCTATTCAATATGCCGCAGAGATTAACGGTCCGCAATTTCTGGCTCTGACCAAGCTGGATATGCTCTCAGGGCTTAATTCGATCAAAGTTGCCGTAGCTTACCGCTATCAAGGGCAAATACTGGAAGCTGGAGCTTTGCCGCCGGCCAATCACCTGCACGAAGTTCGATCGATATACGAAGAATGGCCCTGTTGGCAGGAAGATATCCGCGATTGCCGCAATTTTGTGGATTTGCCGCCAAAGGCCCAGAATCTGGTCGTGAAGTTTGAAGAACTAATCAAGGTCCCGATTCGGCTGATCAGTGTTAAGCCTACTCGCGAAGCCGTGATTGTTCGTTGAGGTTGCCTAAACCGATTAATTAAGTTAAAATCGTTTCATACTCTAAACTTATGCCATTCAATATCCCAGAAGGATTCACATTCGATGATGTGCTGCTGCGTCCGGCCAAAAGCAAATACCATCCGGCGGAAGTGGATACCGCAACCGTGCTGACGCGCAATGGGATTAAGTTGGGCGTTCCTTTGGTCTCGGCAGCCATGGACAAAGTCAGTGAGTCAACTTTTGCCGTGGCGATCGCGCAGCTGGGCGGAATCGGGATCATTCATATGAATATGACTATGGAGCGGCAAGCCGAAGAAGTCGATCGGGTCAAGCGCAGCGAATCCGGCATGATTTTTGATCCAGTGACCATTACGCCGGAACGGCCAATTTTTGAGGTGCAGAGGCTCATGGAGAAATTCCGCATTGCCGGAGTGCCGGTGATCAATAACAACAAAGACCGCAAATTGGTGGGTATTATCACCAACCGCGATTTGCGCTTTGAGACCCGGCTGAATCTGAAAGTCTCTGAGCTCATGACCAGCAAGAATTTAATCACCACCAAAGTCGGGACCACGCTTAAGGATGCCCAAAGAATGTTCCGCCAGCATAAGATTGAAAAACTGCCCGTGGTTGATAAGCGCGGCAAGCTCAAGGGTTTGATAACGGTCAAAGACGTGCGCAAGGCTATTGCTTTCCCTCACGCGACCAAGGACAACCGCGGCCGGCTGCGCGTGGGAGCTGGTATCGGCGCCACCGGCGATTACCTGGATCGGGCGGCTGCCTTGATCGACAGCGGGGTTGACGTGCTGGTGGTTGATACCGCGCACGGGCATTCAACCAAAGTCTTGGGCGCGGTCCGCAAACTCAAGTCTCGATTTCCTCATATTGATGTTATCGGAGGCAATGTTTCCACCAAGGAAGGCACTCGTGATTTGATTCGAGCCGGGGCCGATGCCGTGAAAGTCGGACAAGGCCCAGGCTCAACCTGCATCACCCGGCCAGTGACTGGCAATGGGACGCCTCAGATTAGCGCGATTATGGAATGCTTCGAAGCTGCTGCCAAAAGTAATGTACCGCTGATTGCCGACGGTGGCATCCGATTTTCCGGCGATATCGTCAAAGCCATTGCGGCTGGCGCAAGCTCGGTGATGCTCGGCATGATTTTTGCCGGCACTGATGAGGCTCCGGGAGAGGTTATTTTGTACCAAGGCCGGTCGTATAAGAAGTTTCGGGGCATGGGCTCGGTGGGAGCCATGAAAGAAGGCTCGGCCCTCCGTTACAACCAGCAAGGCCAGCCGGTTGCCAAACTGGTTCCCGAAGGAATCGAAGGCAGGGTGGCTTCCCGCGGCCCGCTGGCCGGAATCGTTCATCAGCTGATCGGGGGACTGCGGGCCGGCATGGGCATGCAGGGCGCAGGCACCATCAAGCAGCTGCAAGGCCAATCCAAGCGGTTTGTGCGCGTCACTAACGCGGGGCAAAGGGAAAGCCACGTGCACGATGTGATCATCACTGAAGAGGCGCCTAACTACAGCCAATCATAAATTAGAGAATAAAAAAACCGCTCACGCGGTTTTTTTGATATTGCTGCGCCTGCTCGCATTCGTTGAGCGCTCGACTGCGTCTGGTGACTTGTCTCGCTTCAACCCGTTCAAATCGAGTAGGGGGCTTTGCTTTTTTCTTTGGTGCGCCCAGTAGGATTTGAACCTACGACAGACCGCTTAAGAGGCGGTTGCTCTACCAGGCTGAGCTATGGGCGCTCGTTGAGCTTAAGTAATCTTAGCGATTTTTTCGCGGCTTTTCAAGAGGGCTTGGAAGTGCTATTCTGAGGCAGAACCTGTTTCCAAGGAGGAAACATGCAGGTAGTTTTCATCGTCGCCGGGGCGGTTGGACTCGTGGCCGCAGTGGCCATGTTTATCAAGGGCTTCGGGCGTTCGAAGCCACCTTCATTGATCGACCGAGGCTGACGCGTCGTACGGGTTCAGTGGGAGGTCCTGATCTCCGTTCTTTTTTTTTGCGATCAGGGCTCTATAGTTTTCAAAAGTTGAACCAAATCATCCAATGTTCCCAGCTTATTTTTTCTTTCAAGCTTGCACTTTTGGCACTTGTGAATCACTGCAAATTGCTGGCTTTTTGATTCTATAGCAACCGGCTTCATCAGTCCGCGGCAAGCGTTTTGCCGATCCCCGGGGTGGACGTCCACGTGCTTGCTCCAGAAACACTGCGGGCAGTGGTTGGTGTAGCCGTCCCCGGAAACAAAAAAACCGCAATGGCCGCAGGTAAAATCTTCAATTGTTCGCGTGAATTTTTTAGTCATTTTTCTGGCGTCTCCGGAGGGATTCTCCGCCTTCGTGCTTCGCACTTCGGCGGATGTGCTCTATTTTTATAACTGTGGCACAGAACCCCCGAAGGGTTTATGGCGCGTCTGGAGGGAATCGAACCCCCATCACTGGTTCCGAAGACCAGTGCTCTATCCGTTGAGCTACAGACGCATAAACGGTTCCGACCTGTCCGCCGTAGCTCGTAAGAGCGAAGGCGGGAGACCGTTGTGATATCCGTTTCACCATGGAGACCAGGATTGAGTATATCAACTGAAGAGATTTTTGTCTAAGAGTTCCTTGAAGTAAATATCCAGTTCTTCTTCTGACATGGCCCGAAGCTCATCCCAAGCAAACCATTTGTATTCTGAATGGTCAGTATCGATTTTTGGTTCACCCTCGATTGTGCCAGTATAGGTTAACCGGACCACGTGTTTGCCAGGCACTCGGAGAATATCTTGCGCTGCCACGAGTTTGATTTCGTCAACCAAATCAAGCCCAACTTCTTCTTTGACTTCACGTTTAAGATTGTCCAGAAGCAGGCTTCCCGGATCAATCCGTCCGCCCACAATATCCCACTTGGGACCAACTTCCGGATACTTGAGAGGGTTGCGGCGGACAAGCAAATATTTGCCGTTTTTATTCTTTAGTAAGACTTTTACCCCAACTTGAAGTTCCATAAGCTTTAGTCTATATTAAAGTCAAATGATAGGCAAAGACGACAGAATATTGGGAGTTGAGCAGTTAGCCAAGTTTTTTGGGGTCACTGACCAGACTATTTGGCGCTGGTGCAAAGCGGGCAAAATCCCGGCTTTTAAGATTGGCGCCCAATGGAAAATCCGCCAATCTGACCTAAACAAGATTATTAATCAAAAACTAACCAAACGTGAGCAAGACAAACACCTCCAGCCGCTCTTCTAATATTTTTTTATTTTGGGGCGAGGACGACTTCAGCATCAAAAGAAAAGTAAATTTTTGGAAGCAGGAGTTTGCCAAAAAATATCCGCAAAGTTCGGCCTTGCTGCTCGATGGCGAAGCAATTGCGCCAGCCGAACTGAGTAAAAAATTAGAAGAAGCTCTGACTCCTTCGCTGTTTTCTGAAAAGAAGCTGATTATCTGCCGCAATTGCTTCCCGACCAAGGCTTCCGATCAAGACCTGGCCGAAAGCATCATTAAGATTATCAGCGCCTTGCCTCCAGATTATTTTTTGGTTTTTGAACAAACCAAAAAGCCTGATCGGCGTCTGGCTTCTATAAAAAAGATATTGAGCCAACCCATGGAGATTGTCTGCTTCAGCCTCCCTCATGGAAGGAAGCTTGATGCTTGGATAGCCCAGGAATTGAAAATGAACGACGCCAGAATTGAAGGAGAAGCCTTGGAGTTGCTGGCAAAATATCTCGGTCGGGATTTGTTTGAAGAGAAAAAGGCCGGCGGAAAAGTCATAGAAGTTAAAGAAGCCTTTAATTTGTGGCAAGTGCATAACGAGCTTGAGAAGCTAATCAGCCGGACAACAGAGATTAAAACAGAAGATGTCCAAGCCCTAATCAAACCAAAAGTGCCGGAAAACATCTTTGCGCTGTCCGACCAGATCATCGCCGGAAATAAAAAACAAGCCCTGCAAACAATGGAATATTTGTTGGTGGCGGGCAGCAGTGACGAGAAGTCCGAAACCATCCGGATTGTGGGACTGTTAGCCGAGCAGTTTCGAAGCCTGGTGACTGTCAGCAGTTTTTCCAAACATCAAAACCAGCAGGAAATAGCGTCTTTGCTCGGCTGGAGTCCAGGCCGGGTATTTATCAATCTCAAGCTTGCCAATAATATCAGTTTTGAAAAACTCAAGCAGTATTTGGGCAGGCTGCTCACAATCGATCAAAAACTTAAAAGTAGCGACACTAATCCCAAACTTTTGCTCAGCATGTTTATTCAGGAGAGCTGAAAAATCTAAAAGAAAACCCCCTGCTAGGGGGTTATTCTTCGTCCTCGCGGGAGGCCGAACCGCCTTTTCGCCCTGCTTTTCTGGCTTTGGCTCGGTCATTCGCAAAGTTTCCGGGATTATTATACTTACCTTGAGCTTTCCCGCCTTTCCGGCCTGCCCGCGCGTGCCCGTCCGAATCGCCATACCATGCCATAGGTTTGCTCCTTTCAAATTTAGCTTAGCCTAAGTTTATTATCGAAACAATTGTACAGAATGTTACACTATCCCTGTTTTAGTCTATAAATAATAGCAAGTACATAACCACAATCCCCAGGACGAAACTTACCAGGTGTGGCAGGAATCTTTCTTTCTGTTTATGGGTTTCGGGAATCAAGTCGGCTGTGGCAATGTAAATAAACGACCCGATACCGATACTGATTAATATATTGACGATATTTTCGCTGTTGGTTGCCAGCAGAGCGACAATCACGCCCAAAACTGCGGCTAATCCGGAGAGAAAATTATAAAATAAGGCCTTAACTTTGCTTAAGCCCGCATAGATTAGCACGCCAAAATCTCCGAATTCTTGGGGGATTTCATGCAGGATCACAGCAAGAGTCGTGGCCAAACCTAAGCGGATATCCACAAGATAAGAGCCGGCGATGATCATGCCATCAATAAAGTTATGGATGCCGTCGCCGATTAAGTTGGTGGTCACCAAATGCTGGCTTAGGTGCGTATCTTCTTCTCCTTCTGTGGGATGATGGTGCCAGTGGATGTATTTTTCTATGATATAAAAAACCACGATTGTGGCTAAAA
Source organism: Candidatus Doudnabacteria bacterium (assembly GCA_016198045.1). Lineage (GTDB taxonomy): Bacteria > Patescibacteriota > Doudnabacteria > UBA920 > O2-02-FULL-48-8 > JACQJI01. The sequence goes on from JACQJI010000024.1 coordinate 14,834, forward strand.
TGTACAGCGAGTTTTTGAGACCCAAACTTCCCTGTTTGGCAAGTTCCGGAAGCAAATGGATAAACACGTCACCCAGCAGAGCGCCAGCAGCGAAACTGACCAATAATATGAGACTTTTGCGCGCCAGTTTGTTTTGGATGTTAATGACCAGCAGCCCAATGAATGCCATGAGGCTGACTATCAAAGCCGAAATGATTGAGTATAATGCCACAGTCTGCATAAGACTAGTATAACATAGACTTTTATGCTATAATATATATATGAATATGCGGCTGCCCAACAAGCTGGAGTTCAAATATATCAAGGATTTGCCAGTGAAAGTCACGGACTGGATCGGGTCCTCTTGGTCGTTGCTGCTCCATACTTTATTTTTTGCCGCTATGTTTGCTCTATATCTCTGGGGCTATGATTTTGACACCGTCCTGCTGGTTCTGACTACGTTGGTTTCTTTGGAAGCGATTTATCTGGCAATTTTTATCCAAATGACTGTTAATCGCAACACCCAGAGCTTGGAAGAGGTGGAAGAGAATATCGATGAAATTCAAGAGGGTATCCAAGAAGACGACCAGCAAGATGTCCAAACCAAGCAAACATTGCAAACCATCGAGAATAGACTGCAAGATTTAATTAAGGACATTGAAGTCATCAAGAACCAACCAAAAAACGGACACCCCAAACAATAACCGAAACCGGCCAGAAAGGCCATTTTTTTTCGCCAAAGATCCGCGATTATGCTATATTATTGGTATGAGCAAGGCCATAATTGTTGACGGCAAAACGATTGCCGATCAGATTACCCAAGGCCTCAAACCGCGCGTAGAAAGTCTAAAAAAAAAGGGAATTACCCCAGCCTTGGCCGCCGTAATCGTGGGCAATGACCAGGCTTCCCATACATACGTTCGAAAAAAAAGTGAGACCGCACAACTTCTCGGGATCACTTTTTTTAAATTCGCTTATCCAGCTAGCGTAACAAAACAGGAGCTCATCGCCGAAATCGAAAAAATCCAAAGCGAAAACAAGCTTCACGGCCTGATAATCCAACTGCCGGTTCCCGAAGAGCTTTGGGCAGACACGAGGGAACTGGCTAATCACATCAAGATTGATATCGATGTGGATTGCTTGTCTCATTTGGCTTTGGGCCGGGTCATGATGAACGAAAGCCCGCTTATCCCACCCACGCCCGGAGCGATATTGGATATTTTAAAGCACCACGAAGTGGACTTGAAAGGCATGGAAATTTGCTTGGTTGGCCGCGGCGCTCTGATTGGCAAGCCCTTGGCTGTCATACTTGCTAACTATCCCGTGACTCTGACTGTGTGCGGCCGCGCCACCAAAGACCTAGCTTCGCTTACCAAAAGAGCGGACATAATCATCACCGGCGTCGGCAAAAAAGATTTGGTTACGGGGTCAATGGTCAAAAAAGGAGCCGTGGTGGTGGATGCCGGAGTGTGCTTTGTGGGCGGCAAAATGTATGGGGATATCGAATTTAAAACGGTATCAGCGAAAGCATCATTGGTCACGCCAACTCCTGGCGGAGTGGGGCCGATTACTGTGGCCAACTTGCTGGCGAATACGGTGAAAGTAGCGGAAGGCTCTTTGTAGTATGCCGCTCGGGCAGCCGCTTTTCGGACACGGCCGATGGACGGCCTAAGAGGTCGACGCATGGAAGCGCCGACCAATTGTCCTCAAAGCGGCATGCCCTCGCTCTTTCACCAGTCGGCGCAATCAAATCCTTATGTCCCAAATGACTGCAACAACTTTAGAGCTCAAAAACCTAACTGATGCGCAAGCTTCGGCTTTGCTCAAAAAGTTTGGCATTGATTTAACCGTGGCTGAGGCGCGCAAGATTGAGCAGGAAATCTTGCGCCGGCCCATGACTTTGACTGAAGCTGTTTGCTGGGGCATTGAAGGATCGGAGCATTGTTCCTACAAATCCTCCAAAGTTCATTTGAAACAGTTGCCGACCGAAGCGCCCAATGTCATCCAAGGCCCGGAAGAAGACGCTGGAATTGTCGAAATTGCGCGGTACAATGGCGAAAGATACGGAATCATTTTTGGGCACGAAACGCACAATCATCCTTCGCAAATCGTGCCTTACGAAGGCGCTGCCACGGGCGTCGGTGGCATGGTGCGGGATATTTGCTGCATGGGCGGCAAAGTTATCGCGATTGCTGACCCGCTTCGATTTGGCGATATAAGTTTGAACCGTTCCAAATGGATTGCCGGCGGCGTGGTTTCCGGAATCGCCGGTTACGGTAATCCCATCGGCGTTCCCAACATTGCCGGCGATATTTATTTTAATTCTTCGTTTAATGAAAACTGTTTGGTCAATGTCGTGGCGCTGGGCTTGGTTAAAAAGTCGGGCATTATTCATTCCAAAGCCCCAGTGGGTGCAGCTGAGCAGAATTTTAACCTTATTTTAGTAGGCAAGCCCACGGACAATTCTGGGTTTGGGGGAGCTAGCTTCGCTTCTTTTGAACTGGAGGCTGATGCCAAAGAGAAAAATAAAGGGGCGGTGCAGGAGCCGAATGCCTTTCTCAAAAGACACTTACTGGAATCAACCTTTCAGCTTTTTGGCATATTGAAAGAGAAAGGCTTGATCGAGCAAGTCGGATTCAAAGATATCGGCGGTGGCGGGTTACTTTGTGCCTCTGTGGAAATGGCTGCCGCGGCTGATTATGGCGCCGAAGTCGATCTGGCCAAGGTCCATGTCTCAATGGAAAATCTACCAGCACATATAGTTTTAGCCGCAGAAACGCAGGAAAGATTCATGTGGGTGGCATCAAGTGAAGTCACGGATTTCATCTTGCATCACTACAACGAAACTTGGGCTCTGCCAAAAGTTTCCAAAGGTGCCAGGGCTTCCGTGGTCGGCAAGATCACGGTTGGCGGACAATACGTTGTAAAAGCAAAAAACGGTGAGGTTGTGGTTAATGCCAAGGCCAAGGATATAACTGAAGGACTGCGATACGATCGACCGTATCAGGCTCCCAACATCAATTTTATTGAACCAAAATTAGAAGAGCCGGAAAATTACGGTGAAATTTTGCTCAAAATTTTGGCTCATGAAAATGTAGCCGATCGCTCGTGTGTCTATGAACGTTATGACAAAACAGTGCAAGGCATTACCGTTTTGGAACCTGGGCAAGCCGACGCTGGGGTGATCAGGCCGTTGATTGACGAAGATGTGCCAAATGAAATCAAAAATGTCGGCGTGGCTTTATCCGTTGATAGCAACCCGTTTTACGGGCGCATCAGCCCATACTGGGGCGCTGCGAATGCCGTGGTTGAGGCGATGCGAAACGTGACGGCAGTAGGCGCTGTCCCTTGGGCATTTACGGACTGCCTTAATTACGGGAATCCAGAAAAGCCTGTCAAAATGTGGGAGTTGGTAGAAGGGATTAGAGGGGTATCAGATGCTTGCCGGCAAGTTGAATTAAAGGGTTATGCCGGCAGCCCTGTCCCGATAGTTTCAGGCAACGTCAGCCTTTATAATGAATCTAAGTTGGGTAGTGTGGACCCATCCGCCATCATTGCCTGTCTGGGCCGTTTGGAAGATTATCGAAAGGCGATTACTTTAGAGTTCAAACAAACTGGCTCAGAAGTTTTTTTATTGGGAGACAGAAAGGACGAACTCGGCGGCAGTGTTTATTACCAACTGTTTAATGAGCTTGGCGCCAATGTGCCAAAGCCCGATTTCAAGCAAGCGCGCGACCAAATTTACGCTGTCACAGACATGATTGATGCAGGGTTGCTGCTGGCATGCCACGATATTTCCGAGGGCGGGCTTGCTGTAACTTTATCTGAGATGTGCTTTGGCGGAGATGGTAAAAATCGAATCGGCTTAGAGGTAGATTTAAGCAAAGTTGGCAAAGATTTACTCCCGTCGCGCAAACTTTTTTCCGAAACCGGCGGGTTTGTGTTCGAAACCAAGCAAAGTGGCCAAGCAAAGACAATTGCGAAAAAATATGGCTTGGAATTGATTGGTCTTGGTAAGACAGATGGCAAAGATCTGGTCATTAAAGATGGCAAAGAAGTCGTTCGGTTGCCGGTATCAGAAATGTCCAAAGCTTGGCTTAATGGTTTGCGGGAGAAATTAGTATAATATGAGCTTAACTTATAAACAATCTGGCGTGGATATAGATGCGGATTCGGAATCAGTTCGCAGGATCAAAGACGGCGTCAAGACGACTCACGATAGCAATGTCTTGGCTGGGCTGGGGAGCTTCGGAGCGCTTTATGATTTGTCGCTGATTAAAAATTACAAACAGCCAATACTCGTCCAGAGCATTGACGGCGTGGGCACCAAAGTCAAAATTGCTTTCCTAATGGGCAAATATTCAGGCTTGGGCGAAGACATAGTCAACCATAGCTGCAATGACATTGTCTGCCAGGGGGCCAAGCCTTTGACCTTTCTTGATTACATCGCGTCTTTCAAAACAGAGCCGAAGATTATCGAAGAGATTGTTTCCGGAATGGTTAAGGCTTGCAAAGAAGCGGGAGTCAGCCTGATTGGCGGCGAGACCGCGGAAATGTCCACAGTGTACGCGCCGAATGAGCGCGACATTGCCGGCTGCATCACAGGAATTGTGGAAAAAGATGAAATTATAACCGGCAAAGACATAAAAGTCGGGGACATTGCTTTGGGACTCCAATCATCCGGACTGCATACGAATGGTTTTAGTTTGGTCCGGAAAATATTTTCTGATGAAGATTTGAAAGGCGATTTGGGGGAAGAAGCTTTGAAGCCCCATAAGAATTATTCAAAAAACATCCTGAAAGTTTTGGAGCAACACCAGATCAAAGGAATAGCCCATATCACTGGTGGCGGATTGATTGAAAACCCGCCGCGGATTTTGCCGGAAGGTATGGCATTGGAAATCCGGAAAGATTCCTGGGAAATTTTGCCGATTTTTAAAAAGATTCAGTCGCTCGGCGACATCGATGAAAATGAAATGTACCGAGTGTTTAACATGGGAATTGGCATGATTTTGGTGGTGAGCCCAAATGAAGGTCAGAAGATTAAAACATTGCTAGAATTTCTAGGTGAGAAGGTTTTTGAGATAGGAAAGGTAGTAAGGGGTAACAAAGAAGTAATCTTATCGTAAGTATATATCTCGCAACCCTGAACTTGATTCAGGGTCTCAGCCTGAGATGCTGAATTAAATTCAGCATTGCGTTGCACAAGAATGTCTTACATGAAAAAAATCGCGGTTATACAATTTCCGGGAATAAATTGCGAATACGAAGGGCGGCGGGCATTGCGCTCGGCCGGGCTTGCCGCAGAATTTTTCCGGTGGAACCAAGACGCTTCAGAGCTTAAGAATTACGACGCTTTTTATATTCCCGGCGGTTTTTCTTATGAGGACCGCATCCGGTCCGGCGCGATAGCGGCCAGAGACCCAATTATGGATGCCATAAAACTTGAGGCAGCCAAAGGCAAGCCGGTCTTGGGCATTTGTAACGGGGCGCAGATTTTGGTGGAAGCCGGCTTGATTCCAGGCCTAGATCAAAACCGTTTGGGGGCGAGTCTTGCGGCAAATAATAGAGGGTATCTGAATATCTGGGTCAGTATTAGGAACGAGTCAGAGCCCGGACGAACTGTATTTAACAATTTTCCCAAAGGCCACGAAATACGATTACCCATCGCTCATGGCGAAGGTAGGTTTGTGATCCCCCAAAATCTCCTTGATCAGCTAATCGCCAACGGTCAAACGGTTTTTCGCTATCTAGTCAATCCCAATGGCGCGGTTTATAACTTAGCAGGAGTGTCAAATCCAGAGGGCAATGTTTTGGCCTTGATGCCGCATCCGGAAAGAACCAAGGATGGCCAAGTAATTTTTGAATCCCTCAAAGGGTATTTGGAAGGAAAATTTACTTTGAAACCAGGCCCAAACCTAAGCTTCCAACCTCAAAAACAAAACCTGGAAAAATTTGCGGCGGGTAATAACTCCTTTGAAATGCTGGTTGACCTGATTATCACTGACAACGAAGCGGAAAGCCTGCAAACCACCTTGGAGCAGTCTGGACTTCGCGGCTTAAAGGTCAAACGGTTCACTCATTGGGAGTTAGGAATCGATGACCGGAGAAATTTTGAAAAATTGAGCAGGGAGCTTATTGCTTCGGGTGAGATTCTGAATACCAATAAGGAAACTGCGTACTTGGACCGTTCTAGGTTATTTGATAACACCAAAACGATTCTGGTCCGCGATAATGAGGATTTTATTGGCCAGGGTAAATTGGCGGTGATTAACCATCGTCTGGGGATTAACGAAATCAATTCCGTTAAACGCGGCGTTGTTTGGCAGATCAATGCCAGCGATGCAGATTGGGATAAAATTTTGCAGAGTAATATATTATTTAACCCGTATTCGCAAACCGGATACTTATTTTGATGCCAGTACCTAAAGAATTTATTTTACAAAATATCAATAACGTCCTGACGGAAACCGATTTCCCGGGATTGGGTGAGAAAAAAGTGGGTAAGGTTCGCGATACTTATTTTTCCAAGGATAAAATAGTTTTAATCACCACAGATCGCCAAAGCGCTTTTGACCGGATTCTTGCGGCAATACCATTCAAAGGCCAGGTTTTAAATCAGGTCAGTGAGTGGTGGTTTAAAAAAACTTCAGACATCGTACCCAACCACGTTATCTCCGTTCCTGACCCAAACGTTTTAGTGGCTCGGAAGTGCGAAATTTTTCCGTTTGAAGTGGTTCCTAGAGCGTTTCTGACTGGCACGACTTCAACTTCCGTTTGGGTCAATTACCAGAAGGGCCAGCGCGAATTCGGCGGGCTTACTTTGCCCCATGGGTTGAAAAAAAACACCAAACTGGAAAGGACGATTTTGACCCCATCGACCAAACATGAACAGCACGACCGCAACCTGACCGCCGAACAAATTGTCAGCGAAGGATTTGCCACCCAAAAGGACTGGGACAAAATTGCTGACGCCTCGCTCAAGCTTTTTGCCTTCGGGCAGAGAGAAGCCGCCAAAAACAATTTGATCTTGGTCGATACTAAGTACGAGTTTGGCAAAACGGCTGAGGGCGAGATTATATTGGTGGATGAAATCCACACTCCTGACTCGTCCCGTTATTGGCTGGCGGATAGTTTCGAGCAACGGATCAGAGAAGGAAAAGAGCCGGAAAATATCGATAAGGAATTTTTGAGGCTTTGGTTTGCCGAGCATTGCGATCCATACAAAGACAAGGTTCTGCCGGAAGCACCCAAAGAATTGGTCGCAGAGTTATCACACCGCTATATTATGCTTTATGAAATGATTACTGGGCAGGAATTTCGGATCGACTCAATGCCTATTAAGGAGCGGTTAAGAAAGAATTTAACCAAAGCCCAATTATTGGTATAATGCCTTTATGAATAGTTCGCAAGTGGCAATCATTATGGGTTCGGATTCGGATTTGGAAGTCATGTCCGAAGCCGCCAAGGTTTTAGAGGAATTTGGCGTCAGCTACGAAATGACTGTGGCGTCAGCTCACCGCGCGCCCAATCTAGTACATGAGCATGTCAGCCGCTGGAACACTGCCGGAGTCAAAGTCATTATTGCCGGGGCGGGCGGGGCATTTCACCTCGCTGGCGTCGTTGCCTCACTAAGCCCGCTCCCGGTGGTTGCGGTGCCGATAAAAACAAAAGCTTTAAACGGACTCGATTCTCTGCTCGCTACGGTCAATATGCCGCCGGGCGTGCCGGTGGCGGTGGTGGGCATCAATGCCGCGAAAAACGCGGGGCTGCTGGCGGTTGAGATTGTTGCGACTTCTGATGAAAATTTGCGGACCAAATTGCTGGCATACAAAATTAAGCTGGAGAGCGACAATAAATCCAAAGGCGAAAAACTTTCCAAACATGGATACAAAAAATATCTAGGAAATTCCCAATGACGTTGAATTCTATTTCACCTTTAGAAGGACGGTACAAAGCAGAGATAACAGAACTAGCTCTGATTTTCAGCGAAGAAAGATTGATGGCCAAAAGGCTGGAAGTTGAGATCGAATATCTTATCGCCCTAAGTTTGAAAGCCCAACTCCCGGAGTTGCGCAAGTTTACCGCTGTTCAAGTAAAAAAATTGCGCAGCATTTACAAAAATTTTTCTCCCAAGGACGCAGAAGAAGTCAAGAAAATAGAAAAAACTACGGATCATGACATCAAAGCTTTGGAGTATTTCGTCAAGCAACGGTTGAAAAAAATTGGGTTGCAAGCGGAGTCTGAGTTTTACCATTTCGCCCTTACCAGTGAAGACGTTAATAATTTAGCTTACAGCTTGCAGCTGAGAGAAGGAGTAAAAATTTATGGCAAGGCTGTTGAGAAATTGCTAAGTCAATTGAAAAAATTGGCCGTGGAGAACAAAGATATCGCTCTACTTGGCCGAACGCATGGCCAGCCGGCCACCCCGACTACCGTTGGCAAAGAACTGGCGGTTTTTTATTTCCGCCTCAAGACTGCCCTGCAAGCGCTATCAAGCGTTAGATTAACCGCCAAATTTTCCGGGGCCACTGGCAACTGGAATGCCCATGTCATTGCTTACCGAAATGTCGATTGGGTCAAGTTTAGCAGAAATTTCGTTCAGCAATTCGGTTTTGAGTTTAATCCTTTAACCACCCAGATCGAGCCTCACGACAAGCTGGCCGAAGTTTACCAGACGATTGTGAGGATCAATAACATCATTAAAGATTTGGACATCGATCTTTGGCTGTACATCAGCCGCGGCGTCTTTGGCCTAAAAAAATTGGCGGCCGCAGTCGGTTCGTCCACCATGCCGCACAAAGTCAATCCGATTAAGTTTGAAAACAGCGAAGGCAATGTCGGGATCAGCAACAGCCTTTTGGTTTTTTTAGCCGACAAATTGCCACTTTCGCGCATGCAGCGCGATCTTTCGGACAGCACAGTGCTAAGAAACCAAGGAGTGGCCCTGGCCTACGCTTTGCTGGCTCTGAAAAATACGCTTAAGGGATTATCGAGACTGCAAGTCAACAAGCAATACTGCGAACAGGAACTAAACCAACATTGGGAAGTGCTGGCTGAACCAATCCAAGTCTTTCTGCGAAAAATAGGGTACCACAAGCCTTATGAAAAACTAAAGCAACTGACCCGCGGACATACAGTAACCAGAGAAGCGCTGCACAGTTTTATCAGAGGCTTGAAGATCAAAGAGGAAGACAAAAAGCTGTTGCTTGGTTTGACGCCGCAAAACTACACCGGACTCGCAAGTAAATTAGTGACAGAATTCTTAAAGTAATTATGCCCAGTAATACAACTTTCGGCGTGTTCTTCTACGTTTATGTTTTAGAAAGCCTAAAAGACGGGGATAGATATATAGGCTACACTGGTCGTTTAAAAAAACGGGTAGAAGAACACGAAAAAGGACTAAGTTTTGCGACAAAATTTAGATTGCCGTTTAAACTGATTTATTTTGAAGGCTGCACTAATCAGCAAGACGCAAGACGCCGTGAAGATTATTTGAAAACAACCCAGGGGCGTCGATTCCTGGGATTAAGATTAAAAGAATACAAGCGTGAGACGGCGCTTGCGTCTTCCGAAAGTTGATATACTGGGATGTGTGGAATAGCCGGAATAATTAATAAAAATCACGACGTCGCCACGGAGATTTACGACGGTTTGATTGCGCTTCAGCACCGCGGCCAGGACGCGGCGGGCATGGCTACTTTCAGCCAAAGTTTCCACTCCAAAAAAGGCTTGGGTATGGTCCGGGAAGTGTTTGGCCAGCAGGACATAGAAAGCCTGAAAGGGCGAATGGGCATTGGCCACGTGCGTTATCCCACCGCAGGCGGAATCCAGCTGGAAGACGCCCAGCCTTTCTTGTTTGGAACTGATCTGTTTAAGACCGGTCCCGGTCTGGCGCTAGCTCACAACGGCAACATATTTAACGCGTTGGATTTGAAGCACGACATTCTTGATAAACAAGAATACAGTATCAATAGTAATAATGACGCAGCTATAATGTTGCATATTATGGGATTGGATCTTTCTGCGCGAAGTTCGGCAAGTTTTTTTGACTATCTGTGCAATGCCGTAAAAAGTATCTATCAGAAAGCCAAAGGCGGATACTCAGTTGTGGCTTTGGTCGCGAACCAAGGACTGATGGCGTTTCGCGATCCGCATGGCGTGAGGCCGTTGGTCTGGGGAACGCGCAACGGCATGGATCATATTTTTGCCTCAGAAGACAGCATGTTTGGCCAGCTTAAGTTTAAACTCAAGAGAGATTTGGAGCCGGGAGAACTGGTGTTTGTGGGACTGAATGGACAAGTCAAAAGCAAAATTATTTTGCAGAAAGAATTTCGGCCGTGCATTTTTGAATACGTTTATTTCGCCCGGCCGGATGCGACTTTAAATGGCGTCAATGTTTACCGCGCCCGGCAGCGGATGGGGGAAAACCTGGCCAAAAAAATAAAACGAATTTACCCAAACTTACCGATTGATGCGGTTATCCCAGCACCCGACTCGGCCAGCACCGCAGCGTTGAGCGCGGCTTATACCTTGGGGGCGAAGTATTCGCAAGCTTTGGTCAAAAATATGTTTATTGGTCGAACGTTTATAATGCCAGGACAGGAAATTAGACAGCAAGCCAACCACCGCAAGCTTTCGGTGATCGACCAGGAGGTGCGCGGGCAGAATGTCTTGGTAATTGACGATAGCATTGTGCGGGGAAATGTCTCGCGGCATATCGTGAAGTTGCTGCGCGAACACGGCGCTAAGGCGATTTATTTTGCCTCTGCTTCCCCGGCTTTACGCTGGCCAGATTTGTATGGCATCGATTTGCCGACTAGAGAGGAGTATGTGGCTTATAACCGGACAGAGGAGCAAATTCGCGAATTTATCGGGGCTGACGTCCTGATTTATCAGGACCTGGCGGACTTGATCGAAGCGGTGATGCGCGAAGGAAATCTCAAGTTTAAGCGCATGCACACGGCTTACTTTGACGGCGACTATCCCACTGGCGATGTGGATGAAAAAGTTTTAGTGGGAGTAGAAGGGTTTCGCAAGGAACAGAAGAGCACATACTTAGCGTAATACGGTTTACGTTGTCGAAGCCCGTAACGGAGTACGTATTACGTTATACGTCAACCGATACGGGCATCGATACCGTCTAGCGTAATCCGATAGGGAATTATGCCTAAAATTTTATTAGTCGGCAACGGAGCCAGGGAGCATATAATTGCTTCCAAACTGGCAGCAAGCAAAGACATCACTCTTTGCATTTTTGCATCGGCGGCAAATCCGGGCATAAAAAAATTATCTCAAAGCTATCAAGTCGGTGACTTGATGAACAATAAAGAGATTACTACATTCGCGCAAAAAGAAAAAATTGATTTTGCCGTCATCGGCCCTGATGAGCCTTTAGGCAACGGAGTAGTTGATGCTTTGATGGCTGCCGGTGTTCCCTCTTTTGGCCCAAGCAAAACTCTTGCGCAAATAGAAGGCAGCAAATCTTTTGCCCGCAATCTTTTGGTCAAGCACAAAATCCAGGCTTATCCTAAACATAAGTCGGTTAGTAACCTTGAGGATGCGAAAAACTGGTTGGGTGAATTGGCTTCGGAGTTTGTCATCAAACCCGACGGTTACACCCGCGGCAAAGGAGTTTTGGTACAAGGAGATCATTTTCAAACCCAAGCAGAAGGATTGCAGAAAGTTTCGGAAGTTTTGCGCCATGACGGCAAAGTTTTGCTCGAAGAAAAACTGGTAGGCGAAGAATTTAGCTTGATGACTATTACGGATGGAACAAGTTTTGTACATCTACCCGCTGTGCAAGATCACAAACGTGCTTTCGAAGGAGACAGGGGCCCCAATACCGGAGGCATGGGGTCTTATTCTGACGCAAATTTTAGCCTGCCGTTTTTGAAAGAATCAGACGTTGAAGTAGCCCGCAGCGTCAATGAGGCCGTAGTGCAAGCATTGTTTGAAGAAACAGACTTGAAATATAAGGGAGTTTTGTACGGAGGATTTATCGCGGTCAAAGACGGCGTGAAACTTATCGAATACAATGCCCGGTTTGGCGATCCCGAAGCCATGAATGTCTTGGGAGTTTTGAAGTCGGATTTTGCCGAGTTTTGCCAAGCGGTAATAGATGAAAAGCTTGGTAGCTTTAAGGCTAGTTTTGAACCCTTGGCCACTGTGTGTAAATACGTGGTGCCAGAAGGCTATCCGGACAATCCTTTGAAAGGTAAAAAAATAGACGCGTCAGGAGTGGATCAGAGTAAGGTTGAGATCTATTACGCTTCGGTTGATGAAAAGCCGGACGGCGTATATATGACCAGTTCGCGGGCAGTAGCGGTTTTGGCCAAAGCCTCGACGATTTATGAAGCAGAGGCAATCACGGAACAGGAGATAGATAAGATAAAAGGCCGGGTGGCACACCGGTCAGACATTGGGACGAAAGCATTGCTAGAAAAGCGCGTTGAGCATATCAAGAGTATTAGGAATATTTAAGCGTTAGGATTTCCCTCCCCTGAATGGGGAGGGACTAAGGGAGGGGTGATGCTTAAGCCTTAAGCCACCCCCACCTAACCTCCCCCATCAAGGGGGAGGGATCCGAACCCTCTACACCCATGATCAACCTAGCGGTGTTCGCATCAACCAAAGGCACGGATCTTCAGGCAATCATTGACGAAATAAAAGCCGGCGGTCTTTCCAACGTCAATCTCAAATTTGTCTTGTCCAACAAAAAGGACGCTTATGCTTTGGAAAGGGCGCGTAGTGCTGGAATCCAGGCCTTATTTTTAGATCCCATGGGAAAGACACGGGAAGAATATGACGGAGAATGTTTAAAAATTTGTCGTGAACAAAACATTGACCTTATCCTTTTGATAGGCTACATGAAAATAATCAGTCCGGTGCTGGTTGCCGCTTATCCGAACAAGATCATGAACATCCATCCATCGCTGTTGCCTAAATATCCGGCTGGAATGGATTATGACGTGCATCGAAAAGTTTTGGAGAATAAAGAGACGGAAACTGGCTGCACCTTGCATTTTGTTGAGGAGGGAGTAGATACCGGGGAAATAATCATGCAAGCGAAAGTTAAAATCGATCAAGGAGAAACTGTGGAAAGCTTAAAGTCCAAAGTGCAAGCCAAGGAGCAAGAGATTATAATTAAAACATTGAGGGAGTACGCTAATAAGAATCGCGCATCTGCGAGCGATTAGCGAAGCAGTCTATTTATTAGATTGCTTCGTCGTCCCGCCGTCGGCGGGACTCCTCGCAAATGCGATAAATATTTATGCCGAAAGCACTAATCAGCGTTTACGATAAAACCGGCCTGCTTGAGTTTGCCAAAGAGCTGACAGTTTTAGGCTGGGAACTCGTTGCATCTGGAGGCACATTTAAATTCTTGACTGACAATGGCCTTAAAGTGACCAAAGTTGAAGATGTCACCGGGTTTCCCGAAATCATGGATGGCCGGGTCAAGACCCTGCATCCCAAAATCCATGGCGGGATATTGGCGGATCGATCCGACCCTCGGCATTTGGAGCAAGCCAAAGCCAATGGGATTGAGTTGATCGACATGGTGGTAGTCAATTTGTACCCGTTCAAACAGATCATCGAAAGACCAGGTGCGACCGAACAAGACGCTATCCATAACATCGACATTGGCGGGCCGGCTATGTTGCGTGCGGCTGCCAAAAATTTTTCCCATGTTTTGGGTATTATTGATCCCAATGATTATGGATTGGTAATAGCTAAATTGAAGACCGGCGAGGTTGACTTGGAAACCAGAAAATCATTGGCGGTCAAAATTTTTGCAGTTATATCGGGGTATGATCAGCAGATTGCCAGCTATTTTTCCGCACATAAGAATTTGGTTTTGACTTTCGAGAAAGTTACAGACTTGCGCTATGGGGAAAACCCTCACCAACAAGCGGCATTGTATAAGGAGCAGGAAATCCCAGAAACCGCAGTGATCAATTCTCAAGTTTTGCACGGCAAAGAGTTGTCTTTTAACAATATTGTGGATGCTGACGCCGCGCTTAACCTCATCAAAGAATTTGAGCAGCCGGCCGCGGCAGTAATTAAGCACACTAATCCTTGCGGCTGTGCGGTTTCCAAAGACATTGATGGCGCTTTTCTTGCCGCTTACGAGGCAGATAGCAAGTCCGCATTTGGCGGCATTATCGTCTTGAACCGGGCGGCAACCAAAAAGATTGCTGAATATGTCAACAAAGTTTTTGCCGAGATTGTCATTGCCCCGGATTTCGAGCCTGGTTCCCTTAAGATTTTGGAACAAAAGAAAAACATCCGCCTGATCAAAACCGGGCCGATCGTTAAAGCTTCAGTTGGGAAAGATTATAGGAAAATTATTGGAGGGATGCTTGAGCAGGATCTGGACCGCAAGCTGATATCAGAGAAGGATTTTAGTTTTGTCACCAAGAAAAAGCCGAGTCAGAATGAAATGAAAGATTTGATTTTCGCCTTTAAACTTTGCCGGCACGTCAAATCCAATGCCATTGTCCTGGTCAAAAACGGCGTAACAGTCGGCGTGGGCGCCGGCCAGACGTCGCGTGTGGATTCCTTGGAAATTGCTTTAAAAAAAGCCGGGGTAAAGGTGAAAGGCGGTGTCGCGGCTTCTGACGCGTTTTTCCCGTTCCGCGACAGCGTTGACCTGCTGGCAGATGCCGGAGTTGCTGCCATTATTCAACCAGGCGGCTCAATTCAGGACAAGGAAGTAATAAAAGCGGCCACCGAACGCGGGCTGGCCATGGTATTTACCGGAACGCGTGTTTTTCGACACTAATGTTACAAAAAATCGCCCAAAGGGCGATTTTTTGCTTCTGATTAGATCTTGAACATTTTTTCCAGAACGTCGGTTTTCGTTTCCGGAAACTCGAAGTTGCTCCAACCGTATCGGTCAGGATCAAAACCTTCGCCGCAAGTGGTTTCAATCAGAGCGGTGCAGATTTGATATGGATCCAAGTTGGCTGCCGGCCTGCGGTCTTCCAGATACCCATAGCCTTTGTTCGCGGTTTCCATAGGGATCCGGATGGAAGCGCCGCGGTCGGAAACTGCATAGCGGAAATTGTAAATGCTGCAGGTTTCGTGCTTGCCGGTTAGCCGCTTGTCATTGTCTGCGCCGTACACTCGGATATGTTGTTTGTGGAATTTACCCAATTTTTCGCAGGTTGATTTGACTAAATCCATACCTCCGGTTTCGCGCATTTGCCGAATCGAGAAATTGGTATGGCCGCCGGCGCCATTCCAGTCGCCACTCATCGGTTTGGGGTCAAGCTTGGCGTATGCGTTGAAATCTTCACCGATTCGATAAAGCAGCCAGCGGGCAAGCCAGAGCTGGTCGGATACTTCCAGAGGCGGCAAGGTTCCCACCTGAAATTCCCACTGTGCCGGCATAACTTCCGCATTAATCCCGGAAATTGTTAGGCCCGCTTCTAGGCAGGCTTTCATGTGGGCGTCAACAAGATTGCGGCCGTGAACTTCGTCGTAACCAACCCCGCAGTAGTAGCGACCTTGGGGGGTGGGGGAAACCTTTCTCCGGCCAGCCAAGCGGCCAATCCTTGCGGTACAAGGTATATTCCTGTTCGATGCCAAACAACGGTTCTGCTGCTTTGTATTTTTCCACGAGTTTGGCTAAAATGTGGCGGGTGTTCGAAACGTGGGGTGTGCCGTCAGGATTGAGCACTTCGCACATAACCAAAATATTGTCTCCTTTTCTCACCGGATCAGGAATGTAATAGACTGGTTTAAGCATGCAATCGCTGGAATGGCCTTCAGCCTGTTCGGTGGAGGAGCCGTCGAATCCCCAGTTGGGAATATCTTCCAGCCTCCGGACAGAGCCTGCAATAATTTTGGTTTTTGACCTCAATTTGGCGGTTGGCCGTTGACCGTCCATCCAGATGTATTCGGCCATGATGCGTTGATACATATTATCTTTGTTTGTCCGCCTCGGCTCGACGCCGAGTCGAGACGGGTCTTTCTCCTCCTAAGAACTTAATTTTTAAAAAATAAAAAAACGCCTGAGGGTGTTTTTTTTAATTCTAATATCGAATTATAAAATTATTTTAACAAATCAAAAACCGCCGTCAAATGAGGTTTATCCACAAGCCTAGAGACTGAGCCCTCTTTTTTTGATCAGTATGGTTTTTACGGTGCGCATGGTTTTTTCTTTGACCGTGAATTCCAAATCTTCGTGAAGCACGGTATCGCCTTCCTTGGGGAAGCGTCCCAGTTTATGCAGAATAAATCCCGAAAGAGTGGTGAACTCCTTGTTTTCTGGCAGTTCTGATTTGAAATGGCGGTTGAAGTCCATGACTGAAACCTCACCCAAGACCAAAAAGTGGCCGTCTTGTTGTTCTATGACGATATTACTGGCTTCATCGGTTTCATCGGAAATATCGCCGACGATCTCCTCTAGAATGTCTTCCATGGTCACCAAACCCTCGATTTCGCCGTGTTCGTTTGTAACCATGGCCATGTGGAACTTTTTTCCGCTGCAGCCGGCGCAGCACTTCGCTTATCTTCATGGAATTCGGCACGAAGTAGGGCGGGGTCAGGAAATCCTGAACCCGTTTTTTGGAATTCTTACCCAGACTGTCGAGCAATTTTTTGGTATAGAGAATGCCGATAACGTTGTTGAGCGTGTCCTGGTAAATTGGCACGCGTGAGTAATCGGAATTGACCGCTTGCCGGATGATTTGATCGGCGTCCTGTTCAATGTTAAAGGCCACGATTTGGATACGGGGAGTCATGATCTGTCCGACAGTCAGGTCTGAAAATTCAAAAACATTTTCGAGCATGTAATGTTCCTCCGGCGCGATTACCCCCGCCTGCCGACTTTCAGAGATGAGGGTTCTGATTTCTTCTTCCGAAAGTCTTGACTCGGTAAAAGTCGTGGAATCCTTGAACAGTTTGAGGATGAGGTTGGAGGAGAAACTTAGCAGTTTGATTAGCCAGTAACTCGCCTTGGATAGCCACCAAATCGGATATGCGGCGAATAGAGAAAAAGTTTCGGCGTATCTAAGCCCCAGCGATTTAGGCACCAGTTCGCCGATGATCAGGTTAAAGTATGAGACCAGGATTACGATTAAGGCAAAACTGATGGGATATGAATTGCGTTCAATAAACGGTCCGTCTAGTTTTCCTATATATTTAGAAAGATCTTCCGCGATGCTGGCTCCGGCAAAGGCCGATGCGACAATGGTGATCAGAGAAATCCCGATCTGCATGGTCGCAAACAGACTTTCCGGGTTCTTGTGGAGTTGCAGAATGATATTGGCTCGCCTGTTGCCCTGTTTTGCCAGACTGGCGATCCTGGTTTTTCTGACCGAAATTAGAGCAATTTCGCTGCAGGCGAAAAAGCCGTTGAGCAACGTCAGCAGTAAAACAATGAAGATTTCCAAAAAAATGTTGTCCATAAACTAAAAAACCGCCGAATGGCGGTCATGACCGGCAGGAGATTATTGCCTAACAGCCATGAAACCGCCCGAAAAGAGCCTAGTTACTTGTTGTTTCCGTGGCACGGCAACCCAAATTTTCTTTAGTGCAATTTTCATGCTAGTCATTATATTATAAAACAAAGGTGCAGGCAACTAGTTAATAATGCCAGAGGTAAAATCCCAGGATCAGCAAGACACCAAGGATGATGCTGACATTCAAACGCATCAGCCGTTTTTGAATTTTGTTTTCACTGGCATCGCCCGACATAAAATAATAAACGCAAAACATGAGAATAAACACGGCGATCGTCAGCCAGCTTTTGCTGACCCAATGGTGCCCGGTCAGGCTTTTGAGCCAATTTTTTAGGCCAGGAGAAAACTCAGCCGCCATTGTAATTACGACTACAAACCACACGCTGTAAAGCGAGGCGGTCACAGATGCATTGATTGATTTTAAAGTCTTCATGGAAGATTATGCCCACCTGGCGGCGGCGGAAATGATATATCCGAGCAAGCCCAAGAAAAGAGCGGTGCCTGCCGTAAGTGCCACCAAAATTTTGTAATTTTTGTTATTTTTGGAATTAAGATAAGTCAGCATAAAAATAGTGAATGCTACTGGGACCAAAAACAAAAAGATGTGCTCCTTGGCTTCCATGGCCACACCGTGCGCCCAGGGTGCTGCGCTTTTTTGAATGATCGGCTTAACCAGCGGCCCATAATATTTGACATAATAGTAGCCGCCTGCAACCCAGGTGAGTATAAAAGCTACGAAGGCGCCAAATGAAACCGCGCGCATTCTTTTTTGCGCGGTTGAGGAAGCGATTAGTTCCCCCAAAAGCCAAAGCAAAAGATCAATGCCGAGAATGGCAAAGCCGAGGTGCAAACCGACCAGTACTGGTTTGTTAGAAAGGATAAAATCCACGTTTGTCTTTTAAAAACCGCCAGGAAGGCGGTTTTTTGTTGAAAAGATTTAAGCGCGCTTTACGTTGACCGCGTTCTTGCCCTTTGGCGACTCTTCGACATCGAAGGTGACTTGATCGCCTTCCTTGAGCTCGTCGAATGTCATATCAACGAGGGAGTTGCCATGAAAGAATAAATCTTTTTCCTGACCTTCAACGGTTATGAATCCAAAACCTTTGTCGGTCTTTTTCTTGATTACACCATTCATAGATTATTGTTCAGTGATTACTAGTTAAGATATTAATATTAAGCTCGACTACTTCTCAAACATAAATATCATTTAGTATAGCGTATATTGGAATTTTACGCAACCATGCCATGCAGAAATCGACGCTGGGGCAGGATGATTTGAGATGATTTATCAATACCTGCCCCATTTCTTCTGTCGCACTGTCAGTGATCGAAGTCCCGCTCGGTGTAGTGCGTTGGGTCCGGCAGCGGTCGGGCCCGAGGCGGATACCCCACCAGTATGCCAATCCCGACTAGCACCATAGGGACTGCCAGCTCGGCTAGGAAGATTGCCGGCTGTGAGGTTAATCCCATGCTGATCAACCACATGCTGACCGGGTCGCTGAACGGCCGAGCCGCGAGCATGGAAATGAGCACAAACATCACCCAGACGAACGCCGCCAAATCCAACACCAGTGCGCCGATCAAGCGGTTCATATAAACCCTCCTCGCGAACACGAGTTGGTGGAGAACTTACCATAACTTCCGAAACTCTGAACGCTAGTTGCTAGTGTTCAAAGTCCCGAAAGCCTAAAGGTATATTAGTATAATAGGATACTTACAATAAAGCAATTAGATCGAAAATATCAAACTTTTTAGCCGAAAGGCGGATTGGCGATGACATAATTTTATCTATCGATATTTTTATGTTTTCTGGCTAATAATGCAAACCGATCAAAATACTTTTGCAAATCTTCGGGAAAGTCTTCACAGCTATGCTCTCGTAAGCGGAGCAGCTCCCGCTTGCGGTAAAAATCCCAGCGCGGATCGCTAATTGTCAAATCTAACAGCTCCAAATATCTTTCAAGCGCTGAGTTAAATCTATCGTTGTCCTTTCGTTTTCGGCTCGAAATGATGCGGCTGTATTCACTACCTACGTTTCCTAATTGTTCGGCGATGGTCATGGTAAACCATCGACCATCGGCTAAGTCTTTATGAAGCATTATTTTATAAGGCTATTAACGATCTCGGTGATTTTTTTTCGCAGTTCTTCATTTTCTATGCTACGCGATTTATTGCCCTGGCTTGGACGTAGATTTATCATTGAGTCAAATTCAACCCAGTTTTCCCTGGGTTGATCAATATAGATGTTGATTCCCCATAAATTTTCTTGTTTTGATCCTTGGGTCAAAAGTAGAGCTTCCTGATCAGAATGCAAGTCGCCGCCAACGGCCATGATTTTTTCCTCAATATCAACCACAGTTTTGATCATGTCGCCAAAGCGTTCTTCTGCTAACTTTTTCAGGTCAGCCAGTGTTATGAAGTCTTTAATAATTTGAGTCGGCATTTTTCTGGGGTGCCTGATGGGAATCGGACCCACGTGACCAGCGCCACAGGCTGGCGTTCTACCATTGAACTACAGGCACCATGATTACTTGCGTTCCATCTGTTCCAGCGAGCGGATGAAATTTTCCAAAGTGTGATCTGGCAGGTCAAATATGGTTTCTCTATCTTCTCGACGACTGCTACCAGCCAATAAATGAAACAAATGATACTTTTCGTGTTCAGGGTGAGCTTTTTTGAAAGCCGCAACAAATTCCATCAAAGCGTCAAATCGAGCCGGGTGATCAAAAACTTCATCTTTGACAGCAGCAATTATTTTATCCAGCTGCGCAAGCTTAGCCTCTTGGCTTAAATCTTTGCCTTCTTCATTCATAATACTGCAATTAAGATTAATACAATTATAGTCAGAACTAGCAAACAAGCAATCGTGTAAGCCAGCAATTGAACGCCTTCTTTTTTGCCGCCGGAAAGATATATCATGGCCGGCCGGACGAATATTAGGCTCCCAACCACAGCCGCGGAAAGCACGAACAGCATCAGGAACGCCACCGGGCCAAAGAAGTTATCTTCAGGATTGGCTCGATTCTCTATAACTTGCATGATCGTAGTAACAACAGTTACGTAAACCAAAACAAGTAACGAATTTATAACCGCGATTTTGAGAAGCTTATAATCCATATTTTTAATTTTTTGCCGCCCTCCCTGGTGCCTCTGGAGGGAATCGAACCCCCATTAGTGGCTTAGAAGTCCACAGTTCTATCCATTGAACTAC
>JACQJI010000026.1 GCA_016198045.1 Candidatus Doudnabacteria bacterium
AAATCAATAGTTTTTTTAATTAATAATTATTTCTAACGGGATGAAGCCCAAATCGCTCGAAGTTTTCAACGAAGAAACCAATGTCAATTTTTACTGCTGGCAGATCATCATCCACGGCTTTTTTCTTTCCAAGCTCATGAAGAAATATTTGCCTTCTGGCCCGCAATCTCAGACCGCGCACCTGGTAAAAGACCACGGCCTTTCGGCGATTGAAGTCCCAAGCTGGTTGAGGCTTGGCCGCTTCCTGATGCGAAAGCTTCGCAAGCAGCAAGTCTCCCTCAGTCAACTCATTGTGGAGCATCAATTTTTGGGCGACCGAATTTACGGCCTCTATCAAGAGATCGACAGCCGCGATTTGCGCGGAGTGAAAACCGAAGAATTTATCGCTTGGTTCAAACAGTTGTGGCAGGATTTTGTGGACTTAAACGGCGTCGGGCTGGTGCCGGTGGTTTCCGATTATTACCATTCGTATTTGTCGATTGAACTCAATGATATTTTGAAAAAACGAAATTTAACCGATGCTTTGCGGCAGGAGCACTTGAACTTGTTGATGAATCCGGACAGGCCCAATATCCCTTGGCATGAGCAGCTCGATCTGCTGAGTTTGGTCCACAAGCACAAAGATTTAAAAACGCTAAAAAGGAGCGCTGCTTTCCGCGGGCATTTAAAGAAATACGAATGGTTGAACTACGGCTATCAAGGCCCGGCAATCAAACCAGAAGATTTTCTGGCCCGCGCCGCCAAACTGCTCAAAGACAAGCGCAAACTCAAAAGTGAGCTGGCGGCGCACAGAAATTATTTCAAGCGGATCAATGCGCGACAGAGGCAAATTGAGAAGAAACTCCAACTGACTCGCCGGGAAAAATATCTTTTTGAATCAGCGCGGGTGTTCACGTATCTCAAAGGCTACCGCATTGATGTCCGGCATTATTTCCATTTTATTTGCGATTTAATGTTCGCGGAGCTGGGCCGAAGATTCAGAGTGCCTCTGATTTGGTTCCATTATGCCGAACGGCCGGAAATCCTGGCGTTGCTGCGAGGCAAGAAAATAAACAAAAAAGCCATTCTTAAGCGCTATCGAGGAATGTTTTGGTTTATAGAACAGCATAAGCGGCCGCGGTTTGTGCCTCGATCCCAAGTTAAGGCTTTTTATAAAAAATATATTCGCTCCCAAGATGTGCAGGACGCCACTGAGCTTATCGGCCAGCCCGCGTATTTGGGCAAAGCCAGAGGGCGGGTGAAGATTGTGAACAGCGTCAAGGATGTGACCAAAGTTGAACATGGCGACATTCTGGTGGCCATCACCACGAACCCG
Source organism: Candidatus Doudnabacteria bacterium (assembly GCA_016198045.1). Lineage (GTDB taxonomy): Bacteria > Patescibacteriota > Doudnabacteria > UBA920 > O2-02-FULL-48-8 > JACQJI01. Next base: position 1,316 of record JACQJI010000026.1, read on the forward strand.
GATTTGCTGCCGGCCATGTATCGAGCCAATGCTTTTGTTACCGATACCGGCGGAATTACTTCGCATGTCGCGATTGTAGCACGAGAACTGAAAAAACCCTGCGTCATCGGTACCAAATTTGCAACCAAAGTTTTCAAAGACGGCGATTTGGTCGAGGTGGATGCGAATAAGGGGATTGTGAGGAAAATAAAATAGTTGTAGACTAAGCATAGATATAGCAGAGGTATATACATGGCCAAATCAAAGCAAAAAAAAGTCGTCCATCATTTAATCCGTCTGGGAAAAAGCTCGCTCTCGGTCGTGCTGCCGGCAAACTTGGCCCGTTCCTTGGGCTGGAAGAAAAATCAGCGAGTGGTGGTCAAGAGAGTCCCGCGAGGGATTTTGGTGAAAGATGCGATGACCAAGCATCGGTAAGGACGATAAGGTTGTGTGGAAAGAATTCAAAGGGCTTGCCGTCAGAGGCTAAGCTAGGATTTTGTGCAAAAAATACAAAAAAATATCACAAAGTCAAGGTTTTTTAATACTTTTTATGGAGAGCAAAATGGTGAAATCTGATTATGATTAAATTAGCGGTATGAGAGTGAAATGGGACAACTTGCCTTTCTTGTTGAGGTTGCGGTTCCTGCACCCTTTTTTGTTGTCTGACAAAAAGGAAACAAAGGGAGAACAAACGGCTTTATGGCTTAAGATGGGGGGATTGGCTGGAATTTATTTTCTTTTAGCCAAATTCGGTTTGTCGTTGGCGGTCACCACCGAACAAGTCACTGCTATCGGGCCGGCTACTGGTGTCGCATTGGCTAGCCTTTTAATTTTTGGCTATAGACTTTGGCCGGGAATTCTAATTGGAGCTTTTGCCGCGAACGCAGTTACCAATGAGCCGATTTTAACTGCGGTTGGCATCGCCGCAAGCAATACGGCCACAGCGCTGTTTGGAGCGTATTTGCTTAAGGAAAAACTAGGCTTTCGAAATAGCCTAGGCCGCATCCGCGATGTCGTTGCCTTGGCTGTCGGCGGGGCGTTTATCAGTCCTTTGATCAGCTCGGTTTTGGGCGTAGTCAACTTGGCAGTCTCAAAAATTATCCTTTGGCCAGATATTGTCGAGGTCTGGCTGACTTGGTGGATGGGCGACGTGGCCGGGTTACTGATTTTCACCCCTTTGGTTTTGGTCTTGGCCAATAAAGAATATTTAGCTTACATTCGGTCAAGGAGTTTGGAAGCCGGATTGTTTTTTGCTTCTTTAGTGCTGGTAGTAAGTGTTATTTTTTTGCGACCGACAACGGGTTTAGCCGCTCCCTACGCTTATTTGGTGTTGCCGTTCATAGTCTGGGCCGCGTTTCGGCTCAAGTCGATTGGCGCTGCGACCGCCAATTTTGTCATTGCTTGGCTGGGGGTTTGGGGCACGGTAGTGGGCCGCGGGCCGTTTCAGTCAAACGGTTCTGTGGAAACCAATTTGATGCTGTTGCTGGTTTATCTGTTTGTGTTTGCCGTCACTTGCCTTCTGATGGCTGTGATAATCGAAGAGCGCCAGCAAATCATAAAAAAAAATTACCACCAATTTTACCACGATTCGCTCACGGGCTTGCCCAACCGCTTTTATTTTTTTGAAGAAGCAAATTTTGTCCTCAAACAAGCCGGAGCCAGCAGTGCTGCTTATGCGCTCCTGAAGATAGATTTGGATCGGTTTAAAACCCTCAACGACTCCCTGGGGTACGAGGCGGGGGATCGTTTAATGAAGCTGGCAGCCAAAAGAATTAAAAATGCGCTTACGGCCAACACTTTTTTTGCCCGCTCGGAAAGTGATGAATTTTTGGTTTTTCTGCCGGAAACAAAAAATGGCGAGCAGGCCATCACTTCTGCGACCATGATATTAGAAAGCCTCAAAAAACCTTTTGCTTTGGATGAGCATGAAGTTTATATCACTGCCAGCATTGGCATTAGCTCGTTTCCGTCTGACGGCTCGGATGCCTCGGGACTGCTGGCTTCCGCCAAGACCGCAGTGCAGCAAGCCAAGGATTTAGGCCGAAACAATTATCAATTTTATTCGGCTTCGCTGCGAACCACCACTTTTCACCAGCTTAGTTTGGAAAACGCTTTGCGCACGGCTTTGCAAAACCAAGAATTGGAAGTTCATTTCGAACCGCAAATTGATCTGGCTTCTGGACGGATTGTGAAGAACGAAGCTTTGATGCGCTGGAACCACCCGACTCTGGGACTGCTGCCGGCTAGCGAGTTTATCGAGCTGGCGGAAATCACGGGGATGATTGACGAAATCGGAGATTTTGTCCTGGAGCAGGCCATAGCCAGAACAGCCGCTTGGCAGAAGCAGGGATTGAGTGTAGGAATTGCGGTCAATCTTTCTTCCCGCCAGTTTCACCATAGGAATTTGGCGGAAAAAGTTGGTTTGCTGCTGAAGCAATCCGGCTTGTCTGCCAAGCACTTGGAATTAGAAGTCACGGAGCGGGCGTTGCTGACCAGCGCCAACACGGTTTTGCAGACTATGAAGGATTTAAAAAAAATCGGGATTGCTTTTTCGATCGACGATTTCAACACCGGTTATTCTTCCATGACTTATATCCAGCATTTTCCTATAGACGTGATCAAAATTGACAAGGAGTTTGTAAAGGGAATTCCTCAAAATTCTCAAGACTGCGCGATTGCCAAATCGATCATTGATTTGGCGCACAGTCTGCGGAAAATAGTGGTGGCCGAGGGTGTGGAGACCAAAGACCAACTTGGATTTCTTAAAAAACATCGATGCCATCTGGTTCAGGGGTATCTGTTCAGCAAACCGATCAAAGCAGAAGAATGCTTAAGCCTAATGAAGAGTCAGCCTAACTATAAGTTTCAGGATAATAAATAAAATCCCCGGAATTTCGTTCCAGGGGTTTTAAGCGGCTAGTGCCACCATCTTTCGTTGCTGGGTTTTTATGCACTTGACGCAAGCCTTGATTCGCTGTCCCGAAGAGAGCTTCATCCATTGTAAATTCGGATAAAGCCTGACTTTGGTTGCTTGCATGGAATGCGATCGTCTGACCGTCGAAAGATAGCCTTTGCCGCAAATTCTGCATCTGCGCATAATTGTAAAAGAGTTAATTAAGCTTTATGATGTTAACACATTCAGGCAATTAATTCAAGGCTATGGATCCAGTAAGTATCGCCATCTTTATTTTCATCCTGTTGTTTTCCGTCATTTTCCACGAGGTGGCGCATGGCTTGACGGCGGAAAAATTGGGCGATCCGACCGCGCGCTACGCTGGCCGCCTGACACTTAATCCCATTCCGCACATTGATTTGTTTGGCTCAATCCTGCTGCCAGTTTTTTTGTACTGGGCTACCGCAGGCCAATTTGTGTTTGGCGCGGCCAAACCCGTGCCGGTGGATTACCGCAATCTGCGAAATATCCGCCGCGACATGTTGCTAGTGGCATTGGCAGGGCCGCTGACCAATATAGTTTTGGCATTCATTGCTGCGCAAATTCTCAAATTCATCCCAGGGCTTTCGGCTATGGGGGAGAAGCTGTTATTTCAGACCGTGCTTCTAAATATCGTTCTCGGAGTGTTTAATTTAATTCCGATCCCGCCGCTGGACGGCTCCAAAGTCCTGGCCAGTATTTTTGGTTTCCTGGATCGCAACTGGATGTACTCTTTGTTGGCCTTGGAACGCTTCGGGTTTATTTTGATCATTCTTTTTTTATTTTCCGGCCTGCTCCAGTATATCCTCCTCCCGCCGGTTTATTTTTTGATCAAATTATTTTTGGGGACAGATGTACCGTTAAGTTTCTGAGAAATTTGTAATCTTTGACCAGAGTTCACGATCGTACAATACTTGTCACATGAAGAATAATAAATTTAAGGCAGAAGTTAAGCCTTTGCCAGTTAAAAAGGATATTGCTGATAAAATTTTGACGGCACTTTTGTTCGCATATATTGTCCCAGCAATGCTGACGTCTCCATTTGGCTTGTATGCGCTGGCGGTAGGCGCAAGTCGGTATTATTTCAGAAAAAGCGATTTTCATCGCGAAGCAAAAAGATTGCAGAAGCGGGGCTATGTTGCGCTGACTAAAACGAAAACTGGCTTTATGCTTAAACTGCTTAGTAAGGGACGCAAGCACCTGAAGTCAGTTGAGATAGAGCACTTACAACTAGCAATACAAAAGAAATGGAATGGTAAATGGCATTTGTTTATTTTTGACATACCGGAAGAGAATCGGTCGGCTAGAGATTCGATACGCAGAAAATTAAAGCAGTTGGGTATGTATAATATCCAAAGGAGTGTTTTTGTTTATCCATACGATTGTAGAAGAGAGCTGGGGTTAGTTTCGGCTCATTATCAAGTGGATAGGTTCTGTCTATATGCTCAAGTAGATGATATGGATTTAGATAAACAGTTACGTAAGCATTTTCAAGTTTAATTATTTTTTAGGTAACCGATTGGGCATGACAAAAGTTCACGATCGTATAATAGTTGTCAAGTGGAGTGGAAAGCTAATTTTTAAGGTAATTTTTGGGGAGGGAATTAGTGCAGAAAATAAAAAATGGCGCAGGAGTGGAGAGTTGCTTGCGCAAATCCTCACCCCTGACGCCGGCGGCTCACTACTCGACGGTGAACCGCTCGAAGGTGACCCGAAGGCCCTCTTCAGCCAGCGCAGGTCCGATCGCTCCCTCCAGCATTTCGCCGAGCCGGCGGTTCTGTTCAGGGTCGAGCGGATTGTCGAAGCCTACGAGTTCGGCTGAATGGGCGGCGTTGAACTTGAATAGTTGGTTCAGCACCACCTTGGCGACTTCGGCGCTGCCGCAATCGGACTTGCGGTAGTCGTCATCCATTTTGTACGCCTGCCATGGTCCGTTGTTGCAACTACTAATAGGCAAACGCCATTCAGAGCTCCACGCAGACAACTTTTGCCGCGATTCGTGCCGGTAGAATCGCTCAGGCCAGAAGATCTCGACACTGACCTCGTAGTTGATCTTCCTCACCTTCGGGTTGAAGGTGAGAGACGTCACGCCAGCTTTGACCAAAACCGTGTCCGGCACGTTGATACAGCGATTCCAGCAGAAGGTGCCGAATGGGTGCTCGATGGCGACGCCGTTCTCAAAACTCATGACGCTGCTGTCGCCGATCGCCGGGAACTCGTAGTAGAGCGGCGAGAACACGGCGGCAGTGATTGCCGCAATCGTAATGGCTGTCACTGCTGTGGCCGATTTGTTACTGTTGAGCCTGCGGATCAGCGCGTTTCGCGCTCCGATGGCAATGGCCATGACGAGTAGGACGAGTTCGAACCAAATGAGAGCGCTCATGATCTCCTCCTGCTTGTAATCTTGGCGTTCGAGCCAAGATCGCGGCTCTTGTTGAGTCGACACACTACTATAACGCAAAGTTTAAGATTTGACAAGGCTCTGGGAACTTGTTATCATTTTTCGTACTTAGTGCGTTGTTTATTGAGTTGCAACAACGGCGATGATGCCGTTTTAATTTGCTAATAATTATGCCAACTATAAATCAATTAGTCAGACAAGGACGAACCAAGTCAGTTTATAAATCCAAAACCCCGGCTTTGGATCGCGGCTTTAATTTGCTGGACGGCCGGCCTTACAGTTTTCCCAAGGGCAGCCCGTTTAAGCGCGGGGTTTGCATTAAAGTCACCACCACCACGCCCAAAAAGCCGAACTCAGCCATCAGAAAAATTGCCAGGGTCAGGCTATCTAACGGCATGGAAGTGACGGCTTATATTCCTGGCATCGGGCATAATCTGCAGGAGCATTCGGTCGTCATGATCCGCGGGGGCAGAGTGAAAGATTTGCCGGGAGTGCGGTATCACATTATCAGAGGCAAATTGGATACGTCTGGAGTCGAGGGCCGGAAAAGGGGAAGAAGCAAGTATGGAGCTAAGAAAAGTTGATAGATGATAGTTAATAGTTGATAGATTACAAATATGCCACGCAAAGCCCGCACTTACAAAAAACATTTAGCCACTTCTGACTACAAATACAACAGCGTTAAGATCGCCAAGTTTATAAACTATGTGATGGAACGGGGCAAAAAAACAGTTGCCCAAAAAATCGTTTATAAGGCTTTTGATTTGATTGCTGAAAAGAGCAAGGGCGATCCCAAACCGGTTTTCGAACAAGCTATAAAAAACGTGTCGCCCATGGTGGAGGTCAAAGGCCGCCGCATCGGAGGCGCTAACTATCAGGTGCCGATGGAAGTGGTTGAACCGCGCCGAACCACCCTGGGGATGAAATGGGTCATAGCCGCTGCGCGCGGAAAAAAGGGCAAGGCCATGGCAGCCAAACTGGCGGACGAGCTGCTGGATGCTTACAACAAGGTTGGTACAGCCATGAAAAAACGGGAAGATACTCATCGCATGGCTGAGGCCAACAAGGCCTTCGCCCACTTTGCGAGGTTCCAGAGACGTTAAAAAGTTATAAGGTTAGAAAAGTTTTAAGGCCAAGTCTTTTTAACTTTTCTAACTTTTAAAACTTTTCAAACATAACCATGTCCAGAGAATACCCAATCGAACAAACGCGTAATATTGGCATTATTGCGCATATAGATGCCGGCAAAACTACGGTGACGGAAGGGATTTTGTATAACACCGGTTTGATCCACAGAATCGGCACGGTGCATGAAGGCGAAACCGTGACTGATTGGATGGAGCAGGAGCGGGAGCGCGGCATTACCATTACGGCGGCGGCGGTGACTTGCTATTGGACGCCGAAATTGATTAAGCTGGCCGGAGACATCAAACACAAGATCAATATCATTGATACCCCGGGCCATGTGGATTTTACCGTGGAAGTGGAGCGATCACTGCGTGTCTTGGACGGCGCGGTAGTCGTGTTTGACGGCAAGATGGGGGTGGAGCCGCAATCAGAAACTGTCTGGCGGCAGGCTGATAAATACAATGTTCCCCGCATGTGCTTTATCAACAAGATCAACCAGACCGGCGGGGATTTTTATAAGTCTTTGGACGCGATCCATCGAAGGCTTAGTCCAAACGCTTTTCCGATCCAGCTGCCAATTGGCTTTGAAAAGGACGTCAAAGGTGTGGTGGATTTGGTGGCCATGAAGTCTTACACTTACAATGAATATACAGACAAAGAATTCACGGTCGGTGAACTGCCGGCGGATTTGCAAGCTAAAGCCCAAGAGTATCGGCATAAACTGCTGGAACACGTGGTTGAATCCGACGATGTTTTGATGGAAAAATATTTAAGCGGGCAGCAGCTGACTGAGCAGGAATTCCTGACTGCCATCAGAAAAGCCACGCAGTCGGGAAAATTTTTTCCGGTGTTGGGAGGCGACGGACGCGGAATTATTGTCCAGACTATGCTGGATGCGGTTGCCAATTTTTTGCCAAGCCCATCTGACAGAGGGACAGTGAAAGGGGTTAATCCCAAGACTAAGGAAGATGCTTTGCGCAATCCGCAGGACTCTGAGCCGTTCACTGCCTTGGCATTTAAAATCGCCACTGACCCGTTTGTGGGCAAACTGGCGTTCTTTCGAGTTTACAGCGGGACGCTTGCCACTGGCACTTATATTCTCAACACCAGAAGCATGAGCAAGGAACGAGTCGGGAGAGTGGTACGCATGCATGCCGATGAGCGGCAGGATATTAAGGAAGTTTATGCCGGAGACATCGCGGCTTTGGTGGGGCCCAAAGAGACCTTTACCGGCGACACTTTGTGCGATGTGGATCACCCGATAATTCTGGAGGCGATCAAATTTCCAGAACCGGTGATTTCGGTGGCAATCGAGCCTCGGACCAAAGCTGACCAGGAAAAAATGGGACTGGCTTTGCAGAAGCTGGCGGAAGAAGACCCCACCTTTAAAATTCGCGCTGACGAAGAAACCAATCAGACTTTGATTTCCGGCATGGGCGAGCTGCATTTGGAAATTTTGGTTGACCGCATGAAGCGGGAGTTTAAGGTCGAGGCCAACGTCGGCCGTCCCCAAGTGGCGTATAAGGAAACGATTAAAACTAATGCTGAAGCCGAAGGCAAGTATATCCGCCAGACCGGAGGCAGGGGCCAGTACGGGCACGTTTATATAAAGATTGAGCCGCAGACTGAAGCCGGCAAAGGCAATGAATTCGTCAACGAAATCGTGGGCGGCACCATCCCGCGCGAATACATCCCAGCCGTGGATAAGGGGATTAAAGAAGCTGCCGAGCGCGGCGTGATTGCCGGCTACCCGGTGATTAACGTAAAAACTACTTTGTTTGACGGCAGTTATCACGAAGTTGATTCGTCTGAAATCGCTTTCAAAATCGCCGGCTCCATGGCTTTTCAGGACGCGTTTAAGAAAGCCCAGCCGATACTGCTCGAGCCGATTATGAAAGTAGAAGTCATCACCCCGGAAGTTTCGCTTGGCGACGTGATTGGCGATCTTAACGCTAAGCGCGGCAAGATTTTGGAAATGACGGAAAAAGGGCTGGTGAAAATTGTGGATGCCCTAGTGCCTCTGGCTGAGATGTTTGGTTATGCTACGCAGATCCGGTCCATGTCTCAGGGCCAAGCTTCTTACACTATGGAATTTGACCATTACGAAGAGGTGCCGAAAAACGTGGCTGAGAAAATTATGGAAGGCACGGGGAAGATCAGGGTAGGGCAAGTAGGGAAGTAGTTGATAGATGATAGTTTATAGTTGATAGTCAAAACAGGCGAGGGCCTGTTTTTGTTCGAATAACCTAACCTAACCGTATGAATACTTTAGGTAATTCTGAAATACAAAAAAAGCTTTAACACCCATACCGTGTGGGGTGTTGGGTTATTGACCTATTTGTGCCATAGCAATTTTAAGTATTTAGTAGTCTTAATCTAATACTTTCAAGATACTGCAATACGGGAACCTATTGCAGTAAATAAAAAAAGACGACCGTCGGGGATCGTCGGGCGCTACGGCCACACGCGTGGGGTTAAATGCCGTCGTTGGCCGGTTGTTGAAGCTACTTTTTGGGTATGCCGGTAGGGACCGTCTCATCGCCCGGGCCGAGGCTGACCTCGGTCCAGATAATCTCCACAGGAGGGAAAGTGTATTGCCCGGCTTCCTCTTGCGAGCGACCATCGTCCCAGTTGGGACCGACGTATTCGGAATCCTTATCGTCTCGTTTGCTCGGGTTAGTTAGTTTCGCCATAATTGCCTCCTTGGTGCGGGATTCGTGAAAGAACTCAGCAGGCCAGCGAGATCCGCGGAACCGGCGTTGGAGTTCGACTGGATCGTGCATTGACGTTCCTCCATTCCATAAAGGTAGGTCTAGAGCCTACTTTTGGCCTGAGTATAGCATTTGACGGGTCTCAAGAAAAGTAGTACCATGAATCGCTGGCTTTACAAAGACTTTACAAAGACAGGTAAATCCTTTATAATCTTTAGGCAATTAAAATTTAACCAGCAAGGACAACCCAAATATGGCTGAACAATTTAAGCGAGATAAGCCCCATATCAATATCGGCACCATTGGTCACGTGGACCATGGCAAGACCACCTTGACCGCGGCCATTACCACGGTTTTGGCCAAGCAAGGCAAGGCTAAAGCGCGCGCTTATGATTCCATTGATAACGCGCCGGAAGAAAAAGCCCGGGGGATAACCATTAACACCACGCATTGCGAATACGAGTCTGATAAGCGCCATTATGCCCACGTGGACTGCCCGGGACACGCCGACTATATCAAAAACATGATTACCGGCGCGGCCCAGATGGACGGCGCGATTTTGGTGGTCTCAGCAGCTGACGGCCCCATGCCGCAAACCAGGGAACACATTCTACTGGCCCGCCAGGTGGGTGTGCCATACATCGTGGTTTATCTCAATAAGGTGGACATGGTGGATGACAAAGAGCTTTTGGATTTGGTGGAAGAAGAAGTTCGGGACCTTTTGACCAAATATCAGTTCCCAGGAAAAGACACTCCAATCATCCGAGGTTCGGCCCTGAAAGCTTTGGAAGGCGACAGCTCGGAAGTTGGCGAGCCGTCAATTCTGAAATTGGTTGAAGCCTTGGATACTTACATTCCCGAACCGGTCCGAGAAGTGGACAAGCCCTACCTGATGCCGATTGAAGACATTTTCTCGATCGAAGGCCGAGGCACGGTGGTGACCGGCAGAATCGAACGGGGTGTCGTCAAAGTTGGCGAGGAAGTTGAAATTGTGGGTCTGCGGCCAACCAGCAAGACGGTGGTGACCGGCATTGAAATGTTCAACAAGCAACTGGATGAAGGACGCGCCGGCGACAACGCCGGGGTGCTGCTTCGCGGAACCAAGAAAGACGAAGTCGAGCGCGGGCAAGTGCTTTGCAAACCCGGTTCGATCACTCCTCACACTGAATTCGATGCCGAAGTTTATGTGCTGACCAAGGAAGAAGGCGGCCGCCACACCCCATTTTTCAAAGGATACAAGCCGCAATTTTACATCCGGACCACTGACGTGACCGGTGAAGTGGAATTGCCAGCCGGCCAAGAAATGGTTATGCCTGGTGATACCGTGACTTTGAAGGTCAAATTGATTACTCCGGTGGCAATGGAAGAGAAGATGCGTTTCGCGATCAGGGAAGGCGGTCACACTGTAGGCGCTGGCGTGGTGCTCAAGATTAACAAATAAAATCAGGACTAGCCGTGAAATCGGCTAGTCCTTTTAAGCGCTCGGGCAGCCGCTTCTCGGAGACGTCCCGATGAACGGGACTAAGTTGTTCGGCCGGCGGAACGGCCTCACAAATTCTCCTCGAAGCGGCAGCCCTCGCACTTGACCCTATCGGCTCTTTAGAGTAAAATATGCAAGCTGTCCTTAAAAAATATTTAATAATTAGCTACCTCGAATGCCGCAACAACAAGAAAAGCAAGAATCAGGACGAATCAGAATCAAAATCCGAGCTTATGATCATAAGCTGATCGACCAATCCGCGCGCCAGATCGTAGATACGGCCAAACGAACCCAGGCCAAGGTGCTGGGGCCAGTGCCGCTACCGACAGAAAAAACCAAGTACACGGTGAATCGCTCGACCTTTGTCCATAAGAATTCGCGGGAGCAGTTTGAGATGCGGCTTCACAAACGATTGATTGATATCGCTGACCCCACTCCCAAAACCATTGACGCGCTGTCTAACCTCAACCTGCCTGCTGGGGTTGACATAGAGATTAAGATGTAAAGTTTTACAAATTACTAGTCAATACGAATATACGAATAGATTGGATCAAGATCCCCTCGGATATCGCCAATCTTAAAGAACCGACCGGGCTTCTTTATTCAAAAGGGATCTGGTCGGTTCTTTAAAAAAAGATTCGTATATTGGTAAAAATTCGTAATTCGTAAAGCCATGAAAAAGTTTATTCTCGCGGAAAAACTGAATATGTCCCAGATATTCAAGGACGGCAAGGCCGTGCCGGTGACTATATTGCGCGCCGGACCGGTGAAGGTTACACAGATCAAAACAGCGGAAAAAGATAAGTATGCTGCCGTGCAAGTGGGGTTCGGCAAAAGCAAGAAGCGGGCGTATAAAAAATTATCCGAGTTTCGGGTAAGCGACATTAAGGACTTTGCCAAAGATCAGGAAATTAAGGTTGATACGTTTGCGGTCGGAGACAAGGTGAAAGTGACTGCCAAAATGAAAGGCAGAGGATTTACAGGCGCTGTTAAAAAATATGGCTTCAAAGGAGCTCCGGCTTCGCACGGACACGATCATCCTCGGGCGGTGGGTTCCATTGGCGGGCGGTTTCCTCAGCACGTCATGAAAGGTACGAGAATGGCAGGCAGAATGGGTGGCGTAAGAACTGTAAGAAACTTGGAAGTAATAGACATTGATGGCGAAAGAAACCTGATTGCGGTGAAGGGGGCGGTACCGGGAGCGCGCGGTGGGATAGTAAAAATTCAAAGTATATGAGCGTTCGGGTTTCGGACGAAAAAAGACGTCCCGCTAAGGCGGGACTAAGTGTTCGCGGCATGGAAGCCGCTCACAATTCTTTTTTCGCCAAAACCCTCACGGTATTAACATGAAGTATGCTGATTATCGGACATAGAGGGGCTTCTGGGTTGGCTCCAGAGAATACCGTTAGTTCTTTCAAAAAAGCGCAAGAATTGGGGGTAAATATGGTTGAAATGGATTTAAGGATGGACAGGCACGGCCGGATCGTGGTTGCTCACGATGAGGATTTTGGGCGGGAGTATGAGCAAGCTCCCAATCTGCAAGAAGCGCTGGCTGAGGTTGAAGTTGCGGTTAACCTTGAGATTAAGGAATCGGGATTTGAAGCAAAACTTCTGGAAATGATCAAAGGATTTCCGTTTGAAGTTTTGATCTCTTCTTTTGAACCAAGCATTCTTAGAAAGATCAGAATTTTGGACAGAAAGGCCAAACTCGGTTTGATTGTCGGGCCCAAACTGAAATGGTTTTACTTTCTCGTCCCGATGGTATTGTTCTTTAAGCTGTCCCTAGGCCTCGCTGCGGTTAATCCTTATTACTCCTTACTGACTAAACACAAAGTTTGGCTACTCAAAAAGTTGGGCGTTAAGGTCTTAACCTGGGTCGTCAATGATCCTGATGAGTTTAAGCAGGTGAAGGGCTTGGGGGTGGATGGCGTGTTTACGGACAGGCCGGATTTAATCAAACGATAACTATGACAAGGGTCGCAGTTTACAATCAAGCAGGTGAAAAAGTCTCGGAAACGGAGCTGAATCCGGCAATTTTCGGTTTGGAAAAACTTGATCCGTATTTAGTTCACTTCGCGGTCCGGGCACAGCGCAACAACAGCCGCGCGGCAATCGCCCACACCAAAAATCGAGGTGAAGTTTCTGGCAGCGGCAAGAAGCCGTGGAAGCAAAAAGGCACTGGCAGAGCCCGCGCCGGCTCGGTTCGTTCTCCTCTTTGGCGCGGCGGTGGCGTGACTTTTGGCCCGACTAGTAATCGTAATTTTTCTATCAAATTAAACCAGTCAGCCTTTAGAAAAGCTTTATATACTGTGCTCAGTGACAAGATCCGCGAGAACAAATTGGTGATTATCGACGACATTTCTGCGAATAAGACCAAAGATCTCTCAGCAAAACTTTCAACCATCGCCAGCAAAGCGGGCCTGGGCAAAAAGCAAGTTTTGGTTTTGGGTAGCCACAACAAAGATTTGGAACGGGCGGGGAGAAATTTGCCGAATGCCAAAGTGCTGATGGCCGGCTCCTTGAACATTTTCGATTTATTGAAATACGATCCGATCGTGACCAAAGACGCTTTAGAAGTAATAGAAAAAACCTATGGGACTGTTAGATAAGATAAGAGGCAAAAAATCCGCCCCCGCTAAAGCTACGGCGGACAAAGAGAACGTCTTAAATATGGTCAAAGAACCCGCTCCAGCAGCTACGGCTGACAAGCAGCCGGCCATAGTAAAAGAAGATACCGGCCAGGCTTACCAAGTCTTGAGATCTGCCCACCTTTCCGAAAAGACCAACGCGCTTTCGGCAAGTCAACGTTATGTCTTTAAAGTCAATCCCAAGGCCAATAAAATCGACGTTAAGAAAGCCGTAGAAAAAGCTTATGACGTGCACGTCTCAGCCGTAAATGTCGTCAATGTAAAAGGCAAGGTGCGCCGGATGGGCAGAAAATCTGGGCTGAGGTCTGATTGGAAAAAAGCCATCATTACGTTGAAAGCGGGAGAGAAGATATCAGGCTTAACAGAAGGAGTATAATTGATTTTTTATTAAAGCTATGGCCGTAAAAATTTACAAACCAACCAGCGCGGGGCGCAGAATAATGTCGGTAACCGACTATTCGGTATTGGAGAAGAAAATCAAAACCCCGCGAAGCCTGATCAGGCGCAAACTTAAACATGCCGGCCGCAACAATCAAGGAAAAATTACTGTTCGCCACCAGGGCGGCGGCCATCGCTTTAAGCCTAGGGAAGTTGATTTTGCTCGCGACAAAATGAATATCGAAGCGCGAGTCCAAACTTTGGAATATGACCCCGGCCGCAGCGCATTTATTTCCTTGCTGGCGTATCGGGACGGACAGAGAAAATATATTTTGGCTCCAGACGGATTGAAAGTTGGAGATAGGGTAGTCACCTCGCCTCGCACCGAAGTTAGGATCGGCAACCGGATGATGCTAAAAAACATTCCGGTCGGCACTTATGTCCATAATATCCAAATCGACAAAGTCGGCAGCGGCCAGGTCGCCCGGGCAGCGGGAGCGTATGCCATAGTTCAGGCGTCCGAAGGCGATACCGTCTTGCTCAAGATGCCTTCGGGTGAAATTCGCAAAGTTGTCGGGGACGCTTACGCAACCATCGGTCAGGTCTCGAATATTGATTGGATGTATGTGAGATTGGGAAAGGCCGGCAGAGTGCGGCATATGGGGGTAAGGCCATCAGTTCGAGGCAAAGCCATGAACCCGGTGGATCACCCGCATGGCGGCGGTGAAGGCGTTAATCCCATTGGGCTTAAGTATCCGAAGACTCCATGGGGCAAGCACGCTTTGGGTGTCAAGACCCGCAATCCAAAGAAAGCGAGTTCTAAATTTATAGTTAAACGCAGGAGCTAATATGTCCAGATCTTCAAAAAAGGGACCGTTCGTGGATGCCAAACTGTGGAAAAAAGTTCAGGCTGCCAAGCCCGGCGGCAAAGAAATCAAGACTTGGTCGCGGGATTCGACAATTTTTCCTGAGATGGTGGGATTGACTTTCCAGGTGCATAACGGCAAAAATTTTGTGACGGTTAACGTGAATGAAAACATGGTCGGACATCGCCTGGGCGAGTTTGCGCCAACCCGCAAATTTACCAGACACGGCGGCAGAATGGCCAAAGAAGAAGCTTTGGCCGCGGCTGAAGCGGAAAAGCGCTCGCTAGAAGCGGCCAAGGCCACAACTGAGGCAGAACCCAAGAAATAACGATAACGATAACAATGACCATGACTGCTCAAAATCAGCAAGCAACTAAACAAGTCAGAGCCCACGCGCGGTATATACACCATAGCCCGCGCAAATTGCGTTTGGTGGCAGCGTTGCTCAAACACAGCCCGGTGGATGAAGCTTTGCAGCAATTGAAATTTTCTCCAAAGAAAGCGGCGTTGCCTATTATTAAGGTGATAAATTCAGCTGTGGCCAACGCGGTTCACAATTTTGACCTCAATAAGGAACAGTTGTATATTAAAGCGCTGACTATAGATCCCGGTCCGGTGATCAAAAAGGCCGTTCCGAGGGCCCAGGGCCGAGCTTTTTTGGTCCGCAACCGGACGAGCCATATCAATGTGTTGCTGGAAGCCAAACCGACTTTGCGCAAAGCTAAAAGGTCAATTTTCAGCCGAAGTCCTGCGACTCAAGTCGAAAAGCCGGAAGAAAAAGCCATCCAGCCAGCCGAGACCGAGGAGAAGATTGACACTGCCAGACCTAAGTTAAAAGTGGCACCCAAATCGCAGGAAAAAATTAAGAAACATTTGGTGGACTTAAAACGCCGGCTGTTCAACCGCAAGAGCGGGAGTTAAAGATATGGGACAAAAAGTTAATGCCAACAGTTTAAGGTTGAAAATCACCGATACTTGGAAATCAAGGTGGCTTTCACGCAAAAACTTTTCCGAATTTTTGAGAGAAGATTCTTTGATTCGAAGTTTTCTTTTTCTCCACCTAAGAAAAGCGGGCATGGTCAGAGTGGATATCGAAAGATTTGGAACCACCATAAATGTTTTTATCAAAACCACCAAACCCGGCATGATCATCGGCAAAGGCGGCGGCGGGGTGGAAGAATTAAAGAAAAAGATCATCAAACATTTGGCCAAAAAATTGGACGTCAAAATCAGCATTGAGGAAGTCAAGGATATCAATCTCCAGTCGCAGGTCGTGGCTCAGAACATCGCCGACCAGCTGGAAAAAAGAATTTCCCACCGCCGCGCCATGAAACAAGCCATTGATCAAGTCATGGATTCCGGAGCCGAGGGAATAAAAGTTGAGGTCGCCGGCCGAATCGGCGGTTCGGATATTGCTCGAACCGAAAGACTGTTTAAGGGCAAGCTGCCGCTGCATACCTTGCGGGCAAACATTGATTTTGCCAAAGCCACAGCTTACACGACTTATGGAACGATAGGAGTTAAAGTTTGGATAAACAAGGGAGAAATCTTTGAGAAAGTTAATAGATAATAGTTGATAGA
>JACQJI010000028.1 GCA_016198045.1 Candidatus Doudnabacteria bacterium
AAGCCCGTGGGCGTGTTTTCTTTGGAAATGAGCAAAGACCAATTGGTGGATCGCCTGCTAGCTGCCGAGGCCGAAGTTGATTTGCACAAAATGCGCACCGGCAGACTCAGCGATATCGGACCAAACAATGACTTCGAAAGAATCGGACACGCTTTAGGACGGCTTTCGGAAGCTCCCATCTACATTGATGACTCCGGCTCGCTCAACATCATGGAACTGCGAACCAAAGCTCGCAGGCTGGCGGCTGAACACGAGTTGGAACTGGTGGTCGTCGATTATCTGCAGCTGATGCAAGGACAAAACCAGGAAAACCGCGTGCAAGAAGTTTCCGAAATCTCCCGCTCGCTCAAGGCTTTGGCCCGCGAACTCAACCTGCCGGTGTTAGCGCTGTCCCAGCTGTCTCGCGCGGTAGAACAGCGCGGTGGAGATAAAAAACCCCAGCTTTCAGATTTGCGCGAATCAGGGTCCATCGAACAAGATGCGGATGTAGTTATGTTTATTTATCGCGACGAAATGTACCACGGGCCAGACAGCAAAAAACCTCATATTGCTGAAATCCTGATTCGTAAGCACCGGAACGGGCCGACAGGCGACCTTGAGCTGTATTTCGATGCCGAAAAAACCTCATTCAGAAACCTGGCCAAAGCCCCTTCGGCTGAAGAAGTCATGATCGACCAGATCATGGAATAGACTTATAAAATGGCTAAAGTTAGCCATTTTATCCTTTACCTCGTAATAGTATTCATTCTTACGAGTTTTTTTTACGGTATTTTTTTGAATTTGACTTGACATTAATACTTTTTTCGACTAATATATGGCTATGAAAAATTCAACTAATACCACTGAGGAAAGAAAGAGACGCTTCGAACGATTAGCTGCTCGAAGGACCCAAAGAGTTTTGCATAGGTTGGACGTACTTGGAAACTGCAGCAACAAATCAAACTATGTCTATACAAGCGAACAGGTTGATAAAATTTTTAAAGCTATAAGAGAAAAACTCGGTGAAATTGAGATGAGATTTAGGGCCAAAAAGTCAACAGACTTCCAACTTTAACGAACAGCAAAAAAGCCCGAGATCACCTATCAAAGTAAACACGAGCTTTCTGCTATCCACAATTTTATTGGATTAACCACATTATAACCTTTTATATAAAAAAATCAATTAGGTTTCGGAGGCGACAACACCAATGAAACAGAAAGGCCTATTATGGCAAAAGTGAACCAAAATGGAACCCAAACAGATACAACCGTAAGCGTGTCACTTCCTGATGAAGTATCAGTCGAGTTGGTACAAGCTAACCCGCTCCGTCACTATGAATTATACGGAGCACTGGCTGCATTATTAAGTTCATTTGCAACCGGTTTTGCAACCGCATACTTCACCACGAAACCTAAAGAAGCCGCACTCATGTGGTCTGCTCTCGCTTTTTCTACTTTAACAGTTTTATTCGTCATTTTGACTTTTATTTTCCGGTCAAAAATATTCCATGGATCCGTAAAGAAAAAAATTAAACTTAATGAGTTTAAATAAAGGTCGAATTAAAATATAGGAACTTTAATATGATGACAAAAAGCTCGTGTTTAGAGAAGGCAATTGAAATTACGAAAGAGTCCGCCAAAACTTGTCCTCCGGGCATGCTACCCATTACTTTGGAAAGCCTGTATCAGATGATCGTCAAACTCAATATAGATACTGCTCGACAATAACGCAAAAATAAAAGACGAATGACGTCTGGTGAGGTCAATTCGCCTCTATCTACTGGATAGTCCAGCTTCCTCGTTTCCGAGAAAGCCAGAATTTCGAATCTTTCACACGAGGCCGCTGCCTCTGTGAACTTACAGGTTCCCTCCACCCGCATACTCGCTTTCCTGGACGCGGGATGGCGATGTCCGTGACCGGACGCCGCCTCTTCACGTCATAGAGAAGGCCACCACGGAACTCCAGGGCCGTGCCGGGAAAAATTGCTTCCAGCGTTTCCCGCAACCTGCGACGAGCTTTCCTATAGCCCTCATCCATATGCACCTCCTCGTCGGTGCATTCAGATACTTATTGTCTCCGAATCAGGCCGGCGATGCTATCGTGAGTCGCTTGTGCCGACTCTTCCGGCGAGCGTGAATTGCAACTCACCGCATATCTTTCGCGGCTGATTACGCGACGGTTTTGTCGCTGCGCGGGAACGGGTTCCTCCTTGTTTTCAGCCAGGCGAATATTCCTGGCTTCCCAACACTTGCGAACATACTTCAGCAGCCGCAGTCGCTCAAGGATACCCATTGCGACACCTCCGGTTGTATCCTATCAAATCCGTGATAAAATACAACCATGCCTCTGCTGCCTAAATCAATCCAAAACCTGATCAACCAATTATCCAAACTGCCCGGAATTGGGCCCAAAACCGCCAGCCGGTTGACGTTTTTTCTGCTTAAACAGCCGGAAATGGAACGGCAAAGCTTTTCCAAGGCGGTTGGCGGCTTGGGCGCTGATATCAGGTACTGCTCAGTTTGCCATAACATGACCGAAACCGACCCATGTAAAATTTGCTCGGATATAAAACGAGACAAAAATATAATTTGCGTGCTCGAAGATCCATTGGATGTTGTGGCTATGGATCAGCTTGCCGATTTCCGAGGAGTCTACCATGTTCTGGGAGGTGCCATATCTCCGCTGGAAGGCATTGGGCCCGAGAATCTCAAAATAACAGAATTGCTTAACCGAATTTCGACTGACCAAACGCCCAAAGAAATTATCCTAGCCACCAATCCTTCTCTGGAAGGCGAAGCCACGGCTATGTATATAGCAAAACAAATCAAAATTCAAAATTCAAAATTCAAAAATATCAAAATCACGCGCATCGGCCGGGGCCTGCCCATGGGCGCTGACCTCGAGTACGCCGACGAATATACTCTGTCAAAAGCTTTGGAGGGACGAAGAGAATATTAAAAAAATCCGCTCGAAGCGGATTTTTTTAATTTATGCTTTCTATTTCTACCACAGTTTGCTGCTGGCGATGACCGTACTTTCTGCGGTAGCGGGACTTGGCGCGGTACTTAAAGACGACCAATTTATCGGCTTTGTTTTGGGCTAAAACCTTGCCAACCACCTTAGCGCCGGCAACATAAGGCTTGCCCACGCTCACGCTGTCGCTGTCAGTGACCAAAAGAACCTTATCAAACGTCACAGTCTCGCCTTCTTTGCCGGCGAGCTTTTCAATTGCTAACTTTTCCTTGGGCGAAACCAAATATTGTTTCCCGCCAGTTTCTATAACTGCTTGCTTAGTCATGTCTTTACGAAGTACGAATTATACTAATTTACTAATATCAAAACGCTCAGATAGCATAACAAAAATTGCATAACCGGTCAATCAGAGAGTTTTTGCTTTCGCAAAAGCACTGCGTTAAATGCCACAATGATCGTGCTTGCCGACATCAAAACCGCGGCTAATGCCGGCTGTAGCAAAATGCCTTTGAAAGCCAGAATCCCAGCGGCCAAGGGCAAGGCTATTAAATTGTACCCGGTGGCCCAAAACAAATTCTGCAGCATTTTCTTGTAAGTCAGTTTGGAGAGTTGAATGATTTTGGGGATATCGCGCGGATCGTTTTTGACCAAAATAATTCCCGCCGATTCAATCGCAACATTGGTACCCGCTCCTATCGCAACCCCTAAATCAGCTTGTGTTAAAGCGGGCGCATCGTTGACCCCATCGCCAACCATCGCTACTTTCTGCCCCCGGCTTTGCAAAACTTTGACCTTATTGGCTTTCTGGTCTGGCAGCACGCGAGCAAAGTACTCGTCAATCCCAAGCTCATCCGACACCCATTTAGCCACGTCTTCCGAGTCTCCGGTGATCATGGCGATCTTAAGCCCCAAACTTTTCAGAATTTTTATGGCTTCTCTTGATTCTTCGCGAATGACATCAGCCAATCCAATGCTGCCGGCATATTGGCGGTTTTTGACCAGATGAATCACAGTTTTGCCCTGCTTTTCCAGCTCTTGGATCCGGTTTTTGGCGTCTTGAGGAATTGAAGCGCCAAGTTCAGACAATAACACTTCACTGCCACTGTAAACCTCTTCCCCGTTGATCGTGGCTTTAGCTCCTTTGCCAGGCACAGCTTGAAAATCTTTTGGTTCAGTTAAATTGACGTTGCGTTTTCTTGCTTCGGCCACGACGGCTTTGGCGATTGAGTGTTCCGAATGGAGATTGATTGAAGCGGCTAAGTCTAAAATTTTCTCGTCCGGCCCGCCTGCCGGCAAGGCAGGAAAAATGTCCGTCACTCCAAACTCTCCCTTAGTCAAAGTTCCGGTTTTGTCAAACAGGACTACATCAATTTTCCGCGCCGCCTCCAGCGCCAGTCGCTGTTTGATCAAAAGACCGTTGCGGGCAGCCATAGTCGTGGAAATGGAAGCCACCAGAGGAACAGCCAATCCCAGCGCGTGCGGGCAGGCAATGACCAAAACCGCAACCAATCTTTCGGTTGCAAAAACAACGCCGGCTTTGGCCAAAACCCAAGCCACAAAGGTTATCCCTCCGCCAACAATAGCGATGACGGTTAAATAAAATGCCGCGCGATCAGATAATATCTGCAATCGCGATTTGGACGCTTGAGCTTCCGAAACCAGCCGCATCACGCCGGCAAGAAAAGTCTGTTCCCCAATCTTAGTCACTTTCACTTTTAGACTGCCGCTGCCATTGATTGAACCAGCAATAACTTCCATGCCGGTTTTTTTGGCAACCGGTTTTGACTCCCCGGTCATCAGGGCTTCGTTGAGCTCCGAATTGCCCTCAATAACTTCCCCATCAGCAGGAATTTTGCTTCCCGGTTTAACTAAAACTAAATCCCCTTCTCGAAGTTCAGAAACCGAGACGACTTCGGTTTCTATTTTGACTTTTGAATTTTGAATTATCCGCTCCGCCGTATCAGGCAAAAGTTTTGCTAACTCTTTCAAAGCCCCCTGCGCTCCCTGGACAGCCCGCATCTCCAGCCAATGCCCCAAAAGCATAATAGTAATCAAGGTGGTGAGTTCCCAAAACAAAGTATGGGGACTTTGACGCAGCACTTCGAACACGCTGAATAAGTAAGCGGCGGAAATGGCAATGGCAATCAGGGTCATCATGCCAGGCAACCTACCGCGCACTTCCCGATAAGCCCCGGCCAAAAACACCCAACCGCCGTAAAAGAAAATAATGGAGCCAAGAATTAAGGAAATCCAATTACTTGTCGTCACTTCCACCAAACGCTGGCCGAATATCCTTTCCGGCAATTCTGAAAGCAAAACAACCGGCACGGTCAGCGCTAAACTAATCCAAAACTTTCTGGCAAACATGACCAGGCTATGCCCCTCATGCTTATCGTGAGCATGCTCGCTTTTCCCTTTTACTTTTTCCCTTTTACTTTCTACCAGATTCATCCCGCACTCCGGGCACATTCCAGGCTTATCGCTGACTACTTCCGGATGCATGGGGCAAGTGTAACTCATGCTAACTCCTTTCTTGGTTTAATCGCGAAAAAATAACTGGCAAGCAGCGTGGTAATAGGCACGGCCAGAATCAAAGCTATAGATCCAACTAGGGTTCTGATAATCTCTTCAGAAATAAATTCGGCATTAAGTGTTACCCAGAACGGCTGGGGGTTGCTGGCTTGGAAGAATAAAAACAAAGGCAGTGAGGCTCCAGCATAAGCTAAAAACAAAGTATTGACCAGCGAGGCGATATGTTCGCGTCCCACCGAAGTTCCTCGGCGATAAAGTTCTTTAAACGGCAAACTTTGGTTAGCTCTTTGAATTTCTTCCACAGCCGCGGATTGAGAAGTCGTGATATCATCCAAAACGCCTAAAGCGCCAAGAATGATTCCTCCCAAAAGCAAGCCTTGCAGGTTTAAGTTTTGCAGCGGGCCGGTCTGAAGGTAAAACGCCTGTTCGCTGCCAAGGCCAAATAATTTGCCAAAAGAAACAAAAATGAAAGAAAGAATAGAAGCTAACCCCAAAGTAATTAAAGTACTAACTAAAGCGATAGAAGTGCGTTTGCTAAAGCCGTGGGAAAGATAAATAGAAATCAAAGCAATAATTAGTGCCGAGATTAAACTGATTAAAACTGGGTTTTTGCCATTGATGATTTGCGGGACTGCAAATTTGGCAATGACTATTACCGTTACACCCAAACCCAAGATTGAACTCACCCCTTTCCAACGAGCAAACGCAATGGCAACTAAAAAGAAAAATAAAACAATCCAGATGATTGAAGGTAAACGGTAAGTGTCCGCAATGTAGTATTCGGTTAAAGCCTCTGAACTAACTTTAAAGACCACAACTTTCTCACCTTTACTCAATCCTCTGCCCCCATTCAGCGTAGTCAGCCCTTTATCCTGTATCTCAAGTTCCTTATCGGTTTCTGGACCTTCCAGGACTTTCAAGCGATAGCTTTGAGTCCGATAAACCGTGCCGTCCGGCAGGGTATCCGCCCGGTTTTCCAGCACTTCCAAAACCTCGGCTTTATAGAATTCCTCTGCCGGCACGTGTCCGGCCTCAAACGGTTCTTCCTGCTGGGCTAGCGCCAAATTCCAAAACAAAAAGAACAATGCCAATAATAAAACAATTTTTAGTCTAATTCCCATTGCAATTCCCTTTAAGAGTTTATTTAACTCCGCAACTCGGGCCGGGACTGTTCTGGGCATTCAACGCTTGCTGGACTTTCTGGTAACCCGAGCCGGATGAATGCTTGGCGCTTAAAATTGCTTCTGGTGGAGTCTGAGCCCAGCCGCTTTCTTGTGAATCCAGATATTGCTCAATCGAGCGATAATTGTTCTCAAACCAATAAATGTTGGCAGCCAAGGCTAAATTATAAAGTTCATTCTCACTAAGGCCTTGCGATATTCCTAACTCCAAGAGTCCGAGCATAGCCATGCCGTGGTTGCAGTCCGGAAAATGCGTCGAATTGTTGCAGCAGGGACGATAAATGGATCTGGAAATACGCTCTAGTTGACGTTGCTGTGATAAATTCAATTTTATGAATTCATGCTGGGAATAGTGATCCAAGGCGTTGGTTGTTGAGAGGTTAAATCCGCCAGTGGAGGCGAAATCGCCCAGACTAATTCCACTCAGCGCCATTTCTCCGCTTTCCAAAATTTCGTTCTTGTTGCCCAAGCCCAAAGCCCACAGGAAGTTGAGAAAAATCGGAGCGTTTTGCCGCGTGAGTAGGACCTTGCCGTCTTTAGGCTCAACAAACTCCCGGTAGGCTGATTCGTTTCCATACAAGGTCTGCAGCTTTTGCTGATCAAGCACTCCGGCTTCCAGCAAGCTCTTTCCCAAATCCCCCCAAACCACCGGCAGTTCAGTGCCTGAGCTTGCCAAAATCTGATCCAAAGAAAGATATTTGGACTCAACTGGCGGTTTGGGTAAACTTTGCAGCAAAACGGCAAACACAAACAGCAACGCCGCACCTGCAACCGGTCGCAAATTCATATTCATTGTTTGATAGAATTATACAGGGCCGCAAACAGCCAAACTGCCAGAAAAGCGACGATGTTCCAGATAATCAAGCCGGAAACAAATGTGCCAAAAGTCATGACATTTTGGCCGACATCCACGCTGGTATGAAGGGCATATTTCATAAACCCTTCCCGAATCCCCGGAACCAACGCCACGCCGGCATAGCAGACAGCATAAACTACGCTGATCCAAGCAGCTGTGACTTTGAGCAAACGGTTTGTATTGATCATATGATAAGTTGATTGATGTTAGATAATAGTTGATAGTAATCGACCCCTTACTATTTTTTGGACAAAGTATAAATCCTCATCAACTCTTTTATGTCCTTGGCATTTCCAGGCTTGACGTGAGTTTTGAGATGATTTTCAAGCATAAAAGCGTCTAAGCTTTTAAGCGAATTCTGGATGGACAAAGATTGAGTTAAGAGGTCAATACAGTACTTTTCTTTCTCAATAGCCTTAAGCAAGGCCTTTATTTGGCCCTCAATAATTTTAGCCCTATGCAGTGAGCGTTTCTTAAGCTTTTGGTCTAGCATGATAAATACCCCTCCCCCCTATTTTAGCATTGACAGATTTTTTGTCAAGCCCCATAATTTACCTGTATGAAACTGGTGTTGGCAATAACAATTATCGCATTTGCATCCATCGCGGTTTTTGGCTTTATCGGCTTGGCTCACGATAGCATCTTTTCTAACTGTGCCATGGCGGTTATGTCGCCGGAATCAAGCTGTCCTCCGGAGCCAACTGCCGAAATCAGCTTGCTGCACGCCAGAATTTTCCAAAGCTTTTCTGTTGGGATCTTGACGGTACTGGTTTTATTACTAGTTGTTTTGCTAGTTACCGCTGAACCGCTCACGGCTAAAACTCCTCCACTGCATATCTGCACTATCCAAAATTTCCAAATTGCTTCTGCTAAATCCCACTTCAAAACCAAACTCATAACTTGGCTTAAACTTTTAGCCAAACAAGACGCTCTGGCATCCTAAACCTGATCCGAAGGAAATTTCGGTTCAGGCTCCGACCCGTTTGACGGGTCTTTGTTAGAGCGTTTTTTCATTAAGCTAAAGAATATGAAACTTAAGCAAATAATCTATCTTACGATCGTCGTTCTGGTGGTGCTGGGATTCGCCGGGTTTCTTAAATCCCGACAGCCAGTCAAACAACAAAACGCATCCGCCCAAAACTCTGTCCTGACAGCTGACAGTAACTTCTACGATTTCGGTTCCGTTCCCATCAACGGCGGCAAAGTGGAAAAAATCTTCCAGATAAGAAATCCCTCTGACTCTTCGGTGTTCCTCAAAGAAATGCACACATCCTGCATGTGCACGGAAGCCACTCTGGAACTAAATGGACAAGCATTCGGCCCATTCGGGATGCCGGGACACGCAGCCTTGCCGCAAATCAGCATGCCGCTTGCCGCCTCCGCTTCCGCCAATGTCAAAGTCGTGTTTGATCCTGCTGCCCACGGCCCATCTGGAATTGGCACAATAGAGCGCGTGGTAACGCTGGTCACATCAGATGGAGAAATCCAGTTCAACATTAAGGCAAATGTAACGCCATGATAAGGTCAGCGACGGGTGACGCGATTTTGGGGACCCCGACAGCGCGCAGTTTCAAACGAGCACTGGCGGGGTAAAATCGCGGCAGGACCCGTCGCTGACAAATCTAAAACCATATGAAGCAATATAAACCCCTCATCACCTGGTTTCTAGTCTTGGGAATTCTCATCGCAGCCGTTGTCTGGTTCAAAGAAGCCAACATTGCTACGCAACTCATCTGGCAGGCTAGCAACCAAGGCCAGTGGCTGCTGCCCTTGGTTTCCGTGGCAGCGCTCATCGACTCGATCAATCCCTGCGCCTTCTCGGTGCTTTTGCTGACTATCGCTTTTCTCCTCAGTCTCGGCAAACTTCGCGGCAACATTCTGCAAATCGGCAGTGCCTATATCATCGGCCTTTTCCTGGTGTACGTCTTGATTGGTCTGGGCCTGCTGCAGGCCCTGCATATTTTCAACATCCCCCATTTCATGGGAAAATTGGGCGCGGTCTTGCTCATCGGCCTTGGGCTGATCAATGTCTTGCAGGAACTATTCCCCAAATTTCCAATCAAGCTGGGGATCCCGCATTCCGCGCATCACACCATGGCTCGGCTGGCTCACAAAGCCTCCATTCCTACGGCCCTGATTTTGGGCGCGTTTGTAGGACTGTGTGAGTTCCCCTGCACCGGCGGCCCATACTTAATGATCTTGGGCCTACTGCACGATCAAGCCACATACCTCAAAGGCTTTAGTTATCTTATCTTCTATAACCTGATTTTCGTACTACCCCTGGTTATCATCCTTGTCATCGCCAGCCGCAAAGAAGTTTTGGAAAAAGTCCAAAACTGGCAGCAATCGGAGAAAAAGAATATGAGATTAATCATCGGCGGCATTATGGTTATCCTTGGATTATTAATCTTCCTTTTATGACAGCAATTATCATTCTCATCACAATCCTCATAATCACTGGGTTAACATACGTGGTTAACCGCCTGGCAATCATCAAAAAACAAATCTGTCCGATCTGCGCGGGCGTGTCCCTGACTTGGCTTATCTCCCTGATCCTCAACTACACAACCAACTACCAAGTTGAGCCGCTCATTCTGGGAATGCTAATGGGAGGCTCGGTAGTCGGGTTCTCTTACACCTTCGACTACCGGGTGACCAAAAGTTTGCTTGGGTGGCGGATATTCTCAGTGCTTGGCGGATTTGCCGCAGTCTACTCCTTGCTTGCCAAAGAATGGATCGTGTTCGGCTTATCAGCCCTAGTTTGGCTTTTCAGCGTTTGGTTCTTCCTGCGGAAAAAGCCAGATCAGGCAACTACAGACAACACAAAGGTCGAGGAACTGGAAAAAGAGATGAAAAAATGTTGTTAATGTACGGCAAAATGGCGAGGCATAGTTGCAAAACTAGCCTGCGCAGCACGACGGTGCAAGCAAGCAGGCTGCAAATTCAGCAGAATTTACAGCCGGTAGTTTTGCAATCTATGCCGAGCCAAATAAATAACCAGACAAGCATATGAAGAGTAGACTTAAAAAATACCTGTTTGCGGCAACCGGGTTAATCCTTGCCCTGCTGGTAGCTTGGCTACTTTATAAGCCCCAGTCAGCCATGGAGGTTCGCGGCGAGCTGGATGAGTTTGCCTCGTGCGTGGGGAAAGAAGCCACTATGTATGGCGCTGATTGGTGCGGACATTGCCAAAACCAAAAGAAGATGTTTGAACAGTCATTCCGACTGGTCAAATACGTGGAGTGTCCGCAAAATACCAAGCTTTGTTTGGATCTGGGAATCAAAGGTTATCCCACCTGGATATTCAGTGATGAATCAAGGGTTGAAGGCGAAATAACGCTCGAAAGTATCTCGGAAAAAACTGCTTGTCCACTTCCTACCGACGGCGTTAGCGGTCGATAACGCCACAAATTATTAAAACAATAAATTATGACATCAAATCAAAAACTTTCATTGTTTCTCCTGCGCATTGCTGCCGGCTGGCTGATGTTCTATGCCGGGATCACTAAAATTTTGGACCCCAACTGGTCAGCCGCAGGCTACCTCAATAACGCCAAAACATTTAGCGACTTATTTCGTTGGTTTGCCCAGCCCGAAATTCTGCCATTTACCAACTTCATCAACGAATGGGGACTGACCCTGCTGGGCATATCATTAATCTTAGGCATTGGCGTTAGGCTGAGTTCTTATCTCGGTGTGGTTCTGATGATGCTCTACTACTTCCCAGTCTTGGAATTCCCCAAGATTCCGCCGCATTCTTACATTGTTGATGACCACATCATTGATGCCTTGGTCCTCCTGTTCCTCGGTGCTATTCGCGCCGGAAGATATTATGGTCTGGAAGAATGGTGCAGCAATCTGCCTATCTGCCGCAATTATCCCAAGCTTCGAAATTGGCTTGGCTAGAAAGGTAACAAATGAAAAAAGCGATTTTACTAACCGCGATTTTAGTTTTCACAGTAGTGGCCACTCCGGCATCGGCCCACATGCCGAACGCTCAAAGTCCGCGCAATGTCATGGTCCAGCAAATGCTCGGAGAAAATTCCGTGGAAGTCATCAATGAGTTTGAAGAGCAAATGATGGGCGCGGAAAAACACGAACAGATGGAAGCTTACATGGAAAAAATGTTTGCCGGCACTCTCAATGCGGAAGACCAAAAGGAGATGTTTGAACTCATGAAATCAAATGTTGGAGCCAACAATATGATGATGCGCGGCATGATGGGTCAAATGATGTCCAACTTCGGCCAAGGGTCCGATCGAGGCATGATGAAAGGCTTTGGTTGGATTACTTTCTCCTGGACTTATTGGATCACGCTTGTACTTACCTGGTTACTTTTAGGCTTGGGCATCGCCGCACTCTGGCGCTACCTTAAAAAATAATTTTGACTTCATCCCCAATTTGGACATTGTTGGCAGTCACCCATCCAGCAGTGACTTCCAAAACCATATCGACATCAGCGCTGGGCGCGTAGAGATTAAGCTCGCGATCTTTTTTGCCTGGTTCCGGCTCTAAATACAGGCTTAAATCCGCAACTCTATTGCTTCTGATCCAGACAATGTCAATGGGAAACTTCATATCCTTCATCCAAAAATTCGGCCTACTCGGCCCGTCATAAACAAACAGCATCCCTTGTGACTCCGAAATCTCAGAGACAACCGAAAGGCCCAAACGCAATTCTTGCGGGTCGTCGCTTACTGCGACATCGAGTTTTCGATTTTTGATTTCAACTTGGCCATCGTTGAAAAATTTTGAAGTTTCCAGGTTGCAAGAAGCAGAAATAAAACTCGCGGCTAAAGCGAGCAAAAAAATTTTACTCATTTGACTTCTGTCTGACTTTATAAAATATAAAAACCGCTCCGACTATCACCACCATAATCCCAGCTAAAATCGCCAAAAGGACCAGCTTGCCCAGAGATTGCAAAAACAAGGCGGTGACGCCAAAAATCCCGCTTAGGACATAGAGAAACAGGACAGCCTGCGGTTCGGAAAACCCGATATCCAAAAGCCTGAAGTGGAGATGCTTTCTGTCGCCCTTAAATATATTTTGTCTGCTGAACAGCCGCTGCAGCAGCACCCAAAAAGCGTCCATCAAAGGAATGCCCAGAACCAGAACGGCCGTGGCGATTTTGCCGCCGGAAACAATAGCCAGTACAGCGAGAACAAAACCGGCCAAAGTGCTGCCGCCTTCCCCCAGAAAAATTTTGGCCGGGTAAAAATTAAGAATCAGAAAGCCAAGCAGCGCGCCGGCAAAAATAATTGCCAGCAGCGCGGTTTGAGCCTGCATGACTTGCGGCGTCAGAGACAAGCCGAACAAAACCAACGAAGCAATGGCTGAAACGCCGGTGGTGAGGCCGTCCATGCCGTCCAAAACTTTGGTGGTAAAAATCATTACCAGAATCCAGGCAAAAACCACCAAACTGGAGGCCAGCGGCAGTCCAAAGGCCTTAATTTGATCAAGCAGTATGATTTCCCCGCTAAACGGATTATGGATGCTCACAGCCGAAATCCCCGAGGAAACCATAACCAAGGCAGCAATAATCGGAAAAATAACTGAGTATCGGGGAGACAGCCGGTATTTATCGTCCAAATACCCCCCAATCATCAGTATTGCTCCGCCGGCCCAAATTGATATCAAAATTTTGAGAGGCAGATTGCCGTTCAGCAAATATCCAAGCAAGACCCCGATGGTCAAAGTCACCAAAAAGAAGCTAACAAAAACCGCGATCCCACCCATGGTCGGGACTGGGTGCTTGTGCAATCGCCGTTCGTTATCGGGAACGTCCAAAATTTTTTTTCTTACCGCGATTCGAGCCACGAGAAAAGTCCCGACAAACGAGACCAGGAACGCCAATGCAAACGAGATAAAATATATATGCCTCATTTAACCCTCACTTGTTCCAGCTGTTCCAACTTCAACGGATGCTTGCGGTGCTTGGGGGTGATAAAAAATTCCATATACTTACCGAACATCAGCCTAGTTTGGGCATCTATGGCTGGGGCGGAACCAAAAACCGAAGAAACTATCGGGGCAAAGATCCATTGGAAAATCATGGAAAAATATTTCCAGCGGCTATACTGGCTAGGCTTAGGCGGAAGCAGAACCAAATTCACATAAACGGAGAAGATCAGGAAAAAAGTCGCAATACTCATAATTATTCGGGTCAAAAACGGCAGGTTCACAGCCAGCACCGTCTGGCCAAATCTGTCCCCGCCAAAAATCAACGGCAACCAGCCTAAAACCGCGATCATTATCGAAGCCGTGGCCCAAAAATAATGCCCTTCGAGCAGGCGTTCGGCATACAATAAACGCTTCCAAAGAGGAATTTTATTGCTCTTGAAAAACTCCGGAAAAACTAAAGACATTTCCGTCACGCCCCACGCCCATCTCCTTTTTTGTTTATATTGTGCGACCAATGTCTCATAATAGGTTTCGCCCAACACCGCGTCCATTGAAACCGTGGTAAATAAAGGCTGAGTCCTATAGTCTCCGCTGAAGTGAATGAAGCATTGCCAAAAAATGTGAGAATCGTCAGGAATAATGTCTGTCCGCCAAAAGTTGACATCCACCAAAGTTTTAAAGCTCATGGCATGAGACGAAAAAGTAATCAGCCGGTCGGGACGCGAGGCTTCGACTAATTGCCAGAAGGACGACGAGGTTGCGATCACCCTGGCGATTGCCGGAGTATCCCAAATATTGTTGTGAAACATCGGCATGGGCTGATAGCTGGTCTGCAGGGGTTTTTTGACCGTGAGAAAATTGAAACTCAGCTGCGCAAAATAATTATTGGCCACCGTGGTATCGGCATCAAACGCCGAAACCAGCACGTCTTCATACGGGATCGTCAGCTCGTCAAAAATTTTCTGCGCCTCTTTAGCGGCATAAGTGATATTGGCGCCTTTAACCCGCGCTTCCCCTGGCACGTTGTCCGGATGAACCGTAACAATAAATTTATAAAACTTATCCGAATAATTGTTTGTGAGATATTCGATTTTACTGCGGGTGACTTCTCTTGTTCGCTCCTCGGTAGCCAGGACAAAAATCATGCGGTCTTTCGGATAACTTGCTGCTATATATGACTCGATGGAAGAAGCAAGCACCGAAACATCTTCGTTCACGGTGGGAAGGATAATAAGATGATAAAGCCTTTTCCAATCCAAATCGCGGTCAAAAGGAATCTGATTGATTCTGCCGAGTTGTTCTTGATAAAACGTTTTTAATTTTTTATTTTCGGCTCTGGCCGCAAGCACAGATAGCTCAAACCGAAACTCATCGAGGTCCGAAAGCTTATTCAAGCAGCCAATCCAGTCGATTCGCCTGTGCACCTTAAGCCTGGCGTAAGAATGCATCAGATGCAGCGCTACGTTCCCTGCTTTCAAAAACCAATACAGATCAAACAAGATGATATAAACTGAAACCCAAACCGGATGGAAGTATGCCAATACGGGCGCGCCTATCAAGGTTGCCCACGTCAGCGTTCCCGGCAGAATTTCAAAAAATCTAATCATTGATGCGGATCAAATTTAAGCTGGCGGCCAAAAAAATTAATTGCACGATTATGGTGGTGAAATTTATGAAAAAAGATGCCAGTTTTTCGCGCTTAAAAAAATAGTTTGCCAAAAAAAGATTGATGATGAAAATGACTAAAGCAATGGCTGGAATAACGTAAATCAGGTAAGCCGAATCAATCAGATCCGCGCCATAAACCACACTGTAGTGCAGCACGACACTGTTTGAACCGAAACCAATCTTGATAGCTAGAATCGTCCAATGTATAATGTTGATAAGCAATGCGGAAGCGGCCGGTACGGCATTTAGAGGCTCAGAAATGAAAGGTTTTTTGGACAATAAAACTTCGTTAAGCTTAGAAAGAAGCATACCAGGTACTAGGAATTTGACTTAATTTTATGACCGCTTTAAGTTAATCTTATGCCTGGTCGAAAAATTAACTGCGCAATTATGTTTTGGCTGCGAAATACCCTTAAAAAAACATAATTGCGGGTCAAATTCTCAGTACCTGGCATAGCCATTATTATAACAAAAAATGCGCAACTTTATAAGAGCTAACTGGCCCATTATTCTGATCGTAATTTTGGGAATTTTTTTCCGCTTTTGGCGCATTGACCAACTGCCCGGAGGATTGTTTCCGGACGAAGCCGCCAACGGCTTGGACGTCAACGCTATTCTAAACGGCGACATCCAACCTTTTTACGAACGAGGCAATGGGCGCGAGGCTTTGTTCTTTTATTTCCTGGCAATTTCCGTGGCCCTGTTCGGGCGAGGCCCCTGGCAGCATCACATAATCTCGGCGGGATTCGGATTGCTGGCTGTGGTCGCTACTTATTTCCTGACCAAAAGAATGTTTGGCAAGCGGGTAGCCCTGCTGGCAAGTTTTTTCATGGCGGTGTCAAGCTACGCTGTCACTATCAGCCGCACGGCATTTCGAGCCAACGCCGTGCCGCTGCTAAGCATCCTCACTCTCTATTTTTTGATTTGTTTTTTTTCCGCCAGAGGCGGACAGACTCAAGAACAAAAAAAGAAATACTGGTACGCCGCCCTTTCGGGATTGTCGTTTGCCTTGGGTTTTTATACTTACATCTCGTTCCGGATGCTGCTCCCCTTGCTTTTCGTATTTGCAATCATACTGATTTATTCCCAACGACATCGAATAAAAAAACTTATCCAAGAATACTGGGCTTACAAATTGGCTTTTGCCGCAGCGTTTTTGGCAGGTTTCGGCTGGCTTGGCTACTATTTTCTAACTCACCCCGGAACATTCGTTGGCCGGGCCGGACAAG
The DNA here is from genome assembly GCA_016198045.1 of Candidatus Doudnabacteria bacterium. Taxonomy (GTDB): domain Bacteria; phylum Patescibacteriota; class Doudnabacteria; order UBA920; family O2-02-FULL-48-8; genus JACQJI01. Next base: position 16,322 of record JACQJI010000028.1, read on the forward strand.
TCTCAATTTTTTCCCCGGCACTAAATAACGGCAGCATTCTGGAAACATTCATAGAAGTTTTCAAAGCCACGATGCTTAGTTTTTTTACGGTTGGCGACCTCAACTGGCGCCACAATGTCGCAGGATACCCTTTTCTATCCGTATTCATTTCTCCTTTCTTCGCATTTGCGTTAATTCTCTGCACCTGGGCTATTTTCCGGCTGCTAAAAAATGCGTGGGAGAGAAAGTTAAACGAGACCACAACTTACCAATCGCTTACGGCTGTCTGGTTCTACTTTATGCTTATCCCTGAAATCACGACTGCCGAGGGCATCCCCCACGGTTTGCGCTTAATCGGAGTAATCCCGCCTATTTTTATTCTTTCAGCCTGGGGTGTCGACTGGTTTTGGCAAAAAATCTCGGCTTATAGCCGCCTGCCTTACACAAGAAGTCTGATCGCCTTTGTGTTTCTATTTTCGATCTTCATTTATAATTATTACGCGTACTTCGCGGTCGCGGCTGCAAGCTCCGATTATTACTACGCGTTTCGCTCTGATTTGACCACAGTCAGCAACTACCTTATTCAACGCAATCAAAAAACCAAAACTTACTTAGCCCTAGACAAATTCTCAGTCCAAACCGTTGACTATCTCACCACGGAAAAAAGTCAGCCTTACGTCTTATTGGTTCCGGAAAATACTTACCAAGTACAACTTGAAAAAGGCGACCAGGTGATTTTTACCCAAAGTTCGCTGATTGATTCCAACAAATTCGAACAATACCATCCGCGCGCCAAACTCATTAAAGTTGAGCAGAACAAATTCAAAGAAGTAATTATGCTCCTTTACGAACAATTATGAGACTCGCAGTAATTCTTATTTTGGGCGCGCTGCTTCGGCTTTACCACAATACGGCAGTCGCGTTGTGGCACGACGAAGCGTTTTCCGCATTATATACCCGCGACTACGGTTGGGGTGAAATGATGTATCGGATTGGACTGGATGTCCATCCGCCGCTTTACTACATTCTGCTGAAATTTTGGACTCTGATCTTTGGCCACTCTTTGATTTCTCTTCGCGGCCTTTCAATTCTGCTTGGAGTCCTGACAATTTGGATAGGCTATGTTTTGGTCAAAAAAATATCCGGCAGCGAGAAATTCGCACTGTATGCCGGACTGCTGCTTGCGCTAAACCCCTTCCAAATCCAGTATTCGCTAGAGGCCAGAATGTATACGTTAGGCACTTTTTTGGTTCTGGCTTCCAGCTATTTGCTGCTTAAGGCGCTCGAAACCAACCAGCGAAAGTATTGGATTTGGTACGCGGTTGCCGCGGCAGCCTCTCTCTATACCCACTACTTTCTGTTTTTTTCCGTGGCGGCGCAAATACTTTACCTTATCTACGTCTTGGCCAAATCAGAAAAATTTTCTTTGTCCTTAATCAAAAGTCAAAAATTTATCAACGCGGCAATTGCAGGAGCGGTAATGCTTATTCTCTACCTGCCTTGGATTCCGACGTTTATTGTCCAGAATCAGCGAGTGGCGGCCTCCTACTGGATACCGCCGATGGACCGCTGGTCGATCCCAAGCACAATTTGGAAAATGGCCGTGGGCGGACAAGGCACGAACCGCTTTATGCTGTCCGTTGCCACCCTGATAGCCGCCTATCTCATTTACTATTATTTCAAAAAAACGAAAGAAGACTCAAGGGTACTGGTTTTACTAAGCCTGTTGGTCCCATTCATCGGCTCAATCCTCATCTCGCTTAAGACCGCTATTTTCTTGGAGCGGTACTTCGTGTTTGCGGCTTTGTTCCTTATAATCATCCTGGCCGTACTGATCATGCAAATTCAGACATACGTGGTGAGGAGAACGCTGGCCGCTCTTTTAGTCGTCTTCTCACTCGTGGCATTTTTCAAAAATTGGCAAGACCTGGACGTCGCCAAAAAACCCGGCATGACCAAAGCCGCCGAACTAGTAAATGAACAGTCCACAAAAAGCGACCAAATTTACGTCGGCTCTAGCTTCGTATACTTTACCTTCAAGTACTACAACCAGACTGGCATCGCGCCAAAACTTTATTCTGCCGGGAGCTTGGAAACTATCCCTCACTTTTCCGGCACCGCGCTACTGACCAACGACGACCTCATCCTTGATTTCAATCAAGCCAAAAAAAATCAGACCATTTGGCTCGTCTGGACCACTGGATTTGGCTCAAGTAAGCCTAATGTTCCTGGCAACTGGAGCAGAATTTCCGAATCCGAATACGAGGATGCTCCCGGATTCAAAGGGAATATAGTGGTCACGCGATACCGCGTGAACTAACTCTATCTTGCATAAGGCGAGGCGTAGTTGCAAAACTAGCCTGCGGAGCGCGACGGCGCGAAGCAAGCAGGCCGCAAATTCAGCAGAATTTGCGGCCGATAGTTTTGCAATCTATGCCGAGCCTATTACCGTGCCTACAAACTTTTTTCCATTAAAATAATTTTCCAAATTTTTTAAATTGCGGCCGTTTAGAATCACTGTTTTTATTCCGGCCTTTTCCGCGATCCAAGATACCGAAGAGTCGAAGGGTTTATGCTGTCCTGGACCCCTGGAAGTTCCAAATTGGGTTCTAAATTGCTTCCAGGTCATCTGAGGAATTAGTTTGGCGCTTTTAAATTTCCTGGGATCTCGATCAAAAACTCCGTCAACGTTGGTCAGGTTGATGATTGTTTTGATCCCCAGCTTCTTGGCAAACAAAACAGTACTGGAGTCAGAAGACCCGCCAGGCTTAATGCCGCCGACTGCCACGACTATCCGATCCGGTTTGCCCCACTTAAAATTACGAAAAGTCATAATTGGCGCATACTTTTTCGCGCCCAGCGCCCATCGAACCAAGTGCGCGTGAAATCGATTGGTTTCGATTCCCAGCCAATCTTGCGCTTCCGCAGGGGCTTGCGTCACTACTCTAAGCGCTTGCTGATATTTACGGGCAGTGGATCCGCCGCCGGGAAGAACTAAGAATTGTTTGCCCCTTTTAACTTGCACGCCAATGATCTTTTTGAAATTAACCAAAAACTTCGTATCAATTTCCTTCGGTACGATTAGCGACCCTCCCAAAGAAATCACATAGCGTTCACTCATAGGCCTGGGACGAGCACGGGCTGTTTTTAAAGCAATAATAAATCCATTTTTCTGAGCGCATATCGATATAAGCCAAGCGGCCCTTATCTTTCGGAGTAATATGTTTGTTCAAAACTAAAGAGAGGCTATTAAGCTGCGTGCTTACCGAGCGGTTGATGTCAAAAAAAACCGTCCAACCGCTGTCAGTGCCAAATTGCGTTTCGTAAGTGGTCTTGGAGGAAATTTTTACTGATGTAATCTCCGGCTCCATCTTGCCAGGCCAAGCGCGGTACATCGAAAGAATAAACGCGACCAATTTAGGGTTACTGAGCACTTCCCCGACCACCATTTCATCGTCCTGGCTCTGGTCGATCACCTCAAACAGTTCTTTGTTTTCATCCGCGTTGAGTTGCTTGAGCACCACCCCTTCTTCGTCTACCAGAAACTTGCGGTCTTTGACTGCCAAAACGAACCCCGGATTGCGCTCAGTGATTTCTATCTCAATCTTGTCTGGCCATTTTCTGTTGACTTTCACAACTTCCCTCACTTCCGGTATTGAACTAGTCAACAGCTTGTTCAGTCGACCGTGAGTCATCAAAAAATAATGATTCTTTTTGACAAAAAAAACACGGTTATTGGAATTGGTATCCAAGACCCCGTTCACCGCTTCTTGCGTCACTTGACTGTTTCCGCTCAAGACCGCCTCGGATATCAGCAGTTTATCGGAAATAACAAGATAATACAATGCGATAAGGACTACCAGGCTGCCCAGCACTTTGATTTTTCGGGAACTAAGTGATGGAAGAAGCAGTCTGTGAAAAAAATTAACTCGAGACGGGCCAAAAGCTCGCTTATAGCTGGATGCTTCTTTCAGCCGCATACGGAAGCTGGGAGACCCAAACCTCCTCCGGGGTTCTAGTTTTCTTCTGTGCTTGGAAAAAATCATAAACTTTACTAATTACGAATGTTTACTAATATACAAATCCAAAGAGTAATCTATTGGTAAATCCGTACTGATTAGTAATTCGT
>JACQJI010000029.1 GCA_016198045.1 Candidatus Doudnabacteria bacterium
TCAAAAACGAAAAAGAATACGTCATCTTTCTAATCTGGGCGTTGTTCGTGGCAATGCTGTTTTCTAACTACGTTTGATGGCCAAAATAAGAATCGCAATCAATGGCTTTGGCAGAATCGGGCGGGCGGCTTTTAAAATTGCTGAAACCAAGCCAGAACTTGAAATTGTGGCCATCAACGATTTGACTGAACCCAAAGTTTTGGCCCAGCTTTTGAAATATGATTCGGTTTACGGCATTTATCCCAAAGACATCAGGAGCGAGGAAAAACACGAACGGGCAGGTTTGGTATCTTATTCGGTAGGAACCCTGATTGTAGATAAACTTAAGGTCCCGATTTTTGCGGAAAAAGATCCGGCCAGTTTGCCGTGGAAGGATTTGGGGGTGGACGTGGTGCTAGAGTCAACCGGTCGATTTACCGATACGGAAAAAGCCAGCGCGCACCTCAAGGCCGGGTGCAAAAAAGTCATCATCTCAGCCCCAGCCAAAGACGAAATTACCCAGACTTTTATCATCGGAGTAAACCATGGGCATTACTCAGGCCAGCAGATAATTTCCAACGCCTCTTGTACCACGAATTGCATCACACCCGTAGCGGCTGTCCTGCACTCCAAATTTGGCATCAAAAAAATGATGATGTCCACGATTCACGCCTATACCGCTGAGCAAAACTTGGTAGACGGCCCGCCTCCGGCCTTGCATAAAGATTTGAGGAGAGCGCGCGCCGCGGCAATAAACATAGTGCCGACCAGTACGGGGGCCACGATTGCCGCGACCGAAGCCATTCCGCAGCTGAAAGGCATTTTTGCCGGCGCCGCCTATCGCGTGCCGGTTGCTTGCGGCTCGCTTTCTGATTTTACCGCTTTATTGAACAAAAAAGTCACAGTTGAGGAGATTAACCGCGCTTTTATCGAAGCGGCCAAAGATCCAAGTTGGCAGGGAATTTTACAAGTCACCACTGACCCGCTGGTCTCTTCTGATATCGTCGGTAACCCCCATTCAAGCATTGTTGATTTAAGCTTGACCCAAGTGGTGGACGGCGATTTGGTCAAGGTGGTGGCTTGGTATGACAACGAGTTTGGCTATGCCAACAGATTTGTGGAGCAGGCGATACTTATAGGTAGGAAAGAGCTCTTAGTTTAGCGTTAAGTGGTAACGAAGCCGGTATCGTTTAGAGTTAGACGTTTAACGTCACCGCCTCACGATACGGGCATCGTAACCTTTTAACATTTAACTCTAATGATTAAAAGCATTACATCTGTGAAAGTAGCAAATCGGCGCGTGTTTGTCCGCGTGGGATTTGACGTTCCGCTTAAGCGAAACATCCACACCGAGCAATGGGAAGTTGCTGATGACGCAAGGATTAGAGACGCCTTGCCAACCCTCAAACATTTAATCGAGTCTGGAGCCAAAATTATCATTGGTTCGCATTTAAACAGGCCAAAAGGCTGGGATAAAGACAAAAGTTTATTGCCGGCAGCGTTGAAGCTCGGAGAAATGCTTTCCTACAAAGTCGTGGAAGTCGAAGACAGTTTGCCCAGTTATCCCATCCCGCATATTTTTTTTCTTTCAAGCGACATCACCACCCGCGACTATTCGGGATTAACTCGGGCCATGCGTAATGGCAACATTCTTTTTTTGGAAAATCTGAGGTTTTATCCCGGCGAGCAAGAAAATAATCCTGAATTTATAAAAATTTTGGCGAGTTTTGCCGATATTTTCGCGAATGAAGCGTTTTCGGACGCGCATCGAAAAGACGCGTCAGTTTTTGGTTTGGCCCAGAATCTCCCGGCCTACGCGGGCATTGATTTTTTGGCAGAAATCCAGTCACTGAACAAAATTATCCGCAACCCCAAAAAGCCTATGGTTTTGCTTATGGGAGGCGCTAAGATTTCTGACAAGGTCCCGGCAATTGAAAATCTTGCTTTGCGCGCTGATTATATATTGGTAGGCGGAGAAATAGCCAACACCTTTCTTAAAGCTGTTGGCTACGAAGTCGGTAAATCGAGAGTCGGCGATATTGAGGTCGCCAAACAACTGCTTCGGAACTTCAAGGAAAAAATAGTCATGCCGGTGGACGTGGTGGTGGCCAAGTCGCCGGATGATCTGCCGAAGTCAGCAAGCATTGACAAAGTTCTACCTATTGAAATCATCCTCGACATTGGGCCAGAGACAATCCGAAAATTCTCCAAATTTATCAAATCGGCGGCAACTTTGGTATGGAACGGACCATTTGGCTTGATCGAAAACCCGAAATTTGCCTATGGCAGCAGAAGTGTCGCTTATATTTTTGCTTCCCGCAGCCGCGGCAAAGCTTTTGGTTTGGTCGGCGGCGGGGAGACGGTTGAGGTCATTGATGCCGTCGACGTTCGCCAATTTATAGATCACGTTTCAGTAGGCGGCGGCGCTATGCTGGATTTTTTGGCCGGCAAAAAATTGCCGGCAATCAAGGCTCTGGAGGTTACTCATGCCTAAACTGCCGATCAAAACAGTCCGAGCCAGGCAGATTCTGGATTCGCGGGGAGTGCCAACCGTGGAAGTTTTGGCGCAAACATCCAAAGGAAGTGGGGTGTTTGGGGTTCCTGGCGGAATTTCGACTGGCCAGAGCGAGGCTTGGGAACTGCGGGACGGCGGGACCAAATTTTGGGGACTGGGGGTTTTGAAGGCCGTGGCAAATGTCAACGACATTCTGGCCAAAAAGATCAAAGGCATGGATGTCTATGCCCAAAAGCGCATTGACCAGGCTTTATGCGAGCTCGACGGCACGGAAAACAAAAGCCGGCTGGGAGCCAACGCGATCTTAGGCATATCAGGAGCGGTTTGCAAAGCCGCTGCCGCCGCCAAACAGGTCCCAGTTTATAAATACGTGGCGATGCTGCATAAAAGTAGAAAACTTAGACTTCCCCAGCCGTCTGTCCTCGTAATCGAGGGAGGGGCTCACGGCGATACAAATTTGGATATCCAAGAGTTTATGCTGCTTCCCCAAGGCAGCAGTGTCAGAGAAAAGTTGGAAATCGCCGCGGAAATTTTTCAAACTCTCAGAAAAATTCTCAAACTGCACCGCTTGGATACTGATCTGGGTTTTGAGGGCGGGTTTGCTCCCAGTTGGGAGTCAAACCAGCAAGTCTTCGCGCTGATTTGGGAGGCGATCAAGCAAACTGGGCACAAAGTGCAGTTAGCCATCGATGCGGCGGCCAGCGAATTTTACAACCGTCATGAACGGCAATACGTCCTGAAAGCGGACCATACTTCTTTGAGTGCGGAAAGGCTAGTCTCGCTGTACAATCAGTGGATTGGACAGTATCCGCTGGTTTTGATCGAAGACGGGTTGGCGGAGGAGGATTGGGACGGTTGGCGCTCCATGCAGCAAAGGCTGGGTGATAAGATCATTCTTGTTGGCGACGATTTGTTTACAACCCAAAAATCCAGATTAAAAAAGGGAGTTGAAGCCGGAGTGGCCAACGCGATAATCATCAAACCAAACCAAGTCGGCACCGTTTCGGAAACTCTGGAAACCGTGGCTTTGGCGCAAAAGCACAATTATAAAGTAGCCGCCAAGCATCGCTCCGGCGAAACCAACGATGATTTCATCGCAGACTTCGCTGTCGGCATCGGGGCTGATTACCTCATGGCAGGCTCCGTGGCCAGAGGCGAGCGAGTGGCCAAGTGGAATCGATTATTGGCGATTGAGGAAGAGCTTTCATGAATTTCCAGCCTTTCAAAAAGCTAGTCCTGATTGTCCTTGACGGATTTGGCGTGGCTACTGCTTCTCACGGCAATGCCGTGACTTTGGCTGCACCCCAGACGATTAATTATCTGATCGATAATTTTCCGTCCACCACATTGCAAGCGTCCGGCCCGGCTGTGGGTTTGCCCTGGGGCGAGATGGGCAATTCGGAAGTGGGGCACCTAAATTTGGGTGCTGGCCGGATCGTGGGCCAAGATCTTTCCCGCATCACGCTGGCCATCGAGGACCGCAGCTTTTTTAAAAACGAAGCGTTTTTGGCTGCAATAGAACACGTCAAAAAACACAACTCCAGCCTGCACTTCATGGGGTTGGTCAGTCCAGGCGGGGTGCATAGCTATGACGAGCACTTGTACGCTTTGCTTGGTTTGGTGGCTGAACACAAGCTGAATCGGGTTTTTATCCATATGTTTACCGACGGCCGCGATACGCCTCCCCAGATAGCGCTTGACACTTTGGAAAAGTTGATGCGAAAAACCAGTCAATTGAATTTGGGTAGAGTGGCCACAGTTACCGGAAGATTTTATGCCATGGACCGGGCCGAACACTGGAATTTGACCGAGGCCACGTATAAGGCTATGGTTTTTGGAGAAGGCAAAAAAGCCGGTTCGGCCCAGCAGGCAATCCAGGACAGTTATGACCAGCATATTTTTGACGAAATGATTCCGCCAACCGTGATTATCCAGGACAATGGCAAGCCGGCTCTGATTTCCGACAACGACGCCATAATCAATTTTAATTTCCGTCCGGACCGGGCTTTGCAGATCTCCAGGGCGTTTACCGAGAGCGGGTTTAATAAATTTTCCGCGAAACCGTTGAAAAATCTGCTGTTCGTGACCATGACGGAGTATTCGCGGGATTTAAGTTTGAAAGTGGCTTTTCCGCCGCAGGAAATTACCAACAGCTTTGCCGAGGTGATCAGCAAACAGGGGCTTCGGCAATTCCACATAGCCGAGTCGGAAAAATACGCCCACGTCTCCGTGTTCTTTAACGGCGGGCTGGTCCATCCGTTCCCTGGCGAGGAGCGGCAGATTGTCACTTCTCCAATTTCGAACTACCAAAACTACCAAGATGTGCCGGAGATGTCTGCTGGACAAGTCACTGACGGGCTGATCTCTCAACTGAAAAGTAATTACAGTTTTTACCTGGTCAATTTCGCCAATCCGGATATGGTCGGCCATACCGGCAGTATCGCGGCTTCGATTTTAGCGATCAAGACTATTGATGACTGCTTGAAGAAAATATCGGAGGCCTGTATGGCGGCCGGCATTTGTCTGATTGTCACGGCCGACCACGGGAACATTGAAGAAATGCTGGACATTCGCTCCGGCGGGATCGACAAAGAGCACTCCACCAATCCCGTGCCGTTTATTTTGATCGCGCCGGAATTTAAACGCAAACATCCCAAGGAAGGAGGGGTTGTTTCCTTGGCCGGGATTGTCCCGGTAGGCGTGCTTTCTGACGTTTCACCGACTATGTTAGAATTAATAGGAATTAACAAACCTCCCGAAATGACCGGTGTCAGCTTGCTTATGCCGCTGCTTAAGCAATCTGATTAGCTGACCTAAATTTATGAAAATTTTAGTGGCTGATGACGACAAAGATCAACGAGAACTCTACGCCGAATTGCTCAGCCAAAACGGATATCAAGTTGTCGAAGCGGTTGATGGGCTGGATGCGTTGGAAAAATCTCTGCAGAAACCTCCGGACCTGGTTTTCACGGGGATTATCATGCCGCGGATGGACGGGTTTGAGTTGATCCGCAACCTAAGAAATAACGTCGCCACGGCCGTGATTCCGGTAATCATGTTTTCTCATTTGGGCCGGGAGGAGGATAAACAAAAAGCCAGCAAGCTCCTAAACGTTCACTTCGCGGTCAAAGGCTATGATTCGCCGTCGGAAATCCTGGAAAAAGTCAAAGATTTATTGCAGCATAAGCCATCAAATCTTGAGCTAAAACCCGAAGACGATGAGCGGCAGCCGAGAGCAATGTTGTAAGCCAATGAAAGAGTGGAAACTTAAACAAGTAAACCAAACAACGAGCAAACTCCCTGAATTGCCTAATCTAATTGTTGGGTTGTTGGCTCAGCGCGGGCTTTTTGATCCGGAGCAAATCCGGAATTTTTTGCAGCCAGACTATGATAAGTTGCATTTGCCTTTTTTATTCAAACATATGCAAAAGGCAGTCGAACGGATTTGGGAAGCTGTGCGGAGCGGAGAAAAAATTACCATCTATGCCGACTATGACGCGGACGCGATTACCGCGGCCAGCGTGGTTTACAAGGCGATGCAGAAAATTGGCGCGAAAATTGATTGCTATATTCCGGACCGGTTTGCCGAAGGATATGGCGTGAACGCCGACGCGATCAGACGAATCGCAGAGAATGGTACAAAGCTTATCATCACAGTCGATTGCGGGACCAACGCGGTGGAAGAAGCTGGCTTAGCGAAATCGAGGGGCTTAGATTTAATAATCACTGATCATCACGAGATCACGGGTGACCTACCGGATGTCGTTGCGTTGATCAACCCCAAGAATAAACAGGACACGTATCCTTTTGAGCATCTAACTGGGGTTGGCGTGGCATTCAAGCTTGTTCAAGCCCTGTTTTCGGTTGCTCCGACGCTTCGGTCGGAGCAACCCCGACCGCTTGCGCGTCGGGGTTGGGAGAAGTGGCTGCTCGACTTAGTAGCCATTGGCACAGTGGCTGATTGTCAGAGTCTCACAGGGGAAAACCGCGTCTTAGTCAGTTTTGGGCTCAAAGTTTTGGCAAAAACGCGATGGCTGGGACTCAAGAAACTCATGGCCATTGCTGGTCTTGAGGGCCGGGAACTCGACACGTATGCTTTGGGGTTTATCCTGGCTCCCAGGATCAATGCCGCCGGCAGAATCAAACACGCTGACTTGGCATTCAAACTTTTGGTTACCGAAGACGAAAACGAAGCAAGTAGCTTGGCCCAAGAATTAAATAGTTTAAACCAGCAGCGGCAAATGCTGACAGAACAAGTCTTAAGCGAGGCCCGTTCTCAACTGGAATTGATTTCTGACAAAAAAGTTTTGCTGGCTTACGGCGCGGATTGGCCGCAGGGAGTAGTGGGATTGGTTGCCGGCAAACTTGTGGAGGAATATGGGCGTCCGGTTTTGGTTTTGCGCAAGGAAGAACTGTTGGCCACCGGCTCCGGCCGCTCGGTGGGAGGATTTGATTTGGTGGCGGCTTTAAATTCGAGCAAGGATTTGCTTGTTCGCTACGGCGGCCACACCCAAGCCGCCGGTTTTACTCTAGCTTCGCAGAATATCCCTCTGTTCCATGAAAAGTTGCTGGAATATGTAGAGACTTTAAGTACAGAGTTTGAGCCGCCTGTTTTGGAAGTGGATAGCGAACTAGGGCCCATTGATATCACTCAAGAAAACTACGAATACATTAAAAAAATGGCGCCGTTTGGCGTGGGTAATCCCAAGCCGAAGTTTGTTTCGTACGGAATGGAAGTTTTGGACAGCCGAACTGTCGGCAATGGCAGCAAGCATCTCAAGATGCGGCTAAAAATTGGCGATAAAATTTTGGGCGCCATTGCGTTTGGCCAAGGATTTTTGTCTGATAAACTTCGACCAGGGACCAAAGTGGACGCCGTGTATGAACTCGCAGAAAACTCCTGGAACGGCAATAAGGCCTTGGAGTTTAAAATTATTGATATGAAATTGTCATGACTGGAAAACTTACGATTTATACCGACGGCGGAGCGAGGGGGAATCCCGGGCCGGCGGCGGTGGGGGTGGTGATTTATGGCAGCGGCGAGCGGCCGATTAGGCAAATATCAGAGTATATAGGCAACGCCACCAACAACCAAGCGGAATACAAAGCTTTAATTCGGGGACTTAACGAAGCCGCCCTGCTGGACGCCAAAGAGTTGCTTTGTTTTTTGGATTCCGAACTCGTGGTGCGGCAGCTGATTGGCAAATACAAAGTCAAAGAGCCGGAGTTGAAAACTCTGATTGCCGAAGTGTTGCGGCTGTCCAACAAGTTTCTTAGAGTGGACTTCAAGCATGTTTTGCGCGCAAAAAACAAACTAGCGGACAAGCTAGTTAATGAGGCATTGGACAAAGCCGGATCTTAATTTATCTAATCCTGTGGGTTTTTATTTCTTGTCCATTAAAAACATATAGCTTTTTGCCTTCTTTGGAAACCAAAAACTCATCCAGCGCGTCGGTTAAAGTATAAACGTTCCGGTGATCGCGGCCATCCAGTTCGATGGCTTTGATTTTGCCCTCGTTCTGGAAAAACACATATCCTGTGTGCCAATTAAGCCAGGCTGATTTGATCTCGGAAATGCTGCGCAGGATCAGATCGGGTCCTGAGGAAAGCGGATCGAAAACCAGGACCTCGTTGTTATTTAGCAAAACCAATCTGTCGGCAGATTTGTCCCAGTAAGCCTGGGTGACAGGTTCGTAGATTTTTTCTAAAGCTTCGTTTTGTTTGAACAAGACAGAGTCTTTAAGCATAAACAGATATATGCCGGCCTGAATTGGGCCTTCACCAACAAGTTCTATTTGCTCGTCTGGGATTTGAGGATCGAATTCCTGTTTTGGTTCTGCCAGGAAAAGAGGGATAAATTCACGATTGAGGTTAGCCCAAGTGACGAATTGGCTTTTGACGGAAAGCCGCTTGGTCCACGGGAGATAACCGTCTTTTTCCACGCGGATGTTGTAGTCGCCAGGCAGGAGGAAACGAACGGTTGATGGGGTGAGGTCTTTGATTTGCTCGTCGTCAAGAAAAACTTTTGCCTTTTGGGGTTCTGTATTCACCACCAGTATTCCGGTTTTCACGATTTGCCAATTTTTTAGGTCAAGTTTGAATCCTCTGGCAAATAGGACTAACAGGGGTGTTAGGATAAGAAAAACGATTATGCCCAAACCTACGAGTAAAAAGCGGTTCTTAAGCTTCATAGCAACGGTAATTATAGTCTAGATTGGCCAGCATTGACAATGAGCGGAATTTAGGATTTTGTTTTTGCCGCAAAATTGCTAAAATACCCAGGCTTGTACTGGCGCTCGGCACAGTTGGCAAAACTACCGGCTGTCCCACCAACAGCATTTAACTAATAGTCGAAGGCGGGGCAGCCTGCGTCCTCGGCCGGATGAGCCGGCCTGCGGAAGCTAGTTTTGCAACAGTGCCTCGCGCATCAAAATCTAAACTTATGGCTAAATTCCTGATTACTGGGGGGAAAAAGTTGTCCGGGGAGATCCGAGTTTCCGGCTCCAAAAACGCGGTTTTGCCAATTATGGCCGCGAGTCTTTTGTCGCAGGAAGAGTCAGTGATCAGCCGGGTACCCAAGATCAGAGACGTGGAAACCATGGTTGCAATCCTTAGGGATTTGGGAGCCGTGGTCGATTGGAGCGATCACACTCTGCGTATCAGACCGGATAACATTGCGAAAACCGAACTCAATGCTGAGTTGGTGGCCAAACTCCGCGGTTCTATTTTATTACTCGGATCATTGCTGGGAAGGCTAAAGAAAGTCAAAATGGCTTACCCGGGAGGAGATTTGATCGGGCGAAGGCCGATAACTGTCCACCTTGAAGCTTTTAAAAATCTGGGATGCGAGGTTTTTGTTAGTGATCAAATTCAAATTTTGGCCGGGAAGCTTCGCGGCGGTAAAATTATTCTTGAGGAAAGCTCGGTCACTGCCACTGAAAACGCGATCCAAGCCGCGGTGTTGGCTTCCGGCACGACCGTGATCAAGCTGGCCGCCATGGAGCCGCATGTTCAGCAGCTCTGCCAATTTCTTAACAAAATGGGAGCGAAAATTTCTGGGATTGGCACAACCACTCTGACTATCGAAGGTGTGCAAAAGCTGCATGGAGCCCAAATCGAGCTGATCCCGGATTCAAATGAAGCCGCCAGTTTCATCACTTTGGCCGCGGCGACCAAAAGCCATGTTACAGTGACTCATTTGAATCCTGATTTTTTGGACGACTTGCTAATCAAATTTAAGAAAATGCAGGTTAACTTTGAAGTCGGAAATGATTTTGTGAGGATTAAAAAACCGTTGGCTGATTACATTGGCGCCAAAATCCAGTGCGGACTGTATCCCAAGCTTCCTTCTGACGATGTGCCGGCTTTGGCGGTGCTGGCCACGCAGGCAGTGGGCGAGTCGTTGGTCGATGAGTGGTTGTATGAAAACCGCCTGGGGTATGTGGAGCAGTTAAAAAAAATGGGCGCGAAGGTGGAGATTCTGGACCCGCACAGGGTGAAAATTGCGGGCCCAACCAAGCTTTACGGAGCGAAGCTGACCAGCTATGATATCCGGATGGGTGTGACTATGGTCATTGCGGCATTGGTGGCAGAGGGCCAATCAGAAATCGAAGGCATTGAGCACATTGACCGAGGGTATGAGAACCTTGAGGAGCGTTTAGTTAATCTTGGCGCTGAGATTAAACGACTAGGTTAAAATGTTGAAAAAGTTAAAAAGTTTTAAAGACCTTTTAACTTTCAAACTCTTCTAACTTTATAACTAACTTATGTTTCTTAAACGCATCGGAATAGATCTGGGCACTGCTAATACTTTGGTTTTTGTGCCGAAAAAAGGCATCATCATCAACGAGCCAACCGTGGTGGCCATTTCGATTATCGACAATCAGATTTTGGCTGTGGGGCAGGAAGCCAAAGAAATGCTGGGCCGGACTCCTGACACGATCGTGGCCCACCGTCCCATGAAAGACGGGGTGATTGCCGATTACCGAGTGACCGAAGCCATGCTGCGGTATTTCATCAACAAAGCGGCTGGCAACATTAGATTTTTTCGGCCAGAAGTCATGATTTCGGTTCCGGGCGGGATCACATCCACCGAGCGGCGCGCAGTGGTGGATGCCGCCCAGGCCGCGGGCGCCAAGGCCGCGTATGTGATCAAGGAAACGGTGGCCGCGGCAATTGGAGCGGGTATTGATATCGCTCAACCATCCGGCAACATGATCATTGACATTGGTGGGGGAACCACGGATGTGGCAGTGCTGTCTCTGGGTGGAATTGTGACCCAAACTTCGGTGCGCGTGGCCGGCAACAAGCTGGATGCCGCGATTGCCGAGTATGTTCGTAGGAAATATGGTCTGGCAATCGGGGATCGGACTGCCGAGGAGATTAAAATCAAAGTTGGTTCAGCTCTGCCCGTGGAAAAAGAAGGGGTGATTGAGATTCGTGGCCGTGACCTGATCCAAGGCCTGCCCAAAACCATTCAAATCTCAACTAATGAAATAGTCGAGGCCATCCAGGAAGAACTGCGGGAGATCATTAAATCAGTTCGATCTGTGTTGCAAGAAACTCCGCCCGAGCTGGCCGCTGACATTATTGACAAGGGTATGGTCTTAACCGGCGGCACTGCCCTGCTTCGAAACGTGGACAAGTTGATTGGGCAGTCCACCGGAGTGCCGGCTTACATTGCTGATGATGCGATTCTCTGCGTGGCCAAAGGCACTGGTGTGGCGCTGGAGAATTTGGAGAGCTATAAACGGAGTATTTTGGCTACGAAGTAGGCCGTTTGGGCAGCCACTCTTCGGCGTTAACAGGTTTTTTACAGCTTAGTCACAGAATGTTCACAGATCGTAAAAAATGCCTTTAAATCAAGGCTTTTTTGATAAACCAAACAATAGTTGACGCAATTTTATGCCCAAACTAAAATGGCTATACCATGGTCTTCGTAGGGGGCAACTCTTGCGAAGCAGGATGGCTGTAAAAGGCTGTTCGATGGATCAAGAGATACTGGTTCTGAATCGGTACGCTTAGGGAAGAAAAGCCTTAGGTGTAAAACAAGCAAGGGAAACCTCTTGGACCGATTCCGCGGCTAGCGGAGCCCGTAAGGGCGAAGAGAGCAGGGTCAGTACCACACCGGTCTGTATCAAAAAATTCACTGAATAAGTGAATTTTTTGTTCCGACGCGCAAGCGGTCGGAACGCCGACCGAAGCGTCGGCGTAATTATCCGAAAGTTACTCTCTGTTTTTCCTCACCTTATACACATGCCGGCAGAATTCCTCAGCAGTTACAGCTATTTGGGGTTTTTTTGACAGCAATTTTTGCCTTTGCGACAATTCTTAAGGTTAAGCCTAACAAAGCTTTGTAAAAGATTTGGTTTTCGCGGCCAGATCCTTTACGCGAAAAAAAGCCAGTAGATTATAATCGAAACTTCGCAGATTGAATGCAGGATCGATTGAAGGTCTACTGATTTTTTTTGTTTCAAAAGATCAACCGGCGGTTGAGCCTTTGAAATTCCCTAAATAATAGAAATAGAGGAACAATACGAATGGCACCTATTTGCGCCATGGTTATTTTAGGTACCTAGACTTGTCTAGCAAATGGTGTAATTACACCAAATGTTAGACAAACATAAATTTAAACACCCCAGCGTGGTTGGGGTGTTTAAGCCAAAAAAAAGCGACAGAGCGGGCTGTCGCGGGAAGCAGTTCGGCGTGGCTGCCTGTTAGCGGCGTCCTACGTGCCGCTAGTCGTTGTCCGGAAGGGGACCGCCGATGGCCGGGGAAAAGAAACAGACTGCGTCGAGCTCTTCGAGAACACAGAGCTCGTACTTTTCTCCAGCAGGAACGTGGTAGGTAGATCCTGCTGAAAGAGTCCCTTGGTACTCCACCTTATCTGCAGTGACGGTCCACAGCATGACGGAGCCTTTGAGGATCCATACAGTTTCGTCCACCAGATAGCTGATTTCCGCGAATCTCTGTCCATCTGCTCCGTGGAACGTGGTCACCTTGACCGAACATCCGTCCGGTCCTGGAAGTATGACGCGATGCGAGAATGTTCCGATGTCGAACTGTTTGGTGTGATGCACTTTGCCGAAGTGTTTGACGACCATTGTCCGTCCTCCTGCCTTGATGCTTTCGCATCTTAGTTACCGAACGTGAACATTAAATATTATAGCTATTACAGACTTTTGTCAATCCAGGCAGAAAATGATAGAATTAGGTCACCTGTTATGTGATTCATGATACATGTTACGTGAAGCTTATGAATTTCGACTGGCAAATCGCTGGACACAAAAAACAGCTTGAGTTTTTGGAAAACGCGATGGAGCGGGGCAAGCTGGCCCACGCTTATCTTTTCAGCGGACCACAAGGAGTGGGCAAAAGGCTGGTGGCTTTGAAGATGGCGAGGCTGTTGCTCAATGAAGAGTCCCAAGGCCGCTTTAATCCTGACCTCCTCGAAGTTGACGGCAGAGCGGGAGTTGGGATTGAACAAATCCGACAGTTGATTTACAAGCTGTCGCTTAAGCCTTATGCCGCGCCATACAAGGTGGCCGTGATTGATTTTGCGGAAAATTTGACTGATGAAGCGCAGAACGCCTTGCTCAAAACCATCGAGGAGCCCAAGCCTTATACGGTAATCATTCTGATAACTTCTTCTCCTGACCGGCTTTTGAAAACCATAGTTTCGCGGGCGCAAAAAATAAATTTTGGCTCGGTAAATTTTGATGACTATCAGGACTTGCTGCCCAAAAAACTTTCGCCTGAGCAGAAAAATTTAATCAAAACTTTTGCTTGGCAAAAACCTGGCCTGGCGCTGAAAATCGCTTCTGATGAGGAGTTTTTGGTTGTACTTGCCAAGTTAAACGGGCAGTTAAGCACTTTCCTTTCCTCGGATACCTCGCAAAGACTGCTTTTGATAAATGAGCTTTCGGAGATTGAAACAGAAGAGCTTGGCCAGACCTTTGATTTTTGGCTAAACGAACTTGAGTCTCAATTACTGCATAATCCTGATGGCAAAACCGCAAATCTCATCAAACAGCTCATCAAAGCAAGAAGCTTGCTTGATCAAAGTATTAACACCAAGCTGCTGCTGACCAATTTAATGCTTAATGCCTATGTCTAAGCTGATAGTATTAATGATTGGGGTCACTTTTGCCGCGGCCAGCTGTAATTTGACCGAACCTTTGGGCATAACCACCGGTTCGCGCGGGATTTTCAAATCCGAAGACGGAGGAGAGAGCTTTAGGACTGCCAACGACATCGAAAAAAAAGGCAATATCAATAATGTCTCGGTAAATGCCCTGGCTTTTTCACCGGACAACAGTGAGGTGATCTATTTGGCCAGCAATTCGGGGATTTATAAAACCGAAAGCGCCGCCGCCGGTTGGATCTATATCCTATCCGGCATTGCCGTATCTGATCTCGCCATTGACCCGCGAAATCCGGATGTGATATATGCCGCTGGGGTATCTGGCAACAACGGCAAGATCATCAGAAGCAAAGATGGCGGCGACAACTGGAGCGAGATTTATACCGAACCGTCGAAATCAAATCCGGTGACGAGTCTGGCTATATCTCAATCCACCTCCGTGCTCATTGCCGGACTTGCCAGCGGAGAAATAATCCGCTCTTTCGACGGCGGGGACAGCTGGCAGGCGGGGGAGGATCTGCAGAGCCGTGTCATCAAGATTCGCTTTGCCGGAGCCAACAGCGTTTATGTGCTTGCCAGAACCGCGGGGTTGTTCAAAAGCCTGGACTCGGGCAATGCCTGGACCAAAATTACCAGCGTGTTTACGCGAGACAATGTTTTCAGCAATCCGGGAGTGCCCGCGGTCAGCGCTTTCCACGATTTTGCGGTTGATCCTCGGTTGTCAGGCGTGGTTTATTTGGCAGCCGAAGAAGGGTTGTTTCGCACAGTCAGCGACGGGGCTGTCTGGAACATTTTAAATCTGCCGCTTAAAGACACTGCCTTAAAAGTTTCATCGCTTGCGGTTAATCCTGCCAATTCCAACAATCTGTTCGTCAGCGTGGGATCCACGATTCTTAAAAGCTCAAACGGGGCATCAACTTGGGAGACGAGAGAATTGCGCACAGAGCAAGCGGTGAGAGTTATAGCAATTGATCCCCAAAGTCCAAA
Source organism: Candidatus Doudnabacteria bacterium (assembly GCA_016198045.1). Classification (GTDB taxonomy): domain Bacteria; phylum Patescibacteriota; class Doudnabacteria; order UBA920; family O2-02-FULL-48-8; genus JACQJI01. Next base: position 14,625 of record JACQJI010000029.1, read on the forward strand.
TGTAGTATATTTAGGACTTGGGGAGAGAAAATAACTATTAACTATTGACGATGATAACTGATCTCACAAAAAAAGAAGCTGAATTTGCCAAAGCCGTCGAACATTTAAGGTCGGAGCTTAAAACCGTGCGGACCGGGCGGGCTTCCGCCCAGCTGGTAGAACACTTAGAGGTCGAGTATTATGGGACCAAAACTCCCCTGATTCAGCTGGCACAGATCGCAGTGCCAGAACCGCGCAGTATCACCATCCAGCCCTATGACAAGCAGGCCTTGAAAGAGATAGAGAAAGCTGTTCAGACATCCAATCTGGGAATCAATCCCATCAACGACGGCACGTATATTCGGCTGAATATCCCTCCCATGACCGAAGAGCGCCGCAAAGAGCTGGTCAAAGTCGTGGCTCAAATGGCGGAAAGAACCCGGGTTTCCATTCGCAATATCCGCGAAGAGATTTGGAAGGAAATCCAAAAACAGGAGAATGAGGGCAAGATTTCTGAGGATGACAAGATTGGCGCAAAAGAAGATTTGCAAAAAATGGTTGACAAATTCAACGAACAAATAAAAAAGCTGGCAGACGCCAAAGAACAAGAGGTTTTAACGATTTAGTTGAAAGTTTATAAAGTTCTAAGTTCATAAAGTTGCTTGCCCTTGACTTTACAAACTTAGAACTCAGAACTTAGAACTCGACCATGATTCTCCTCACTATTGCTATTTTCATTCTCATCCTTGGCCTGCTTATCTTCGTCCATGAACTAGGTCATTTTATTATGGCCAAAAGAGCTGGAATGCGGGTAGAAGAGTTCGGCTTTGGATTTCCTCCTAGAATTTTTGGTATTACGCGCGGGGAGACTACTTATTCACTCAATCTTATCCCTTTGGGTGGGTTCGTCAAAATCACAGGGGAAAATGGCGAACAGAGTGATGACCAGAGGAGCTTCGTCAATAAATCAGCGTGGCAGCGTTTTTCGGTTCTGATTGCCGGCGTGTCCATGAACGTGGTGTTGGCCTGGGTTTTGATTTCTATCGGTTTGGGTATTGGGCTGCCGACCATGATTTCCGAAGGCGAAAGTTTGTCTCGGTCGGCTGAAGTCAGAAATGTTCAGATCAGCGTGGTCGAAGTTTCTCCTGACTCACCGGCCGCGTCCGCAAGCGTCAAACCCGGGGATAGCATTGTTCAAATTAACGGACAGCCAATTTCATCCATCGAGGAACTGCAGATTAAAACAGTCGAAAATTCCGGCCGAGAGACTGTTTATGAATTTAAACGGGGGGACGAAACTTTTAGCAAGACGCTAGTGCCTCGAAGCAACCCGCCGGCGGGAGAGGGGCCTTTGGGCGTAGCCATGGCGCAAGTCGCCCAGGTTTCATATCCTTGGTATGAGACGCCGTTTCGGGGGCTGGCTGCCACAGTCAGTCTGACCTGGGCTACCCTGACGGCTTTTGCGACCATTATCGGGCAATGGATAGGGGGACAGTCAGTCAGCGGCAGTTTGTCAGGCCCAGTGGGAATTGCGGTATTGACCAGGGACGTGGCCGCTTTGGGTTTAATATATTTGCTCCAGTTTACAGCTTTGCTTTCGGTGAATTTAGCCATCATCAATGCCGTGCCGTTTCCGGCGCTGGACGGCGGCCGGGTTTTGTTTTTGCTGATCGAAAAAATTCGCGGTCGAAAGATGGGGATCAAGGCCGAGCAAGTGGCCAATACAGTTGGTTTTAGTCTTCTGATTTTGCTGATGATATTTGTCACGGTCAAAGATGTGACGCGCTACGGAGACGGTTTTAAACGGTTGTTTGAAAGGATATTTTAGTCTCAACAAAATTCGTTGAGCATTCTATGCTATCGCCTCAAATGCTCAACTTAAGCTTTTGTAAACCCTTGAATTTTGGGCAAAATAAAAACCCATAAAGGGAAAAATGATCGCGAGGAGGAAGCTGTGGAAGCCTTCCACTCCTCGCGTCTCGGTTCTACTCATCCTGGTCGGGATCATTGTACTGCAGCGTTCTTCTGCTGGGCGGCGCCGGCGTCTCATCCGCGGATGCTGCGGCGCGGATGGCCCGATCCCAGGCCGCCGGGTCCACCGCGACCTCCTGCGCCTCACGCTGCTGCTGCGCCTCGATCGCGGTCGCGAGCCGGTCGATGAACTCATCGACGTTGGGAAGCATCACCCCGTGCTTGGCGTGATGCGTGACGAGCGCCGTGCGGATCATGCCTTCGATGGTCTCACGTGTCATCGTTGCCTCCTTCTGGCGTTGTCATTTCTTAGGCTTTGGGTTACTAGCCCTTATCCCTTTCCGCGACATAACTGAGAGGTCATGGTCATCTTGCTCCTTGTGGCGAATCTCCCAGGGTGTTCTTGAGCGATCGATCCTGATCATGACCACCCGCTCAGTCAAGACAGCCTTGTGTCTGCAATCACTGCAGAAGAAGAGGTTGCGCACTCGATATATCCCCTTCTTACCGCACGCGCACCGTTGCTCTGGCGGATAGAAGACAGGATGCCTTATCCCGCGCCGATCTGCTTCAGCTTTGAAGATGGTGAGGATAGCCAGATGATCTCGAGCGGAGGGGCTATTTTTTGACCGGAAGACATCTAGCTTATCTATGATCCTGGTAATCCAATCCTCGTTCATCTCCGCGATCTTAACAATACGGCCATCCTTGGATTTCCAGAGCCCTTGTTTTGCGAATTCGAGGTACTGTCTGGTATTAGTTGCAGGCTTGGGAGCAGTCATTGATTTCCTCCTTGGCAGTTCAGAATAAGTTTTTTTGCTCATTTTGTCAATAAAAGTTATAATTGCTACATATGCTTCAATCAGAACTTTTTACCAAAACTTTACGCCAGGCGCCCAAGGATGAAGAGACAATCAATGCCCAACTGCTAACTCGGGCCGGATTTGTGAAAAAACTTATGGCTGGGGTCTATTCGTATTTGCCTTTGGGTTTGCGGGTTTTGAAAAAGATTGAGCAAATTGTCAGGGAAGAAATGAACTTAATTGGCGGCCAGGAAATTTTGATGCCGGCTTTGCATCCGGCCGAAATTTGGAAGAAAACCGGCGCTTGGGACAAGGTGGATGTGTTGTTTAAGATCAAAAGCCGCACGGACAAGGATTACGCTTTGGGCCAAAGTGAGGAAGAAGTGGTAAGCCCGCTGGTTATGAAATACGTGGAAACCTATAAGGATTTGCCACTTTCGGTTTATCAAATTGGCTGGAAGTTCCGCGACGAGCTGCGGAGCAAGTCTGGGCTTTTGCGCGGCCGCGAATTTTACATGAAAGACATGTACAGCTTTCATGTGGACCAGAAAGATTTCGAAAAATATTATGAGACAGTCAAGCAGGCGTACCTCAAAATTTTTAAACGGATCGGACTTATGGCCAAAGTCACCGAAGCCTCGGGCGGCTCATTCAGCGAAAAAATTTCTTATGAGTTCATGGTTTTGACCGATGCCGGTGAGGACAATATTTTGTACTGTGATGTTTGTGAATTTTGCGTCAATGTAAGTATTGCCAGACAAAAAGCAGGCGACAAATGCCCCAAGTGCGGCCGAGGAAAACTTTCGCAAGCCACAGCTTCGGAAGTGGGCAATGTTTTTGATTTGGGCCAGAAATACGGCCACGACTTTGATCTGACATTTAAGGATGAAAAAAATCAAAAACAGCACCCAGTTATGGGCTGTTATGGCTTGGGCATTTCGCGCCTCATGGGCGTAATTGTGGAGAAGTTCCACGATGAGCGGGGAATTATCTGGCCCCAGGCGGTCAGCCCGTTTGACTTGCATCTGATAAATATCGCGAAAGATTCGAAGCCAGCCGAAAAAATCTATCAAACTTTACAGCACAGCGGAATTTCGGTACTATTAGACCAGCGAGACGAGACTGCAGGAGTAAAATTTACAGACGCCGATCTCATTGGCATTTCCAGGCGAGCAGTGGTCTCGGATAAAACGTTGAAACAAGACAGCGTTGAGTTGAAACTTAGAGCTGAAGAAAAAACAAAATTAATAAAA
>JACQJI010000030.1 GCA_016198045.1 Candidatus Doudnabacteria bacterium
CCTTATTACTTACCAAAAATTTAGAGAAGCTGTGCAAATCCTCTACTGCTTCGAAGTAGTAGAGAATTAACCTTGGCGCAATAAAACGTTTAGCTCTTTTGCCAAGGCGGTTTTGTCCTTCATTTGGCCCACTACTTTCAATAGTCGCTGCCGTTCTCTTTTTCTGGCTGTTTTTAAAATCTCTTTTAATAACAGCTCCGGCCAGAAATACATCGGATATTTTCTTTTTAATTTCTCAAACGGTTTTGAATCATCCTCACCGGCAACAGTTGGTTTATTAATTCTTCGGATAGCAGTACGATATCCTTCACCGTAAATCTCCAACCAAGTTTGAACTTTCGCAATCGTTCCATAAGCAACCTTGATCCTCTTACGAATTTCGTCGTAGGTTAAACCCTGCATTAATAGATCAGCAATCTGCAATCTGCGGGCCAGCATAAATACTTCCGGCTCAGACAAAATGTCCTTTAGAAACTGGGCGACTTCAACGGGACTATGCAAGACAGCCACGGCACGAGCCAACTTCATAAATAGCTCGTTTTGTTCACTTTTGCTTAATTTTGCATTTAATTTATAACTTGCACCCATTAGTTTAGTTTTACTTCAACGAATTATCGTTACAACTACTTCAATACTACGAAGCAGTGAAGTATTTGTCAAATTATCTGATTTTTCTAAAGATGAAGTACTGTGCTTTTTTCTTGGTCGGAGGTAAGTCGGTCTCTTGTAAAAACATATGAGTTAAAAATAAGTTTACTAAATTATACGTGAGTAATCCAGTCAGAACTCGGATCAAAATATTCTTCTTTGTCACTTAATACCATTGATATTATTCTAATTACGTTGTCTGAACCAGTAGGCATTATATGTGTTAATTTCCCTGGTTCTAAAGCAAGATATAATGTCCCCCTTTTTAAATTTTTGGAATAATATTTTCCACTTGTCAGAAAAACTCCTTTTTCTCCAGCTTTTATTTTCTGAAGAGATTTAGCAATTAATGTGGAACCAGTTTTACTAGAAACCGCACTAGCCTTATAAAACTTTCCATCATTTATATTAAAGTAACAATTATCACCATCTTCTAAATTTTCTCCTGCAATAAACTGCTTGGTATTATTTCCTTTCTTATAAAAAAGCATGTCCAAGGAATTACCCAGTGGCAAAAAGGAAATAAAACCCCTTAACCAAGTCAATTCATTATATATTTTTCTTTTTCTTAAAGATATGAAAAAAACAATCAATAAAACAATGAGTATTAATGGTTTATTTTCTATAATACAGTTAATTACATCCATGTGCGAAATTCTATCAAAATTTATAGTAATTTACTATTTACGAACTTCTAACCCAAAGTCAATCCACTCGGGTCATGCCGATAAAAAATTGTCATGGCGGAAGAGGTGGGATTCGCCCGATCATCTGATCGGGCGTCCAGCCCAGTCATTCGACTGGATCAAGCAATCCGGTCGCATGACCGGATCGGATGACTAGACGAACCATCTCAAATTACTGGCGGTGGGTGCAGGACTCGAACCTGCAAGTCCCTTGCGGGACGCTGGTTTTCGAAACCAGTGCCTTACCATTCGGCACAACCCACCTAAATTGTCGCTAAATATAGCCTGTGAAAATTCCTAAATGAACAGAAACTTTTCAAAACTTGTTGCACAAAAGTGAAACTCGTTCGGTGCACTGGCGAAACTCCAAACTTTTTCAAAGCCGCTCGATGCTCCCTGGTCCCGTATCCTTTATGTTTCACGAATCCATAATTGGAAAACTGTTCGTGCAGCTCTTTCAAAATTTCATCCCTGGCAACTTTCGCGATTATTGATGCCGCTGAGATCGAAAGTATCTTGACATCACCGTCAACCACCGCTTCTTGGACAAACTCAAACCGTTTTAATTTATTTAAACCGTCAAGAAACAAATAATCAGGCTGCTGTTTCAAACTTTCGACCGATTTTTGCATAGCCAGCATACCGGCTTGGTGGATATTAATCTCATCAATCGTTTCGTGTGACACGACACCGATGCCGAAATCCAGACAATAGTCTTTGATGCATGCAACTAAATCCTGACGCTCTTTTTCGTTTGTGGTTTTGGAATCGCGTACGCGGTACCACCACTTATTTTTGCTGCGCTGCTTGCCGATTGAATCAGGATCCAGGATAACGGTTGCGGCCACTACCGGCCCGGCCAGAGGCGCCATGCCCACTTCATCGCAGCCGGCAACAAGCCTAAATCCTTCGGCAAATTTTTGTGCTTCGTGTTTGTATGTTGGAAAATGCATGAAACTTTTTTTGGTGGACCTGATCGGGGTCGAACCGACAACCTCCACGATGCCATCGTGGCGCTCTAACCAGTTGAGCTACAGGCCCCTTCTTATTTTGGTACCCTCGAGAGGAATCGGACCTCTATCACCGCGTTAGGAATGCGGAGCTCTATCCATTGAGCTACGAGGGCATACATTCCTTGGAGGCCAAATAATTTTACGTATTGACAAGTTTGCAGTCAAGCTTTGCTCCTGTTAGCATATACCAATCAGAAAGGAGGACACATGGTGGCTTTGCCACATGAACTGACAGCAGCGGCGCTGGCCGTGTACGCTGCAAGGCAGAACAAAGCACTGGGAAAAATCGCTCTCGCCGGGGCGGCTTCGCACTGGGCGCTCGATTTGGTACCACATATCGAGCCAAGTAGCCTAAGTACTCTCTGGCATACGGATGCCAGCTCCCAACTGTTCGTCGCGATCGATCTTGTCCTCACCGGCGCTGTGGGGCTTCTGCTTCTGTGGAAGTTCCGCGAATACTCTATTCCTCTCGTGGTCGGGGTATTCTGCGGGTGCATCCCCGACATCTTCAGTGTAGGACCGAAGATTCTGGGATTTAAGGAATTCGACGGCTACCTCAAGGTAGTCAACGAACTTCACTTCCAGACAACACACGGCTGGTGGCGGTCGTGGTTTGGTGAAATTCCCCAGTGGTGGGGTTGGCTGTTGGGATCTGCGACCACAGTGTTGGTCGGTATCCTGCCAGCCACACTGTACTTGAGTACCGTTCGGGTCCCCGACCGTGAACCGGTCTGGGCGCCCACGCTACCCGGGGAACCGTAGTTATTATCGCGCTACGGCTTTTTTTATTTTGCAATTTTTTCTGGTCGGGGTGCTGGGAATTTCATTCGCCGCTGATGCGGCTCAGCCTGGGTCGCGCCGGAAGCTACGCTTGCTCGCTTCCGTCGATCGTTCGGCTGCGTCTGATGACTTGCCTCACTTCGACCCGTTCAATTCCCATCGCGAGTCCTAATTCTTGGTCGGGGTGCTGGGAATTGAACCCAGTCTACACGCACCCGAAGCGTGCGTACTACCGTCATACTCCACCCCGCCTACGCTAAAAGCTACGGCGGGCGAGCCCGCCTTTGCTTCAAAACCGACCCAGTTTTGGGGTCGGTTGAAGATTCCAGGAATTTTTTGTCCTTTGAATGGAACTCTTCACTCCCATAATACTATTATATCGACTAGAATAAAAATGTTTCACAGCAAATCCATTAGGATACTATATTAAACCTTATTTTCTCCTATTTGTCAATGTTTCACGTGAAACATATTAAAATCCATCAAATTTTGTTCTTTATTTTTCTTTTTACCATTCCTTTTCAAACAAGGGTTATTTTTCAATCGGAAACAGCCTATATAAATACTGTTTTCAACTATCACTTGGGTTTCATCCTGTATTTATCTGATCTGGTATTTTTAGTTGCCATGCTTGATTGGGTCTTGTTTGACAGGCCAAAAATGGTTTCACGCCTGCCCACCGATTCAGCCTTCGTAGCCACTTCGGCGAAGGAGGCAGCTTCAGCAGCGACGAGTGGAACTCTATTGCATATAATCGCATTTTTCTCGCTTATACTGCTTACATTGTTTCACGTGAAACATATAGAACTCGGCTGGTATAATGCCTTAAAATGGCTAGAAATGCTTGTTTTACTAATATATTGCAGCATAGTTTTTAAAGAACTTAAGATGTTTCATGTGACACTATGGATTTTATTCATTTCTGGGGTTTTTCAAGCAATTATTGGAATTTGGCAGTTTCACGTGCAACATGGGTTAAGCTTAGGTTTCTTAGGTGAATATGTTTCACCGATTGGGACTGAAGGTTTGGCAACCATCTCTTATGGTTTAGAAAAGCTCATCCGAGCTTATGGAACCATGCCGCACCCCAATGTTTTAGCAGGTTTTTTAATTGTTTCACTAATAGCTGGATATTATTTGATTTCGGGTGAAACATTTCGTGAAACATATGCCAAAATTATTGTTTCATGTGCAACAATCCTGATTATCTTGGGACTTTTCTTTAGTTTCTCGAGGGTTTCTTGGCTAATCGCCGCTTTGGTCACACTCAGTTTCCTTTGGTTTCACCTAAAACAAAAAGGCTGGTCGAAACTTAAAGCCGTGGTGATTGTTACTTTGATTTCTCTAGCCATAGTCATAATTGGCTACAAAGATCTGGCTTTCAGCAGGGCCTCCGAAAGTTTAACTAATAACTCGGTGACTCTAAGACAAACTTATAACGAAATGGGAATAGAGCTGATAAAAAAATATCCAGTACTGGGGGTGGGAGTGGGGCACTACATTCCGGCATTGCGAGATTTTTACAATTTGGAGGACTGGCAGTATCAACCAGCTCACAACATTTATATTTTTCTGGCAGCCGAGTTGGGCATTTTAGGACTCGGGCTATTTCTCGTTATCATCGGCAAGATTCTCAAACTTGGCTGGACAACAAAAAACCCCGCCTTCGCTGAAGCTTCGGCGGACAAGCAACTTTTAACTTTCAGTCTACTACTCGCAGTTGGCAGCTTCCTGCTGATTGGGTTGTTTGACCACTATCCGCTGACTATTCAGCAAACTCGCTTAACTTTCTTTCTGCTGTTGGGAATGTTGATGGCTGCCGCGAAGCTGGATTTAGAGCGGCTTGCTTAAGCGATACTTGGAAAGCTGCAAATTGCCTGGCCCGCCTAGGGAAATCACTTCTTTGATGGCTTTGACCGGATTCTGGACTTTGAGTTTGTGAATGTTTTCTTTGACTTGCTGATAAGCATCCCGAAAGGGGACTCCTGCCTTGACGAGTTTGTTCGCCTCGTGCACTGCGAAAAATTCAGGTGATAAGGATTTCATAAGTACAGGCTTGTTCGGCTTAACTTTGCTCATTATCAAAGCGACGATCTCCAAGCTTCGTCTGGCAATACCCAAGCCCTTAATCAGCGGTTCTTTGGTTAACTGGGTGTCGCGGTTATAGCCGGAAATTAAGTTTTTGGAAATATCTTTGACTTGAGTTTGCAGAGCCACAATCACGTTGACGTTTGAGCGCAAAATTTCGAAAACATCGGGGTTTTTTTTCTGCGGCATAATCGACGAGCCAGTGGTAAATTCATTGGGCAAAAGAAAATAATTGAATTCTGGGGTTGTAAACCAAATCATTTCGTTGGCCAGCCGTCCCAGGGTCATCATGATTTTGGTCAACACACCCAAAATATAGCTTTCGGTAGGGCCTCGGCTGTTGATCGCGTACAAAGTATTAACCTGGGTCCGTTTGAAACCAAGCAGACGAGTGGTGAGATTGCGATCAATGTCGATATTGATACCAAACCCGGCCGCGGCCCCCAAAGGGTTTTGGTCATTAAGGTCATAAGCAGTAGCCAGCAATATATGATCATTGATCAGCTCTTCTAAGTACGCCGCGGCCCAATGCCCTATGCTGGAGGGCATGGCCCGACGGGTATGGGTGTAGCCAGGCATGGGCACAAATTCATGCCGTTTGGCCATCTTGAGAAAAACCCCTTGGCATTTAATCAACTCAGCACTAATCTGCTTGAGTTTTTTGCGCGTATAAAGGCGGGTGGCGACCAAAACTTGGTCGTTGCGCGAACGACAAGTATGGATTTTCTTGCCCAGGGGACCTAACTTTTCCGTGAGGTAATTTTCAATAGCCGTGTGACAGTCCTCGTCCGACTGCTTGATCACAAACTTGCCCTTGGCATGCAAAGCCAAAATTTCATTCAGCGTCCGGCTGAGTTTGCGAAGTTCTTTCGGAGTCAAAATTTTGGCTTTGAGCAAAGCCCGCGCATGAGCTTTGGACGCCGCAATATCAAAAGGCAGCAGGCGCTGATCCAACTGATAATCATTGCCCACCGTGTATTTTTCGACCAGAGGGTGAAGCCTGGATGAACTTGATTGCCAGAGCTTGGCCATAGTTTTACTAATTACTAATTTTTGCGAATTTACGAATCTTCATAAAACTATTTATATTCCAAAATTTTCCTGCCATTAACTGTTGCTATGTCAACAAGCTTATCAAAATCATAGTATCGGCAGGCTTCCATAAGTATGCGCATCTCTGTCCACAGATCGCCGTCGATAAACGGCTGATAAAAATCCGCGACATTATCAACTCCCATGCCGACCAAGACCCCTGCCCTAAGCATTTCAGGAACATTGGCAATTGAATTGTGAACCACAGCTTGATATTGATCAAGCTGGCGCATGCTTAATGCGGCCGAAGGACAAACCACCACCGCAATCCCATTGTCTGCCAGTTGCTGATAGATTTTGCTTCTATATTCCTTGGGTTGAGCAGAAATGGAAATGGCGTGGACGGCTACGACCCGGCCTTGGTAGCCGTATTTTTTGGTATATTCAATCAGCATTTCGGTGTCGTGTTCGTTGGGGTTGTTTTCCTGATCAATATGGACGTGGAGCGGTCTGTTTAAATTTTTGGCAATGCCAAACAAGAAGTCTAAATTTTGGCGATCATTGGGCCGGTCCTTGGAAGGAAGGCCGCCGGCAATGTCGGCCTTGGCTGTGATGGCTTGGTACAATTCACGCGCGCTTTTATCCAGCAAGCCGCCTAAGGGTTGGGTCACTGTCAGCAGTTTGATTTTATCTTGATATTGCTGTTTGACTTGGTTGGCGGCATCGATGGCTTTATGCTCAACCGCAGCATAAGCATCAACAAAGGTGCAAGCCACCCTCACACCTTGAGCAACAAGCAAATCCAGGGCAGTTTTAACCCGTTCGGCAATCTGTTCTTGGGTCGAGGCTTTTTTGATATCATCACTCATCAGCCACTTGACTTCCATATCAACCATGCTTTTGTCCAAACCATCCTTGGTAATGTAAAAGGCTTTGTCAAAATGGGCATGGCAATTGACAAACCCACCTTTGTCGGCTATCGCTTGAAGCATTTGCGCTTTTAAATCCCAGGGTTGTGATAAAGACATAAAAAAACAGCCATCAAGGCCGATGGCTCAGCTTAGATGGTTTGAATAAACACGAAAAAGAAAAATTTGTCGTTGCATCTTAAGTAAAGTAGCAAACTTCATCAACCAAGTCAACGTTTCTGGTGGACTTAGGCGGAATCGAACCGCCGTCTCCACAATGCGAATGTGGCGTCTTACCACTAGACTATAAGCCCGGAAGCTTAGAAATTCAAAAATTTTTCAAACACCCGATCGACTATCCCAGCCGAACGATTCCAAAAAAACAGTCCAACCAGAAGCAAAAAAAGAATGCCGTTAAGGATCAAAACCTTAACCAAATCCCGATGGACCTCGTGATATTCATCCTGAAGGAGAGTCGAGCCAATTCTAATTTTTTGCTTGTTTGACATACCAGGTACTGAAAATTTGATTATTAGACAATTATTAGGTAGATTATAGCTGAACGTCGCCAGATATAAAATTTGATTTTGCAGCCATTACCTTAGTTGTTCCGCCCTGGCGGAACAACTATCAAATTTCTAGTACCTGGCATAAGCGCATTATAATGCCTAGAGATGATATGAATCAACAGCTCATATTTGCCAGTTCTGCCATATCGGTAATTCTGATTTTAACTCTCATTTGGGTTATATACAAGCTGCTGAAGCTGGAAAGAATCCGCAGGCAATTTTTGACCAGTGAAACTGGAAAAAATTTAGAAGACGTCCTAGTGGAGCAAAACCGCAAACTTACAAACCTGACCACTGAAGTCAGCCAACTTGGCAAGGAACTTGAGCAATTGATTAGCTCCAACCAGCACGACATTAAAAAAGTGGGATTTATCAGATTTAATCCTTTTGAGGATGATGGCGGCAATATGAGTTTTGCTTTGGCGCTGTTAAACGAACACGACAACGGAGTCGTCATCTCATCTTTGCACAGTCGAACAGGAACTCGGATGTATGCTAAGTCTGTGGCAAGCGGCAAATCAGAGTCCAAACTAACCAGCGAGGAACAACAGGCAATTAAACAGGCTAAATAACTATGGCAGCAAGGAACGAAAATCCTGATACCATCGTCGCCACCAGTATGCGGATCGAGGGAGAGTTAAAATCCGGCGGGAACATCAAAATTGACGGGGTCATTTCCGGAAAAGTCCAAACTTCAGCAGATCTGGTGATCGGCAGCAACGCGCAAATCGACGCTGATCTGATAGCGGCAAGCGCAGTCATCGCCGGTGTGGTCAAGGGCAACGTAACCATAAAAAATTCTCTTACCATTATGGAAACCGGAAAAATTATTGGCAATATCGCCTGCAGTAGTCTGAGCATTCGGGAAGGAGCATATTTTTCCGGCAACTGCCGAATGCAGGAGCCTAAGCAGGGAAACCATATCGCTCCGGAACCCGAGGAATAATGCATTACTATATTGTCGATCCCCAAAACTTGAATCAGCGACAATTCGCAAGAGTACAGACTCAACTGTACTCTTGTCTTTCTGAGTACCGGATCAACGGGGAAACTTCGAGAGTTACCAGCCTGCGCACCGTGCCGCAACTTACAGATCACGCCATAAGTCATGGTGCCAAAACCTTGGTGGCCGTGGGAGCGGATGACACTCTCATTGACTTAATTAACGCACTTAAGGGACGGGAAGCGGTGATTGGCTATATCCCATTATTCGAAACTGAAGTTGGTTCAATTTTGGGCATAACTGATGTCGATTCAGGGTGCAAAATTATTGCTCTGCGAAGGATCGCAATGCTTGATTTAGGCATCGTCAACCAAACGGCATTTCTCACTAAATTGTCGTTCGGGGTTAACCTTCCCAAACCACGCACCTTTAATTTAGGGATGCTGAGGCAACTGTTTTCTCTGCCCACCTTTGAAGTCAAATTTTCGACCAGTGATTATAGTGCCGTGCTTCAGGTAGTAGGCGGACAGATAATCAACGGCAGGGGACCGATTTGCAAAAAACTGCTGGCTTCGCCGATGGACGGAATTCTGGATGTCTTGCTGCTGCCCAAATTGGCTCCCTGGACTATGGTCAAATTCCGAAAATATATCATGAACGGCTGCTTTGATCAGATTCCGGGAAGCTCGCTCGTACACCTCAACCGGCTAGAAATTTCCTCGCCCGAAGGCCTGCCGCTTAGAATCGGAAATCATATAGTGGCCAAAACCCCGGCAACAGTAGAAGTCATGCCTAAAGCTCTGAAAATGATCGTAGGCAAGGATCGGATATTTTAGGATTCGTCTTTAAGAAAAAATCCGACTGGTCAGTCGGATTTTTTCTTTGGAGCAGGTAACGGGAATCGAACCCGTACCCCTTCCTTGGCAAGGAAGCGTTCTACCATTAAACCATACCTGCCTGGTGCCGGAGGGCAGAATCGAACTGCCGACGCCTGCCTCTTCAGGGCAGCGCTCTAAACCACTGAGCTACTCCGGCATGAAATATATTATATCAATTTCTTGGTGGGCAGTGCAGGATTTGAACCTGCGACCCTTGCGATGTAAACGCAATGCTCTACCGCTGAGCTAACCGTCCCCAGACCGCCCCGCCGGCCGCGGGGCGCTCTAACCTCCGCCCGAGGCGGATCAGCCTTGGGCTGAAACTGAGCTAAGCGCGCACATGCGGACGGGGAGAGTCGAACTCCCATAACCTTGCGGTTGCTAGCCCCTCAAGCTTGTGCGTCTACCAATTTCGCCACGTCCGCGTACAC
>JACQJI010000027.1 GCA_016198045.1 Candidatus Doudnabacteria bacterium
GCCCTGCTCTAATCCATTGAAAATCTTAAAAGATCTATTAAAAAAATTAGTTGGCAAAAAAATGGTGGGCATGTACCATTTTCTTTTGGCTTGGCTGGCCGCGCTGGTTTATGGCTTCCCTTCTGAAAACTTAATCGTGATCGGGGTCACTGGCACCAACGGCAAGTCAACCACTGTGAATTTGATTGCCAAAATCTTAGAAGAAGCCAGACATAAAGTGATAGCAACTTCAACAGTCAATTTTAAGATTGGCAATAGAGAGTGGCTTAATGACAAGAAAATGACCATGCCGGGTCGCTTTTTTTTGCAGCGAATGCTGGCAGAAGGTTTGAAACAGGGCTGCACGCACGCCGTACTCGAGATTTCTTCAGAAGGCATTGAGCAATTCCGCCATCGCGGGATTAAGTTTGACGTCTGCGTGTTTACCAATCTTACTCCTGAGCATATCGAGGCTCACGGGGGATTTGAAAATTACAAACAAGCCAAGCTGAAATTGTTTGCCCAGGCCAAACAAGCGATCGTGGCCAACATTGACGATCCTTATTATGCCGAGTTTACCAATTTTAAAGTTCCGCGAGTGATAAGTTTTGGCAAAAGTGAACAAGCCGAAGTTCGCGGCCAAAATTTTTCTGCCAATCCCAACGGCATTAGCTTTACGGTTGATCAAACAGAATTTAACCTTAAGCTTCGGGGAGTGTTTGATTTCTACAATGCCTTAGCCGCTATAGCCACAGCGCGATCCCTTGGCATCAATTTGTCTGACTGCAAGCAAGCATTGGAAAAAGTTTCTGGAATCCCTGGCCGCATGGAGGTTATTGATGGCCCAAACTTTAAAGTTTTGGTTGATTACGCGCCAGAGCCAGAAAGTTTGCGGCAAATGTATGCGACTATTGCCAACTGGCCCAAGCGCCGCATCATCCATGTCTTAGGATCCACGGGCGGAGGCCGAGATATTTCGCGAAGAAAAATTCTAGGAGAGATAGCCGATAAATCGGCGCACATTGTCATTGTCACCAACGAGGACCCTTATGACGACGACCCGCAAAGCATTATTGACGATGTGGCCAGTGGTGCGCCGAAAGCCATAAAAATCCTAGACCGACGCGAGGCCATTGCCAAAGCCTTAAGCCTGGCCCAACCGAACGATCTGGTGCTTATAACCGGCAAAGGCGCTGAACAAAAGATGGCAGTTAAAGGCGGCTATATTCCGTGGGATGACCGGCAAGCAGTCAGGGAAGAATTGGAGCACTTATGACGCTTTTTATCGACACGACTGATAATGATTTGGTGACGATTGGTTTGATAAATAAAAAAATTGCCAAGAAAACTTGGCAGACCAAATGGTTGTCAGAAACCCTGCTGCCGACGATTGAGAGGTTTTTGAAACTGCAGAGAGTGAAGTTTCAGGGCCTTAAAAAAATTGTGGTCGTTGTCGGTCCCGGATTTTTCAGCCGCATTCGAACGGGTGTGGCTACGGCCAACGCTTTGGGCTACGCTTTAAACATACCGATTGCCGGAGTCAGGCAAGGGTTTCGGCGATTGAAATTTGGCAAAGCGGCATTACCTTACTACGCAAAGTTTCCAAACATAACCCGGTCAAAACCCCGATGACGCTTACTGCCTATTTGTCGGTTCTCAAAAATTTTAACTTTACCAAGCTTTGGGTTTCGCAGGTTTGCTCCCAGCTGACTAATTTCCTGCTGAGTTTCGCGATTTTGATCAAGGCTTTCCGGCTTACCGAATCTTCCGCTTCAGTTTCAATTATTTTGATTGCCTTTGGCCTAGCCACCGTAGTGTTTGGAGCATTTGCGGGAGTATACGCTGACCGGTTCGACCGCAAATGGATTCTGACCATTATAAATTTTTCCCAAGCGGCAGTTGTTTTGGTTTTTTTATTTTTTGAAAATAATTTTTGGGCGTTAGCCGTAATTACCTTTGTTTATTCGTCCTTAAACCAGTTTTATTTGCCGGCCGAAGCCCCTTCCATCCCCGACTTAGTCTCGAAAGATGAGTTGCTGGTGGCCAATAGTTACTTTGCGTTTACCACCCACGGTTCGATGCTGTTGGGGTTTGCTTTGGCTGGCCCGCTGGTGGCATTTTGGGGATTCAAAGCCCCCTTTCTTGCCGGTTTTGTCCTTTTGTTGATTGCCGGCTTGTCTACCTTGTCCTTGCCCAGACTCAAAAGCGAAAATTCGGGCAATGGTTTTTTGCGGAAAGTCTGGCCGGAGTTCCGCGAAGGCCTGCGCTACTTTGTCGGCCATCGGCTGTTGCATTTTCCCCTGGTCGCTTTGATCCTGGCACAAGTAATCAACGGCATGATCATTGTCCTGGCGCCCGCGCTGGTCGATAAGTTGCTCGGCATCAATTTGGAAACCGGATCGTTTTTGGCGATTGCCCCTTTAGGCTTGGGAGTCATTGTCGGCGCTCTGATTTTGGGGCTGGAGTCCAAGCGAGTTGGCCGGCATAAGATGATCATTGTTGGATTCCTTGGGAAAGGGACAGCTTTGGCTTTATTGGCAACAATTATTTACGTTGATGAGCGCGTGTTGTTTTATATGGTCTTGGCTTTTATCGCCGGAATTTTTAACGCCCATATTTTCTCACCGGCTCATTCTGTCATGCAATCTGAAGCCATCGAAACGCACCGGGGGCGAGTTTATGCCGCGCTGTACGTCCTGCTCCAAGCCGCCGCCACCTTACCGTCTTTTATTGCCGGGGTTTTAGCCGACAGCTTTAGTCTGCAGGTGGTTTTTTTGGGCATGGGCATTGGCTTGATCGTGGCCGGGGTGGTCTTGACAAAGTTTTTGGGATGGATAAAATATAAACGTGGTATATAATTTAATAAGCAATTAAGCTGACAGACGGCCTCTTTTTGTATATGCAAAAAGAGAGATGTTTTTATGTCCCCGAAAGCCAAAAACCACAATTTGAGCCTTGATTTTGCCAAGAAACAGACTAAGGTCGGGAAGCGAATATTTTTCACTCCCTTTCACGAAGTGATGGAAATGCCTAATTTGATCGAGGTCCAGCTGGCTTCTTATAAGTGGTTTTTGCAGCAAGGGCTCGCTGAGCTCTTCTCCGAAATCAACCCAATTAAAGATTTTACTGGTAAGAATTTTGAACTAGCATTTGGCAATTATTTTTTGGACAAGCCTAAGTATGATGAAAAGACTGCTAAAGATCGGAACACTACTTTTGAAGCCCCTTTGTACGTTTCAGCCAAACTGGTAAACAAACAGACCGGGAAGAACAAGACTCAAGATGTCTATATCGGCGACTTCCCCCTAATGACGCCTCGCGGGACCTTTGTGATCAATGGCGTGGAACGAGTGGTAGTATCACAGCTGGTCAAATCCCCGGGCGTATTTTTTACGGCCGAAACCACCCGCGGCCGCAACTGGTATGGCGCCAAAATTATTCCCAACCGGGGAGCTTGGCTGGAAGTCGAAACCGACATTAATGGAGTGATCAGCGTCAAGATTGACCGCAAGCGAAGAATCCCCATCACGGCTTTGCTGCGGGTTTTCGGCTTTGGTTTAGACGAAGAAATTCTCACCGCCTTCGCGCAAGTGGATACTCATCCCGATCTGCGGTATATCCAGAACACTTTGGACAAGGATCCCTCCAAGAACGCGGATGAAGGTTTTAAAGAGGTTTACAAGCGGATTAGGCCTGGCGACTTGGCCACTGCTGAGAACGCCCGATCTTTGATCGAGGCGATGTTTTTTCACGCTGAGCGCTATGATCTTTCCGAGGTTGGCCGCTACAAACTAAACCAGCGTCTGAACATTTCCGCCTCTGGTGGAAAGGACCGCCAGGACCGAATTTTAACCAAAGAAGATCTGACCGAAATCATTCGCGAAGTCATACGCTTAAACAACAGCCAGGAAGCTTGGGATGACATAGACCATTTGTCCAATCGGCGGGTGCGGGCTGTGGGTGAGCTGATTCAGGGCAAATTCCGCATCGGCCTGGCCCGCATGGCCAGGATTGTCAAGGACCGTATGAGCTTGGCTGACGTGGAAACCGTGACGCCGGCGCAACTGATTCACGTCCGCCCGATTGTCGCGGTGATTCAGGAATTTTTCTCTTCTTCCCAACTGTCGCAGTTTATGGATCAGACCAACCCCTTGGCCGAATTGGAGCACAAACGAAGGCTTAGTGCTATGGGTCCGGGAGGGCTTTCGCGCGAGCGGGCCGGTTTTGAAGTTCGGGACGTGCACCGCAGCCACTACGGACGGCTTTGTCCCATCACCACCCCAGAAGGTCCCAACATCGGCTTGGTCGCCCACTTGGCTTGCTACGCCCGCCTCAACGATTACGGGTTTATCGAAACGCCGTATCGCAAGGTGGTCAAACAACTGCCCAACGACGGCAAATCGGCAGCGGGAAAAATTGCCTTGTTTGACCTCCGAGACGAATCGGGAAAAACTTTGGTCAATGCCGGGGCTGTCATGTCAGGAAGCGACGCCCAAAAGCTGAATCGGCAAAAATCCATCTCGCAGATTCTCATCAAGCCTTATGTCACCAATGAGATTGTATATTTGGACGCTTATGAAGAAGAGCACGTGATTATCGCCCAAGCCACCACGCCATTTGACGAGCATGGATATTTTTTGGAAGAACGGGCGTCAGTGCGGGTCCACGCTGAACCTTCTATCGCCGCCACCAACGACATTGATTATATGGAGGTTTCTCCCAAGCAAATTATTTCAGTGACCACCTCGCTGATTCCTTTTTTGGAGCATGACGACGCGAACCGCGCTTTGATGGGATCGAACATGCAACGGCAGGCGGTTTCCTGCATCAAACCCGAGTCGCCGGTGGTGGGGACCGGGGTTGAATCCAAGGCCGCTTACGATTCGGGCCAGGTCGTGATTGCGGAAACTGACGGTATCGTGACATCTGTCACGGGCGAAAAAATTGTCATTGCCGACGATCATAATAAGAGGAAAGAATACATTCTTCAGAAATTTGTCAGATCAAACACCTCGACCTCCATCAACCAGCACCCGATCGTGCACAAGGGGCAGATCGTCAAGGCGGGAGATGTTTTGGCTGACGGCGCGGCGATTGAAAGTGGCGAATTGGCCTTGGGCCAAAATTTACTGGTCGCGTTTATGTCTTGGGAGGGCGGCAATTATGAAGATGCTATTTTGATTTCTTCTCGAGTGGTGGAAGAGGATCGTTACTCTTCTATCCACATTGAGGATTTCAAGGTTGACCTCCGCGATACCAAACTCGGGCCGGAGATCATCACTCGAGACATCCCCAACGTCGGAGAAGAAAAGCTCAAGGACTTGGATGAAAACGGTATTATCAGGATCGGAGCGCAGGTCAAGGCTGGTGATATTCTGGTTGGCAAAATTACTCCCAAGGGAGAAACCGATCTGACCGCCGAAGAAAAACTGTTGCGGGTAATCTTTGGGGAGAAATCCCGCGATGTCAAGGACACTTCGCTGACACTGCCTCACGGCGAGTATGGCAAAGTCGTCCATATCCGAGAATTTTCCAGGGAGCAGGGCGATAAGCTGCCTTCGGGCGTGATTAGATCGATCCAGGTTTCGATTGCGGTGCTGCGCAAAATTCAAGTCGGAGACAAAATGGCCGGCCGCCACGGCAACAAGGGCGTGATTTCGCAGGTGATTTCCATGGAAGATATGCCGTTTATGGAAAACGGCATCCCCGTGGACATTATTTTGAATCCTTTGGGGGTGGCCAGCCGCATGAACATCGGGCAGATTTTGGAAACGCATTTGGGTTTGGCTGCAAAAAAGTTGGGTTATAAAGTCGCTTCCCCCTCACTCGACGGCGTGCCAGAATCAATCATCAAGCAGGAGCTGACCAAAGCGGGATTTCCGGAGGATGGAAAGTTGGTGCTGCGTGACGGGAAAACCGGTGATGTGTTTGCCGAGAAAGTTACCGTCGGAATTATTTACATGCTCAAGCTTCATCATTTGGTGGATGATAAGATGCATGCCCGTTCCACCGGGCCGTATTCGTTGATTACCCAGCAGCCTTTGGGCGGCAAAGCCCAGTTTGGCGGCCAGCGGTTCGGAGAGATGGAAGTCTGGGCGCTGGAAGGTTATGGGGCGGCGCACACTTTGCAGGAAATGCTGACCATTAAATCCGACGATGTGGTGGGCCGAGCCAAAACTTATGAATCGATTGTCAAAGGCGAGCCGATCAAAAAACCAAACGTCCCGGAGTCATTCCGCGTTTTGGTCAAGGAGCTGCAGTCGCTTTGTTTGAACGTCGAGCTGATTGGCGAGAAAGCAGTTACGGACACTGCAGGCGAAGTGAAAGAGCTGGCAACCACTGACGAGCCGCAACCAGAGAAAGAGATGGTAGTGGAGGAGGGCAAGAAAAGGAAAACCAAAAAATAATTTTTAATTATTAACTATTGACCGCACATGCTGCAAGCCACTGAAGAATTTAAAGCTGTCAGATTGAAACTGGCCTCGCCAGCGGATATTTTGAATTGGTCTTATGGAGAAGTTACCAAGCCGGAAACGATCAATTATCGAACCCAGCGCCCGGAAAAAGACGGCTTGTTTGACGAAAAAATCTTCGGTCCGATCAAAGACTGGGAATGTTACTGCGGCAAATATAAGCGGATAAGGTATAAAGGAATTATCTGCGATAAGTGCGGAGTGGAAGTGACCAGAAGCTCGGTGCGGCGCGAGCGCATGGGGCACATCAAGCTTTCTTCCCCGGTCACCCACATTTGGTTTTTGCGGGGGGTCCCGTCTCGCATCGGTTTGATCTTGGATCTCTCGGTGCAAGAGCTGGAAAAAGTTGTGTATTTTGCCTCGTATATCATCACCAGCGTGGATGAAGAATCCAGAGCTGCTGTTTTGGAGCAGATTGAGCGGGAATTTAAAAGCAAGAAAAAAGAGATTGAAAGTCGATTCGAAGCGCTGATCAGCCAAGCCAGGAATTCCGCCTCCGGCGGCAAAGAAGCCACGGAAGATGCGGAAGTGGTGAGGCTGAAAGACATGGTTACTCGGGAGTTGGAACATTTGGAATCTATCCGCGAACTGGCGCGCTCCGAGCTTAAATCAATCAAGAAGTACCAAATCATTTCGGAACTGGAGTATCGGGACTTGTCGCTCAAATACGGCCCGGTGTTCCAGGCCAGCATTGGCGCGGCTGCCATCAAGCAGCTGCTGGAGGAAGTGGATTTGGATAAGCTTTTTAGCCAGCTTCGGGAAGACACTGCCGCCTCAGAGGGAGTCAATAAGCGCAAGTTGGTCCGCCGCCTAAAATTAGTCAAATCCATGATCAAGTCGGGCATTCGGCCGGAGTGGATGATCATCGGCAATCTTCCGGTCATTCCACCTGATCTTCGCCCAATGGTCCAGTTGGACGGCGGCCGGTTCGCCGCTTCTGACTTAAATGATCTGTATCGCCGCGTGATCAACAGAAATAACCGGCTCAAAAAACTTTTGGAAATCGGGGCCCCGGAAGTGATTACGAGAAACGAAAAAAGAATGCTGCAGGAAGCGGTGGATGCCTTAATCGACAATTCCATCCGCCACGGCAAGGAAGTCACTGCTTCCACTGGCCAGAAACGGAAGCTTCGCTCGCTGGCGGACATGCTGAAGGGCAAGCAGGGCCGTTTCCGCCAAAACTTGCTGGGGAAAAGAGTGGACTACTCCGGCCGCAGCGTGATCGTGGGCGGGCCCAATCTCAAACTTCATCAGTGCGGGTTGCCGAAAAAAATGGCGCTGGAGTTGTTCAAGCCTTTTGTGATTTCCAAATTGATCCAACGCGAGTACGCGCATAACGTCCGCTCGGCCAACCGCTTGATTGAACAGGGCGTGACCAGCGTCTATGACATTTTGGAAGAAGTGACCAAGGAGCACTACGTGCTGTTAAACCGCGCGCCTACGCTCCATCGTCTCGGATTCCAAGCTTTTCTGCCGGTATTGATTGAGGGTAAAGCTATCCAGGTCCATCCTTTGGTCTGTCCAGCGTTTAACGCTGATTTCGATGGCGACCAGATGGCGGTGCACGTTTCGCTGACAGCCGCTGCGCAAGAGGAAGCCAAGAACATCATGCTTTCTTCCAAAAATTTGCTTAAACCCGCTTCCGGCGAGCCGATCATGGGCCCCAACCAGGACATGGTTTTGGGTTGCTATTGGCTGACCAAAATTAAGCCGAAAGAACTGGGAGAGGGCAAGGTCTTTGGCAGCATTGATGAGGCGATTCTTGCCTACCGCTCCAAAGTCGTGACCTTAAAGGCTAAAGTCAAAGTCCGCTTAGGCGAAAATTGGGGCAAGAAAGGGCTGGTGGAGACCTGCGTGGGACGAATTTTATTCAACGAGATTTTG
The DNA here is from genome assembly GCA_016198045.1 of Candidatus Doudnabacteria bacterium. Taxonomy (GTDB): domain Bacteria; phylum Patescibacteriota; class Doudnabacteria; order UBA920; family O2-02-FULL-48-8; genus JACQJI01. The sequence goes on from JACQJI010000027.1 coordinate 8,337, forward strand.
CCTGCGGAAATGCGCTTTCTCAACGAAGTTATGGATAAAAAGAGGCTGCAGCAGGCAGTGGCGGTTTGCTATCGGGATCATGGCATCGAGCGGACTGCCGTGCTTTTGGACGATATTAAGCGGTTGGGTTTTCACTACGTGACTACTTCGGGCATTTCTTGGGGCATGGACGATCTGCGGGTGCCCAGCATTAAAGCCGAATTGCTTAAGAAGGCCGATGAAGAGGTGCTCAAAACTTTTGAACAATACCAGCAAGGACTGCTGACCGCCTCCGAACGGTATAACCGGGTCATCGAAATTTGGGCCGAAGTCAGGGACAAGATCACGGAAGCTATCACCTCGACTCTCGACGAGTACGGGACCGTTTATCAAATGGTTAATTCGGGCGCGCGAGGTTCGGTGTCGCAGATCGCCCAAATGGCCGGCATGAAAGGACTGGTGACCAACCCGGCTGGAGAAGTTATCGAATTGCCCGCGCGCGACTCGTTTAAGGAAGGACTGAATATCTTAGAGTATTTCATTTCCACCCACGGTTCGCGCAAAGGAATGACGGACACGGCCTTAAGAACCGCTGACGCGGGGTATTTGACTCGCCGCTTAGTTGACGTGGCGCAAGACATCGTGGTCAATGCTCTAGATTGCTCCGTTGTCACCGGCCGCCGCATCACGCGCGCTTCTTCCGAGTCTCTGGGCCGGCCTTTGGCCCGGAGAATTTTTGGCCGGGTCGTAGTCGGCGATGTCAAAGATCCCGCTGGCAAGGTCATGGCCAAAGCCGGCAGTTATATCGATGACGCAACCGCTGAGCTGATCGACAAGGCGGGTGTGGCGGAAGTGGAAGTCCGCACGGTTTTAAGGTGTACTTTGAATCGCGGCGTCTGCGCTAAATGTTATGGTTTTGACTTGGGCTTCAACCGCCCGGTGGAACAAGGTTCGGCAGTGGGGATTGTGGCGGCGCAAGCCATCGGCGAGCCGGGAACCCAGTTGACTATGCGGACGTTTCATACCGGCGGCGTGGCGGGACTGGACATCACTCAAGGCTTGCCTAGGGTGGAAGAACTGCTGGAAGCCAGAGAACCCAAGGGTCAAGCGGCAATGGCGGAAATAGACGGATTTGTGACCTCGATCAAAACTTCACCCAAGGAGTCAATCCTTCGAATTGAAGCCAAAGAGACTGCTAAGGATGAATATTTGCTGAATACCCAGGTGCCAAAACTGCAGCTGAAGGACGGGGAGAAAGTCGATGCCGGCGATCCGCTGTTTGCCGACAAAAAAGGCAACACTGTGAAGGCCAAAGCCTCCGGGGTGGTCAAAATTGATGGCGAGAAATTGTTCATAATCAGGGAGTCGGAAAATTTCAAGGAATATGCGGTTCCGGCTGGCTTAGGCATTATCGTCAAGGAAGGTGATTTAGTTAACAAAGGCCAGCCTCTGACTGAAGGCAACTTAAATCTCCACCAACTGTTTCATTTGAAGGGCATCGGAGTCTGCCAGGACTACATCATTAAGGAAGTCCAGCAAATTTACGCCTCACAGGGCCAGAACGTCAATGAAAAGCATATCGAAATAATCGTCCGGCAAATGTTTTCCAAAGTGCGGGTGACTGATTCGGGCGATACCGACCTGACAGTCGGCGATATTCTGGATAAAGCCAAGGTGCCAGTGGCTGATGCTAAGCTTAGTGCTAAGGGACAAACGGCTGACGCCGAGCAGTTGCTGATGGGCATTACCAAATCCTCCCTAAATACCGAGTCATTTTTGGCCGCGGCGTCTTTTCAGGAAACCACCCGGGTCCTAATTGAAGCCGCCATTACGGCCAAGACTGATTATTTGCGGGGCTTGAAAGAAAACGTGATTATCGGTAAGCTGATTCCAGCAGGAACTGGTTACCGGCCCGAAGCTTTAAGCGAGAAGGAAGCGGCCGAGCTGGCAGACAATAGCTTATGAAAATTTGGCTGAAACTGCTAATATTGGTAGCGGTGCTGGGGGTAGTATTTGTCTTGCTCGACGGCAGACCAGTCAAAGTCACTGATTTTCATTCTTGCGTCAACGCTGGCTATCCGGTGGCTGAGTCTTTTCCTAGGCAGTGCACCGGACCTGACGGCCAGACTTTTACCGAAGAGGTCAGTGAGGAGCCCGAGGTTGTGGTGGAGACCCCGACTAGAGGAGCATTGGCCGCAAGCCCGCTTAATATCAAAGGCAAAGCGCGCGGCACTTGGTTTTTTGAAGCTAATCTGCCCGTGACTCTGAAAGACCAAAACGGAAAAATCTTGGCGCAAAAAGGATTTCAAGCCAAGGGCGAGTGGATGACTGAGGATTATGTCGAGTTTGAAGACAGCCTGACTTTCAGCGCCCCGACCACGGAGTTTGGGGTGCTAGTAATAGAAAACGACAACCCTTCGGGTTTGCCGGAGAACGAAAAATCATTCGCCGTGCCAGTGAGATTTAGATAATTGGATATTGACAATAATATACAAAACATATACAATTACTGTATATGAAAAGCCAAACATTTAATATCGCCTTACCTCGAGAACTGGTTAAGAAGATAGACCAAGCGGCCCGAAAAGAATATCGCAATAGAAGCGAGCTCATTCGTGAGTCTGTTCGAATTTATCTTCAAGATATGGAAGAATGGGAAGAGATATTTAGTTATGGTAAAAAACAAGCTAAAAAGGTGGGGATAAAAACTGAACGGGATATTGACCGCATAGTCAGCGAATTCAGGCATGGCAAGAGTCGTTCTTGACACCAATGTCCTAGCGTCAGCATTGGGACGTGGCGGAATACCTGGGGCAGTATTTAAACTGGCCATTATCAAGCAAATTACTGCCGTGACTTCGCTTTTTTTGTTGGCCGAGCTGTCTGAAGTGCTGGCCAAAAAGTTTGATTTTGCCAGTGATAAAATTAACCTTATTGAGAAAAAACTCAAGAAAAAATTTATTTTAGTGAACCCAAGGCGCGTTGTCGAAGTTTTACCGGATAATAATCCTGACAATCGCGTATTAGAAGCCGCTTTGGAAGGTAATTGCGATTATATTGTTACCGGCGACAAGCAGTTGTTACAATTGGTATCATGGGAGGGTATACGGATTTTAACTGGCAGGGATTTTTATGAACAATATTTGGGAAGAAATAGTTGATTTTTAAAAAGAGCCGCAAGGCTCTTTTTTGATGGAGCAGGACTGATCAGGTGCCTGCCCGCCGACCTGTCTGCCGAAGCCTCTGAACCTCCAAAGTCTTGACGAAGGAGGTTGGCGAAGGCAGAAGCCTCGGCGCAGGCGAGGTGGAAAACTGCAAAGACTTTAGTTAGCCAGATTTACTCTGCTCTGGTTAATTATAATCATAACTATTCCTTACGAGCTACTGTAAATTCTGCATCTTTAGAATAACTCGGTAAATCAAACAATTTATACCCTCTAAGAACTTTTTCAGGAGTTTCGCCGTAATAACCTTGGGTTTTAGATGCAGTAACAACTAGGCTTCCCTTTGGCATTTTGTTTCTCAAAAAATCACCTTCTTCGAAATTGAAATCTGTAATTAAACCTGGCCTAATATCTCTAACTTTTGGAGTGTCATATATTGCTCTAGGATCACCATAATTGGGAAAAGGTAGACCTATATAATCAAACATTACAGTCTCTGGGCCTTGTCCAAAGTCAATGTCTATTGCAAGAGAGTCACCAACTTTCTTATTTGCTGCTAACTGTTCAATTGGTCTATTTAAAATTTTGGCAATCTTTTCCACTTCTAATTTCCATTTATCATATTCCGATTCAGGGACATGTTCATATTTTACGCCTGGTTCTGCATAACCGATTGAAACAATGTATCGAGAACCTAGAAGCAAAGCTGTTGCAATCGCTCTTGGGTCTCGTGATAAAACGGAAGGATTGTTTTGCACTGTTTCGGTATCCTTTAATTCAGGATGATCATTCAAAATTGATATTACAAACGCTTCATAACGGACACTGTCATATTCTGGCATTCTTTCCCGGTGAGTCATCATTCTAAGAATCGCTACTTTATCTGGACTTAAACTAGCTTCTACGTTTCCTTCCAATTTTTCAATCACTGCATCAAATTCAGTTGGCTCGTATTTTGGTTCAGGATTCTTTAGATATTCTTGATCTGTTGAAGAGAACTGCTGAATTGCTGCCGTAAATTCAGGAGTTCTGCGTTTTTCTGCATCTCTATCTATAATTTCATCATAAGGTTCGTAAGTTCTAGTTTGAATGCGATCAGAATGGCCTGCTCGTTTAGAATATCCCAAAGTCTCTCCAGCCCACACTCTGAAGCCCGGATAATCTTTAAATTCGTCAATCAAGGCTTTTGTTTCTTCGCTTTTTACTTCCACTAACCTCATTAAGTTAACCGATTTTTTTACTCCCTGTGCCTCTCTGGCAAGTTGCAATAGTACCCCCATTTGAGCTTTCTCGGCACTTTGATCCGAATCTTGAAGAGCATACCACCAATCTTGAATGTGAGGGCCTAATTTCCTCGCAGCTACATCATCTTTGAATGCTTGATCTACTTCACGCATACGAGCTGAAAATTGTTCGTCAGTGATATGAATACCGCTCCAGATAAAAAGTTCATAACGCATCTTCCAAGCTGCTCCAGCTAAGGTTCTCATTGCAAGATTGCGTTCATGATTACGGACTGTTTTTTCCCGTAACCGTTCGCTTATAGGCTCTGTTTCCATTTGTCGATAAAATTCAATCGGTGGTCTTGCGGTTCCTGGAGCATTAGGAAAAGAAAATAAAGATTTATATCCTTGAAGTTTTCTAAAATCACGGGAGCGTCTTTTCAACTTTAAAATTGAGAGTGCGGATTTATCTCCTGGAACAATTCCGATTTCTTGGTACTCATCAGACGCACTTACGGCTCTACTACGATAACCCATATCTTCAACTTCTTGAACTTTTGTATGACTGGTAATAAAAACATAATTTCTCCCCTTGATTCTTCCAACATTTTGAGCAAATGGAGCGTCTTCTGTATGATCAATGATCCTATCAGCGTGCTCATCTGTAATAGGGAGATTAATATCTGAATCGGCCTCTTCATCCTTTAATCGGACAACTCCTGACCAAATATAATCTAGGCCCGCAGATGCAGCTAGAATTAAATCCCTTTCAGGAATATCGGGATTTCGTTTTTTAATTTCTTCCCACAATGGGCCCGAAGGCTGTCTAACTTCTACAGCTCTCAATAAATGTTCTTCGTATTCTTTTCTTTCAGCTTGGCTTCGAGCAAATCGTTCTCTTGGATTTCTATGCTCACGACCTCCAAATTCGTAATCATCTCCCCACATAGGTTTAAAATTTGAGATATATTGCTTAAATTGTATCAAAAAATCCTTTATTGTGCACTATTTCCTTTTTCCTTTGGTTGGCCAAGATTGGATCATCAGAAGATCTTTATGAGTAAGCTGCCAGATGGCTTCGGTGACGAATGGCATGAAGGGATGCAGGAGTTTGAGTTGGGTTTCGAGCATGGTAGTAAGCATCAACTGCGCGGAAGCGCGTTTTTTTGGATCCGCAAGTTTGGGTTTAGATTCTTCAATGATTTTGTCGGCAAACGTGTGCCAGAAATAGTGATAAAGATCTTCGGCCGCATGCGCAAAGTCAAATTTTTCTAGTTTTTTGGTGATTTCGGATGTGAATTTGTCGAGGTCTCTTAGGATTTTTTTGTCCTCAGAGGTCATAACCACCTCTCCCCCAGCCCCTCTCCTGGAAGGAGAGGGGAGATCTATAATGTTTTGCAAAACAAAGCGAGCCGCATTCCAAACCTTATTGGCGAAGTTGCGATAGCCGCGGACTTTGTCTTCCGAAAGCGGCAAATCATTGCCCGGAAGATTGCCAACAATCAGTCCCATGCGTAAAGCATCCGTGCCGTAAGTATCAATAATTCCCAAAGGGTCAATGACATTGCCCTTGGTCTTGCTCATTTTTTGCCGATCCTTGTCGCGGATTAGGCCGTGGAGGTAAACAGTGCGAAACGGAATGTCGTCCAAAAGGAACTCGCTCATCAGAATCATACGCGCGACCCAGAAGAACAAAATATCATAGCCGGTTTCCAGCACGTCTGTCGGGTGAAAGGTCTTGAGGTCAGTAGTTTCTTGCGGCCAGCCTAAAGTTGAGAACGTCCAAAGCCCAGAAGAAAACCAGGTATCGAGAGTATCAGGGTCTTGGACCCATCCGGGTTCAGCAGGTGGCTTGGTGTCGCAAAAGGTTTTTCCATCTTTGTACCAAACCGGAATTTGATGGCCATACCAGATTTGGCGACTAATGCACCAGTCGCGCAAATTATCAATCCAGTGGAAATAGATTTTTTCAAACCGCTTGGGAATAATTTTAATTTTTCCTGATTTTACGGTCTTAAGCATCGGCTCTTTGAGTGTTGTGACATCCACAAACCATTGCTCCTTAATCTGTGGCTCGATTAAACCGCCACCGCGCGAATTAGTGGCGACTCGGTGCGAGTAGCTTTCGTCAATTTTTTCGAGCAGTCCTTTTGCTTTCAGCTTCTCGACGATTAGTGGCCGAGCTTTTTTGATGTGCTGGTTAGCAAATTCGCCGGCGATTGGCAAAAGCACCCCGCGGTCATCAATGATCTGCTCAAAATCCAAATTATGCCGCTGCGCGATTTCAAAGTCAGCCGCATCGTGCCAGGGAGTAATGGTCATTACTCCGGTTCCAAATTCTGGATCTACCGTTTCGTCTTTTATCACAGTGGCCGTGACTTTCCCGTTGATCCATTCGACTTCTAACTTTTGTCCGTGTTTATAGTTCTTGTATCTTTTATCCTTTGGATGCATTACCACGTATTTGTCGCCAAACTTAGTTTCCGGTCTGGCCGTGCCAATAACAAACGGCCCGTACCGCAAATAGTAAAACGAAGCAGTTTCGTCTTTCCATTCCACTTCGTCATCGGAAACAGTGGTTTTGAGTTTGGAATCCCAATTCACTATTCGTTTGCCGCGGTATATGAGGCCGGCGTCATACATTTTTTTAAAGGCAGTACGGACAGCCAAACTTCGTTGTTCATCCAAAGTAAAAGCTTCCCGACTCCAATCACAGGACGCGCCCATCCGTCGGATCTGCCTGACTATGTTGTCATGCTTGGTTTGAGCGTAAACTTCCACGCGCTTTAAGAACTCTTCCCGACCCAGGTTAAAACGGGTTTTGCCTTCTTGTTTGTAAAGATCAGCTTCGATTTTTGACTGGGTAGCGATGGCGGCGTGGTCGGTGCCGGGAAGCCACAAGGTTTTGCGCCCGCGCATCCGTCCAAAGCGGATCATGATGTCCTGCAAAGTCAAAAACAAAGCATGCCCCACATGCAAATCACCTGTGACATTTGGCGGGGGCATCATGATGGTAAACGGCTTGCCTGTGAGGTTATCTGGATTAAAATATCCCGACGATTCCCACAATTTATACACATTGGGTTCTTGAGATTGATCGTAAGTTTTAGGAATGCCTTGCATGGTTATTTCCCATATCCCGGCTGGGCCGTTCTTACATAGTTATCATAATACTTATAATTATTGCCGCCTTCTTGCTTGGCTTGATACAAGGCGTAGTCAGCATTTTTCAGCAGCAGGTCAGCAGTGGTGCCGTCTTTGGGAAAAATACTGATGCCCATAGAGAAGGTAACGTAGATTTCCTGTTTCTCGGACAGTTTAAACGGATCCTGAAACGCGGTTTGGATTCGTTCCACGACCTGGTCAATTTCTTTGAAAGATTGCAGGTTACCCAGAAGAATTACGAACTCGTCACCGGCGAAGCGCGAAACCATGTCGCTTCGTTTGACGTGGCCTTTCAGCCGGTGAGCGACTTGCTTGAGCAACGCATCGCCCATGAGATGCCCGAGCGTGTCATTGATTAGCTTAAATCGATCCAGATCCATGAAGATAATCGCGAACCGCCGGTTGCCCCTGCTTTTGGCCCGCATCAAAGGGGTTAATTTTTTGGTGAAGGAAAAGCGGTTGGGCAGACCGGTCAGCGTATCATGGAAGGCGGCGTGCCGGATTTGCTGTTCGGATTTTTTCTTTTCTCGCAAATCGCGGATGATCGCCAGCAGGTGCGGAGCCTGTTTGGGCAGGTTAACATACTGCAAGGAAATTTCTGCTGGAATTTTCTGATGATTGACAGATGCCAAGGCCACTTCAAAAATTGAGGAAGGAACTTTGTTGGCCACGACGCGTTTCAGTCTTTTTTGGAATATTTTTTGGGATGAAGAGTGGACGATGTCGCTGATTTTAGCCCTTTGCAATTGGGATTTATTCCGTCCCGTTTGCATAAGCAGGCTTTGGTTATAGTAAGAGATCGATTGGGTGACCGGATCAAAGATCAGCAGCGGCTCTGGCGTATTGTCCAGAGTGTGTTTGATGTCTTGTAAATTATGATTCAAGTGGTTAATAGTAATGGTTTGAGCCAACGAGTGTCCTAATGCGATGGATAAACTCCGATCCATATTTGAGAAATTATGAATTTTTTTGTAGCAGAATACTATGTTTCCGTAAAGGTTGTTTTTGTAAGTAATTGGCGTAATCAGATAGCTTACCACGTATTGACCAATATCTAATTTTGGGTCAAGGTTGGGAATTCTTTTGCGAAAAAGAGGTAGTCGATTTTTTGTGACCTTGGAATTAAATCCCTTTTTTCTCGGGGGGACTGGAGTGAAAGGTAAATGGGGGCTTCGATAAATTAATCTGTATTTTTTACCAAATTGCCACCAGACAAAAGCGTAATCAGCATTTAAAATTTTTGTGCCAGTCTCCGTAAATTTCCGGATAATAGCAGTCAATTCACTTGCATTGAGTGATTTTAAGGTAGTTTGGTTGATTAAAGCAACTTTTTCAATAAGACTGGCGCGCATAAGATAAAAATTGGAGGGGAAAGCACCGGACTCTCCCCTTATTTAGCCTTGACGACCCATGCCGTAAGGTGTTTGTATTTGAAGTACAAAAAGTTTCCCTTCTCCGTCACTCGGAGTTGACGTCCTGCTCCCCGTCGGAGGTTGTCGAGTATCGTCTGTCGGCTGTAGGGGTGGGTTCGCACCCACTTCACCTCAGGATTGTCCTCGGCGAAGGGGTGCAAGAGAATCACCCGGTTTTCCGACCGTGGGTCCGCGTCCCCAGAGAGGTACCAGCCGGCTGCCTGAAGGATTCTTTTGAGATTCCTGTGAGATTGGCTCGAAAGGAACCTCGAAAAATACAGAGTCAGCGGCGGCTTAAGTCTTTTTCGGTTGCGTCTCAGGAACGCTCCGACTTCGTCTCGCCAGAGCATCTCCTGAACTTGAGTCGTTTGCCCAAGCATTCTGATTAGGTTGAGGCGAGCCTGGAGATTGGCGATGTAGCTCGCGTCAACAATGACCGGTTTGAGCCCGCATCTAAGACCTTGCAGTATCCAGAGCCTCTCCTCTTGATCAGTGCCCCGGCCAGCCACCACTACAGTACCGATAGCAAACTGCAGGAGCCAGGTGGTGGCGAACTGGACATAATTCTCATTTGCCTCATTATAGTCAGCGACCGTGACCGCACTAGGGGCAAAGGGCTGTTCTTGCAGCAGCCGCTCGTCCCAGTATCGGCCCAGCCTGGTTTCCAAGCTCTGGACCTGTATCCGAAGGAGCCTTATGCTCATATATCCTCTTTTTGCTTGTCCGGTTTGGTTTTTGGTTTCTGCCGAAGTATATGAATTATAAGCTTATTTAGGGAAATTTCAAGGCTTTTTGCTTCTATTTCAATTCCAAATTCGGCTCAGCAGTGAATGATCTGTAATCCGTGATCCGTAATCTATGACTGCTGATTTTATAATACGCAGCCAGGCCGATCATGGCGGCGTTGTCAGTGCAGTATTGGAGATTAGGGATTAGAGATTTGAGATTAGAGTTCTTGGCCAATTGTTTAAAGCGTTTGCGCAAAAGCTCATTGGCCGCCACGCCGCCGCCGAGCATGATGGTTTTGGGCCGGTATTGTTTGATGGCTTGTTCGGTCTTGGCAATGAGGACGTCAACAATGGCTTGTTGGACGGAAGCGGCCAGATTAGTTGATAGTTTATAGTTGATAGGTGATAGTTCCTTGAGCTTATAAAGCACGGCGGTTTTGAGGCCGGAAAAGCTGAAATTCAGATTTTTTGAATTGATCATGGGCCGCGGGAAATTAAAAGCATGTGAATTCCCTCTCCTGGCAAGCTCGGAAAGTGCTGGCCCTCCTGGGTAGCCTAGGCCGAGTAGCTTAGCGGTTTTGTCAAAAGCTTCGCCAGCCGCATCATCCAGAGTTTCCCCGACAACCTTGAGCTGACCATGGCCTTTCATAAGAACCAGCAGAGTGTGTCCGCCGGAGACGATGAGGATAAGCGCTGGAAAAACTTTTAACTTTTGACTTTTAACTTTTGACTTCGCGAAGTTGGCATAGATATGCGCTTCTAAGTGGTTAACGGGAATCACTGGAATGTTTAAAGCCGCACCCATAGCTTTCGCCGTATCAACTCCGACCATAAGCGAGGTCATCAAGCCGGGACCCTGCGTAACCGCAATCGCCCTTATCTGGCTAAGCTTAAGTCGAGCTTGCTTTAGTGCCCGGTCAATAATCGGAATGATAACTGGCAGATGCTCGCGCGCCGCGACCTCGGGGACCACGCCGCCATATCGGGAATGGAGCCTGGCTTGCGAGGCGATGATGTTGGATTTGATCACTCCGTCGACGATTACCGCCGCAGCGGTTTCATCGCAGCTAGTTTCAATGGCAAGGATATTCAACTGGCGTTTCATACAGCAATAAGTATATCAAAAACCCCGACTGACGTCGGGGCTTGCCTTATATTCTATCCAACCACGATCACAACTTTTTGTCCATTGTTCACGTCGCCGTCATTCCAATCGTGCATGGCATTCATCACGTCATTTGACTCGAAAACATAATCTGCTCCCTTGCGCGTACCGGGATCGTTGGTAATCAGCCTGCCATCTTTGGTATAACCTTTGATGACGAGCATGTGGTACAAAGGCCCAGGACTGCGGTAATTGGGATTGGGCAGCATGCGACCGGCTGCCGGCACTAACACAAGTTTGCCAGCAGCCACCGCTTGCTTGATTTGTGTAAGCGTCGGATTGTATGCGAGCTTAACTTTTGAAATGTCAAAATAATCCTCAAGAATTTTTGCTGTTTCTTCGGCGGTCGTATCCTTGTAATACCCGAATGTTTGCACTTCCCAGTCTTTGATTTTGAGCAGTTCGGCGTCCGCGTATGCCGCGCTGGCGATACCTCGATTGAATAAATAGGAAGCAGCCATGAGCACTGAGGCTTCTTCGCAAAATTCTTGGTATGGCAATTCCCAGTTGGCGTATGGCGCTTGGCTGGTGAAGGGCACGGCCAAGTTGACCTCGGGAGGAAGAGGCAAAGATTCTGTTTCTGCTCCCAGAACCTGGGTGTCTTGGTAAGACGTGGCTGGAGGGAGTTGTATTTTTGAGCCTGACTTAAAAATAACTGCCGCAAGTGCTGCGGCGATGAAAATCAGGCTGATGATTATGAAATGTCGGTCTTTCATTGCTAGGGTCTGCTTCTGATTGCGTAGCGTAAACTATTCCAGCTATTTGGTCAAGCCAGGTACTAGAAATTTGACTTAATCTTTCGGCCACTTCGTGATTAGCTTGATCAGGCCGAAAGATTATAGCGCGATTATGTTTTGAGCGGGAGTCCTTGCATGAAAACATAATCGCGGGTCAAATTTTCAGTACCTGGTCAAGTCCTTTGGTACCGCCCGATCAGCTCGGCCTCGGCGATGATGCGGCCTTCTATGGCTTTCAGAAAATCATCCCGATTGGCAATCCTAGCCTCGGTTAAGACCATATCCAAGGCGTAGAGTTTGAAAAAATACCGATGTTCGCGATCAGGCGGGCAGGGGCCGGCATAGCTGGCACTGCCGGAAGTATTCTGCCCAATTACTCCCGGCGCTTCCCCGCCTTCTGGAATTTCCATGACTTCAGGCGGCATGTCCCAGACCATCCAATGCACCCATAAGCCGTCTGGCCGGATATTTTTGGGCACATCCGGATCTTCCATTAGTAATGCCAGGCTCTTGGCTTCTTTTGGAACGTCCACAAAGGTTAAAGGCGGATTGATATTCTCCCCGTCACAGGTGTAGATACTAGGAATCGGCTGATTATGCTCAAATGCTGGGCTTAAGATTTTCATAGTTAGACTTCTGTCATTTCTCTCCAAGGTTATCATACAGTAATAAAAAAAATTCTCAATTGGTTATTGAGTCAAATTTACTGAGGCAAATTTTGGTGACCCCACCGGGATTTGAACCCGGGTTACCAGGATGAAAACCTGGTGTCCTAGACCGGACTAGACGATAGGGCCGTTTGGCTTGGATATTGTACAAAATTCAGCCAATTATATCAAGAGTTTGCCTTGGGGTTTGCTGGTGCTATGATAACTATAGGAAGGGGGTGGTAAGAAATGATGACTAAAGGCCATAGAGGGTTTCACTTGGTTACTGTCGTTCTGATGTGGATTGGCGGCTTAAACTGGCTAGTTTACGCTTTGGTTGGTTCAGAACTGGGCCAATGGATTTTTGGCAGTATGACTGCGAGCGGCTCAAAGGTTGTCTATATTTTGGTGGGCTTGGCCACGGTTTACGAAATTTTGATGCACGGCAAGCACTGCCGGATGTGCAAGCCGGAAGGCATGAGCCAGCAGATGTAAGGATTCGAATAAAAGGCAAAAGCGCGTTTCTGTGAAGAGCGCGCTTTTTGGTATTGTAAAAAATCCAAAAGTATGCTATAATTATAAATAAGAGAAAAAGAGAGAAACCCCTCTCTGAAACAAAAACAAAAAAACATGAGTTATTTTTTCCTGGGGCATAAGTTGGCCTGGCAACCAATCGCGGTTTCCGGATTTTTAATTTTGTCATTAATACTGATTCCGGCATTGGCCCTGGGTCAGGAGACTCAAGAAATTACCGACGAAGTCAAAGCCGAAGTTGAAGAGCAGTTAACCACCTCAGCTGAGGCTGCGAAAGAGTCAGAAGTTGATCTCAAAGCCGAACTCGAATTGCCGGCTGACTACGATCCAGTGGTTCCGGACAACTTCATCCATTCGGTTGGCTATGGCTTCAAAAAATTCGGCCGCAACGTGCAAAAAGCGGCATACCGCGCGTTTGCTTCGGATCAGAAAGAAGCAGAGATGATCAAAAAGCAAGCGGACAAAGCTTTGGTGGAAGCCGTAAAGCTGCAAAGTCTGGATCCTGGCAACGAAAAGGTTGTGGGTATTTTGGATGACTATCAATCGAAACTGACCGAAGTCAAAGACAAAATTGAAAAAGTCAAAAGCAAAGACGCGGAGTTTGCCAAACAACTGGCAGCTCGGGTCGGGGAAGACAGTTTGTTTGTCGCACCCAAAGTTTTATCACAAATTCAGGAGAATTTGTTAGCAGTCCGTCCGGAGGCCATTCCTGATTTTGTGAAAACCAAAGATCAAGCTTTGGCTGTCGCCGGAGAAGCGGTCCTCAAAGCTTCAGACAGTTCCAGTGAAGCCGCGGAAACTCTAAAAATTATCGCTTTCAAAAATTTCAAAACGCCGTTTTCGGGCATTGCCGCGGCTGATACGCTGGCCCAGGCCAAGGAGCATTTGTCGGAAGGCGAATATCCGGCGTTTGACGAAGCCATCAAAGCCTCTTTGGAAAATGTGGAAAATAATCTTGAAATTTTGGAAGCTCCCGACGAGCTCAAGGCTCAAACCCTTCAAAGATATGTGGAGCAGTTGCCTGGTTTGGGCCTCGGACGGATGAAAGTCATTGAGCAGTTTAAGAATCAGACTAAACTTCCGGCTGTGATGATCGAAAAGATGACGGAAATCAAGGCACGAATTGCCGAAAAACTTAGCCAGCGCATTGAAGCGGTAGATGATCAAGAGATTCGGAAAGCCGTAACTGAATCAATGTTTGAGTTTAGAGATGGCAATCTGGAAGACCTTAGGTTAATCAACGAGGTTAAGGATATTATTCCCAATGAAGAGATCCGCGCGCATATAAAGCAAAAGCACGAAGAAGGCGTCAGCCGATTTATTGCTAAATTTGGCGACGATGCCAACGCCAAGCAAGTCACTGAAGAGTTTCAAGCGCTCACCAGGCGCGTGGACAGCGGGGAGATAGTGCCTGACGCCAACTTTTTTAAGACCTTGGAAGAATTAAAGACTCGATTAAGTCCAAAGCAGCAGGAATTTATTGGCAATTTAGAACAAACCGGCAAAAACGAAATGGTTGAGCGGATGAAATCGGACGATAGCTTTGCTTCCCGGTTTAGCACTGCCAATCCTGGCGATATTCAATACTTCGAAAAGTTCAGGGAAGAGCTCAGAGTTGAAGTACCGGACTTTGATGCGAAATTCCGCGAGATCGAAAAAAAGCAGAGTGAAAATTTCGAGCGCCTGCTTGATGTTCAGGATAATCCTGACAAGATCCGTGAATTTAAGCAGCATTTCGATCGGGAAATTCCCGAAGAAATCAAACAGCGATTTGAAGATAGATATGAATTTAAGTTTGAAGACCAGTATAGAAAATTCGAAGAGCGAGCCCGCGAGCGAAACGAATTTTTCCAGGAAAAGCACGGCAAAGAATTTCCGGGCCAACAGCAATTTCCCGGTCGGGAGAAAACAGAACCCCAATCTGAATCGAGAAAGAGTGATGAAGATCGCGGCGGGGAAGAAAAACAGCCGCGCCGAGAACTAAGATCTGGAGAGGACAATAGATTGCAGCCAGGATTCCGAGAGGGGCAGGGGATATTTGAACCAAAGTCACCTGAGAACATACTCCCGGGAGAAAATTTCCGGCAGCCGTTCAGCCCCGGCGGGGTGAGCCAACCGAGCATTGAACTTAGCCCGAAGCCTTCCGGAGAAGTTCAAGGAGCCTTGATGGAGTACCGCTTTGACGTTTTGGAAACCTTACTTAGTTTGCTTGGACTAAAATAGTATGTTCAAGGAAGGATGGTGGCGATTTAATCGGGAAGGGGGAGAAAAGACGGAGTTAAAAGCCACGGTGCCAACCCTGGCTCGCCAGAAATTAGAAGAACTGAAGCGCAAGCAGTTTCAGGTTTTGGAACTGCACGAAGGACTAGTTAGCAAAACCAGACTGGAAACTTGGGAAATCACCCCGGCCAGAGACGGCCAGTTATTGCTTAGTCAAGAAGAGGTTTTAGAAGCAATGGGGGTGGGAGCAAAAGCGCGGAAGGAAAATAAGGTTTTTCAGCACCGCAAACAGGAAGGCAAAACAATGCGAGTATGGAGAACGGTGGATGATGCTCTGGACTTGGTTGAAGAACGAATTTCTGACTTTGAGGGGAATAAGTTTACCAAGTACTATTTTGAGATTAGCCCAAGTTTTATTCGCGCTTCGGAGTTGGCCGCAGAAAATAAAAAATTTTTGCAGCATTTGTCCGCGGCTCAAGCCCGAGGGGAATCCGCAGCTGAAGCTTTGATTGATTATCACGCCTCGCCCCAAGACCTCGAGCTAATGGCCCAGCCTAGCGCTGCATCTTTTGAGCAGATGCGCAAACAGGTTGATGAACTAGAAGTTAAACCGTCGGGGAGGTTGGCAGACCAAGCGGCAGAACAGTTGTCTGACCCAAACGTTGATCAAAGAATGCACGAGGAACTGGATGAGGTCGGCAAACGGCTGCCAGACTCACAGCAACCCAAGCGCTCTTTGCTTAAGCCTTGAATAATTAGCCTAAACCCCGACGTTACGTCGGGGTTTTAGTTTAGTCCTCTGATTAACACAAAACCAACCGCGATTCCCAGCAGAATCCGGAAATAAGTCGAGAGGTAGGCATGCCGGTGCGAACTGAAATGCTTTTCTAAGAATTCCACGGCGATGTTGATGATCAATCCACCCACCACGATCTGGATCAGGAGGTCTAGGTGCGGCAGCAGTTCATGGTTACTCCAGCCAACCAGGTACCGGAGCATTAGTCCGAACAGCGCAGGCAAACTTAACCAGAAAGTAAATTTTCCGATCAGCTTTCGCTCAATACTCCAAGGGTCAACCCATCTAACTGCCGGGCTGACCAAACCGGCCAGGGAGTAGGTGACCACGGCAATTTTTTCTGCGCCGGTAGCGTAGTTTAACAGTCGCAGGCGGCTCAAGAATTTTCCTAAACCGTAAGTGAGACAAGAAATAAGCAGCAGTTCTCCGGCCAGCCAAATTAGTTTGCGGTCCAGAGGAGCCTCGCTGGCCAAGAAGAATGTCAAGCTTACAGGCAGCATGGCGAACATCAAGATTGTCGCCACGAACTGGTCTAAGTGCGGGTTGTGGTAGTAATGTTTATTTCGGGATCGATGACGGATCATCAGCATCAGAAAACGTTTCAAGTCTTCCCAGGAGTAAACAAGTGTCAGGAGAATGGACAGAAGAATTAGTTTCTGCATAATTACTCCGTCATTAAGAACAGAGTAGTTTAGCAGTTTTTGGTTACGTTGTCAATCCCTTAAATTCAGCCTTTGATTTTAGGAAGAAGTAACCAATGGTGATAAACGTAACTACGGGGGAGACCCAGCTGGGAATATGGAAGCCGAAACTGTCCAAAACCATGATGGTACCTAAGAACAGGATGGAATACATCGCGCCGTTTTTGAGATAAACGTATTTTTTGATCCGTTCGATGTTACCAATAGTCATTTGCCGCACCACCACCGCTCCCAAACCATTACCTAAAAGTATGAGCGGGACCGAGAGGGTAAAGGCAAAGGCGCCTAATACCCCGTCAATGCTGAACGTCGAGTCAATCACTTCCAGATACAGGATTTTGCTGACATCCGTCAGGTTTTGCTTCATCAGTTGCCGTTCAGTTGCTTCGGCGTTTTCTTTGAATCCGTGGGTAATGAAAAACGCCGTGGATCCCACCACCGCCCCGAACGCCATGAATGGATTGACTTTGAGGGCAAACCAGACTACTACGGCCAGCACGATGGAGACTACGGCGTAGAACCAGACTCCTTGGCGTTGAAAAAACGCTTCGCCAAACAGGCCGAACTTTTTGGGCTGGAGGAACAGCCAGTGGAAAAACAAAAAAATCAAAAAAGTGCCGCCGCCAATCAGCAAGATGGGACTACTTTGGTCCACAGCCTCAATTACTCTCGGGTCGTTGCTGAAGGTGGCGGTAAATGAGCCGATAAAACCCAAAGAAGGAGTAGTGGCGAACACGATCAGCCAGGGTAGAATGCCCCGGATGATAAAGACCGCAAACAGCATGCCCCAAAGCAAAAACCACCGGCGGGCTTTCTGGCTCATGGTGGAAAGCACTTCGGCATTAATGATGGCGTTGTCAACACTGCTGACCGTCTCAAACAGCAATAAACCTGAAACAGTTAGGATGATTGACCAGATGTTCATAGTTCCTTATCAGGATAACTCTTTTTGAACACCTTTTTCAACTTTTCGCTTCACATCGTCTAAATTGGCTATTTGCATAAATCACGCAAGCCTCATACAATTGGGGTATGATGCTGCCATCTTCGCAAGCAATTGAAGAACTAATTGGGGAACAATTCGTCGATTGGGTTTTGGACCATGTCAGCCTGGAAGTAAACAGCTGGCCGGAGATAGCCGTTATCGCGGGAGTCACCCCCAAACCGGAACGGATCAAAAAATTTGTCCTGCAGTACTTCCTTGTTCAACAAGCATTTTTTGGGGGGCGGGACACTGATCCGGGATTTTTGGGATTTGCCATTGCGAACCTTTCTGAATCCGCTGACCCTACTGCCGAATCAGCTTTGGAAATTCTTGAAAAAAGAAAGCAAGAAGAATTAGCCGGTGGCAAACACGCCGTATGGATTAAGTTTTTGAACGCCTTAGGGGTCAGCGACGAGGAAATCAGGCGAGCCGAACCCAAGGAGCCCATTCGAAATTATGTTTCCGAGCTTTCGGACGTGTATTCCAACTCGGACTGGCAAAGTTCGGTCGGCGCATACGTTGCACACGACCGTTCGCTGTCTGAAGAATATAAAACTATCAAGGAAATGCTCAAGCGCACTACCCAGCTGTCTGAGGGGGACTTGCAGTTGTTTGGTGAGCAGATGAACGTCTCACACATTTTGGATAAAATTGCTTTTGACAACGAAAGCAAACAGTTGGTCTGGAACGGCGTTAGGCGGCAGCTTGCCGCCCGGCACGATTTGCATAAAGGATTGATTAAGTACCTCAACCACTAATACTCTAGCGGATTTTGAGCCGGACTTCGGTTTTGGCTTTTTTGATCGCTTCCACGTTTTCTTCGACGCTTTTTCGAAGTTCCAAGTTGGTCATGCCGGCTTTCAGCTCGTTCGCGCGGTGTTCTTGTTCTTCAGCCAGTTGCTCAAGTTCGGTTAGAACTTTCTCTAGGCGGTCAGCGGCTTCGGTTTTACCTTGGCTTTTTAGCCGATCATGGTTATAGTTGATATGTTCAATTGCCTGGTCGAGAGATTGTTTTGATCTTAGTACCGCCTCTGCCTTGATTTGATCACGGTCTGGAAGCTTTTTAATTTCACTAAGCTCAACAGCTCTCTCTGCTACGATTTTAGCTCGAATCTTGGCTTTGGTTTCGGCATTGAAAGGAATCTTAAGCAGAAGTTGTTCTTCCAATTGGTCGAGCCGGTATAATTTATCCCCAGGCTTGGCAGCATCCGCAAAGACAAAAGTGGTCCCCAGAGTCGCGAAAAGTATTACCGAGGCCAAAGCCACAGCCAGTTGGTAGTTGAGCGGGTGTCTGACTTCAGTTTTCGGAGTGCTGGCAAGACTGTTAAGCAGATTGAATCTGATCTGGTTTTGGTCAAATCGAAAAGACTGCTTGGATTGCCTAAGTAGGTTTATCAGTTTATCGTTTTTTGCCTTAAACCATCGCATGTTAGTAGCTGTTTATGCCGTGATTGATTAATTTTTCCTTGAGCAGCTTAAGCGCCCGGTGCTGCAGCACCCGCACGCCAACTTCGCTTTTGTTCATGATTTTGGCAGTTTCCGCGACGCTGAATTCTTGCTTGAATCTTAAATCCAATACGGTTTGGTATTCTGGCGGCAGTTCAGACAAGGCGATCCACAAAAACTCATAGTCCTCGTAGAGTTTGGGGTCAGCGGCAAATACTGAAAGATTTTCTACCTTGCTCAGCTCAGTTGTTTCCTTGCGAGTCCGCCAGTGATCAATCAGCGTGAAATTTGCTATTTGGAACAGCCAAGTGGAAAATTTGGCGTTTTGTCGGGTTTGGTAGCGGGAAAGGTTTTCCCAGGCTTTCAAAAAAACTGTGCTTAAGATATCTTCCGCGGTCTGTTTATGGCGGAGCTTGCCGAATAAAAAATTATAAACTCTGGCTGAGTATAAATCGAATATCCGTCCAAACGCCTCGGAATCTCCCGTTTTTGCCTGTCTAACCAACAGTTGCACCTCTTGTTCTTCCAACATAAATGAATCGATTGAGCAAGTCTTAAGTTACGTGCTAGAATTTTAGCATGTATGACATTATTGTAGTAGGCGGTGGGGTGGCGGCTTTTAGCAGCGCCTTGTTTGCGGCGCGGCGGGGACTGGAAATCTTGGTGATTGCCAAAGACATCGGCGGCCAAGCCAATTATACGGACCTAATTGAGAATTATCCCGGACTTCCCGAGATTGGGGGCTTGGAGCTGGTCAGCCGAATCAAGCAGCAGGCAGAAGCGTTTGGCGCAAAGGTTCTCATCGCGGAGGTAACCAAAATCAAACAGCATGAACAAAGCTTTGTGGCCACGGCTTACAACCGCCAGTACAAATCCAAAGCCCTGATTTTGGCTTTTGGCAAAACTCCCAAAGATTTGGCAGTGCCCGGCGAGGAACAGTTTAAGGGGCGGGGAGTTTCTTACTGCGCCACTTGCGACGCGCCTTTGTGCAAGAATAAAACTGTGGCCGTGGCCGGCATTGGCGATTTAAGTCTGGAAGCGGCCATCCTGCTTTCACACTTTGCCAAAAAAGTTTACGTGCTTTCCAAAACGGACAAGCTGCACGGGCATTTAAGCTTGATTAAGGCTTTGCACCGCCGAAAGAATGTTGAATTTTTGCCCTTCAAGCAAGTTCTCGAAATTAAAGGCTCCAAGCAGTTATCGAGCATGAGGCTTAGAGATCTAAACACCGGGGTTGAGACCAGTTTACCAATTGAGGCAATTTTTGTAGAATTAGGCTACGTCGTGCATTCAGAATTTCTAGGAAACCTGCTTGATCTTGAACAAGACGGCCAGGTGAGAATAAATGCCGATCACTCGACTTCGGTTGCCGGGTTGTTTGCGGCTGGGGATGTCACGGATCGTCCTTACAAGCAGGCGGTGATTTCGGCCGGAGAAGGGGCATCTGCGGCGTTGGCCGCGTTTGACTGGCTCATGCGGCAAAAAGGTAGTACCGGCCTAACCTCGGATTGGACACAGATTAAGAGAGTTAATAGATAATAGATGATAGTTGATAGTGCCTAATTCTTAGGGTTAGGATCTATCAACTATCAACCATCAACTAATTTATGGAGCACCACAAGCTCATCATCATCGGCTCCGGGCCCGCAGGACTGACCGCGGCTATTTATGCTGCGCGGGCGGAATTGAAGCCGCTGGTCCTGGCTGGACTGACCTACGGCGGGCAGCTGATGCTCACGACCGGCGTCGAAAACTACCCCGGGTTTCCCAAAGGAATTTTGGGTCCGGAACTGATGCAGCTGTTTATTGAACAAGCCCAGCGCTTTGGCGGCGAGATAAAATACGAGGATGTGACCAAAGTTGATTTTTCAGTTAAGCCATTTAAAATTTGGTCGGGTCAGACAGAATACCAGGCAGATTGCGTGATCGTGGCCACGGGTGCCTCCAGCATATGGTTGGGCTTGCCTTCCGAAGAACAATTTCGCGGCAAAGGTATTTCGTCCTGTGCCACCTGCGACGGCTTTTTTTTCAAAGACAAGGAAGTGATCGTGGTGGGAGGCGGCGATACGGCCATGGAAGAAGCCACTTACTTAACCAAGTTTGCCAGCAAAGTCACCATTATCCATCGCCGCAATGAATTCCGGGCTTCCAAAATCATGCAGGAGCGGGCGCTTAAGAACCCGAAAATTTCCGTGATCTACGACACGGTAGTCGAGGAATTTTTGGGTAAAGAAAAGTTAAACGAGGTCCGCTTGAAAAATCTGGAAAGCGGCGAAGTTACCAAAAAATCCATTGACGGCGCATTTATTGCCATCGGCCACAAGCCTAATACCGAAGTTTTTCAAGACCAGATAGAGTTGGATGTTAAGGGTTACATTGTGCCTAAAAATGACACTCAAACTTCAGTGGAAGGCGTGTTTGTCGCTGGGGATGTGCGGGATCATCGTTACCGCCAAGCCGTCACCGCTGCCGGCATGGGGTGCATGGCTGCCATGGATGCCGAGAAGTATCTTGAGATGGACCAGGGTTGATTTTGATATTTGGCCTTGACAAGAAATTTTTTTAACGCTACTATTCAAATAGTTGTTTGAATATTTGAATCCTATATCTATGTTGACTAAACTGAAAGAGTTCAAATTGAGCCCAAGGTTGAGCAGAAAAGCCAGATTATTAGAGTTGGCCGGTGACCCGACTCGGATTCGAATTCTCTGCTTGATGTTCCAATACCGAAAAGCTTGTGTTTCTGATATCGCGCAAAGTCTGGGGATGAGCCTTGCCAGCGTTTCCCACCATTTGCAAATGATGCGGGATAATGGGTTGCTCACCAGTGAGCGATTGGGAAATAATATTTGTTATATCTTAGCGGAGAATGAATTTGCCAGACAGCTAAAAAGAATTATTTGTGACGTTAAAGTTTAGAAAGGGGGTGAGAAACATGGCACATTGCCCAGTTTGTAATATGGAAGCAGAAGATGTGCAAGCCCATACTATGGAGGAGGCGGAAAAAGGTGATCAGCCTCATAAAGATGCAGTGGATAAAATGGGTCACGATGAACATACGGAC
>JACQJI010000031.1 GCA_016198045.1 Candidatus Doudnabacteria bacterium
AATGATTTTTCTAACAGCGCTAACAATTGCCTTGCTGTCCATGCCCCATTTGGCAATCAGTTCATTGGGCTCGCCGGACTCGCCGAAGCTGTTGGGCATGCCCACGAATTCTTGAGGAACTGGAAAGTTGCGGGACAATACTTCCGCAACCGCTGATCCCACCCCGCCCGTAATCTGGTGCTCTTCTGCCGAAACCACACAGCCGGTTTTTTTGACTGAAGCAATCAAAGCTGCTTCGTCCATCGGTTTGACTGAAACCATGTTCAAAACTTCGCATTCAATCCCCTCATGGGAAAGCTCATTGGCGGCTTGCAAAGCATAATAAACCTGCGGGCCGGCCGCGGCTATGGTGCAATGCTTGCCCTCTCGAAACACATAGGCGCGGCCGGCCTCAAACGGCGTTTCGTCAGTGGTAAATTGCGGCGTTTTTTCGCGGGCCAAACGGATATAAACTGGGCCTTGAATCTGTGCTGCTGCTACAGTGGCCTTGCGCGCTTCAATAGCATCAGCCGGCACCAGCACAGTTATTCGCGGAAGCACACGGGTAATCGCAATGTCTTCCATAGCTTGATGCGTGGCCCCATCCGGTCCTACGGAAATGCCAGTATGAGAACCGACAATCTTTACGTTATTGCCGGAATAGCAAATCGATACCCGGATTTGGTCCCAGTTGCGGCCAGGTGAAAATGTGGCGTAGGATGTAATAAACGGAATCATGCCTTCATGCGCCATGCCGGCGCCTAAGCCTGCCAAGTTTTGCTCGGCCACGCCGACTTCGACATAGCGATCCGGATAGGCCTTGGCAAAGTCCAAGGAGCGCGTTGACTCAACCAGGTCACAGCACAAGACAATCACTTTGGGATTTTCCTTGCCCAAAATCAAAAGTCCTTCTCCGTATCCATTTCGGATCGGGACTTGTTTGATGTCGGGCGAAAATAAGTTCTCGACGAGTTTAGTCATCATCGGATTCAGGTAAGGGCATTGATTCTCTTTGTTTTCTATGGGCCATTGCTTGTAGTACGACGTCCATTTCTTCTTTAGTTAGACGTAGTCGACCAAGAATATCCGGATCCAAATCAACCATTTGGAGTACTAACCTCAAACCCTCTGTTCGGTAATAATCAGCGGAGTTCGTGTCTCCATCCCATTCGGCTTTCTTTAATCCATCTCTCGTTGAGCCATAGAGACCTTTTAGTTCTACTAATTCCGCTTCTTTAGCGGCCATTTCCATACTTTCAAATCCTCTATTCATGTTCGCTTGTTATCTTCCCTCCTAGGGTTCTTAATTCTTTCAAGGCCTCATGCCCCTGCTTGCCGTCCGGCGGCACGCCGTGCCACTTATAGTCGTATTCCATAAAATCAACTCCCTTGCCGGGAATGGTGTGGCAAATAATCAAGGTCGGATTTTCGTAAATCGCGCGGGCTTTATTGCAGGCATCAATGATTTCGCGGATATTATGCCCGTCAACTTCCAAAACCGTCCAATTAAACGCTTCATACTTGGCTCGCAACGGTTCCAAAGGCATCACCTCTTCTGTATAGCCGTCAATCTGGATGTTGTTGCGATCCATGAGCGCCGTGAGGTTTCGCAAATTATTTTTGCCAGCAAACATCACCGCTTCCCAAGTTTGGCCTTCTTCCTGCTCACCATCGCTCATCACGCAATACACTCGCCACGGCTCTTTTTTAATCTTCAGTCCCGCGTAAGCCATACCAGCGGCTTGTGATAATCCCTGCCCCAGAGGACCGGAGGAATTTTCTGCTCCAGGCAAAACTTCGTTATGCGGATGCCCATGCAACCGCGTGCCTAGCTTGCGCAACGTAGCTAATTCTGAATGCGGAAAAAATCCAGCGTGCGCCAGAGTGGCATACCACACCGGGCAAATGTGCCCGCAGGACAGCACAAACCGGTCCCGCATCGGCCAAGCGGGGTTTTGGGGGTCATAATGCAGAACATCGCCAAAATACAAGGCGGTAAACACATCAGCCATACCCAAAGGTCCAGCAGAATGCCCGCTCTTGGCATGCACCAGCATTTTGATAATATCCTGCCTTATTTCATTGGCTTTGGCTTCCAGTTCTCGAATGTTCATTTTTATTTATAATTGTTCTGGTTGAATTTTTTCCCATCCTTCCGGCACATCGCAAGGCGTCGGAAAATCTAGTTCTTCATCCGTTTGAGGATTTTTTGCTCTAGTAACGATCTGAATACATATAGGTGATTTCAGAAACTTAAATGTGGAAACGATATCATCCGACAATTTTAAGCTAGTCTCTTTATTTTTCGGAATGTCAGCAAAAAATAAATAATTATGGTCAGGATCGCTTGAAAAAGAATAAAGTATAAATTTACCACCGAATTTCACCGTAAGAACTTCCCGCTGCATATTAATATTATTGACAGAGATGATTTTATCATCAATTTTTTCCTCAACCACTTCAAGTCCAAAGCCGGGATGATTCATAGTCAGAATTATTCTCCCATTTTCTGCTCCGTAATCAATTGATACATTCAGCCAATCAAATACCTTTTCTGTTTCTCCATCAGTTATCCTAAAGTCCTTATGTAATTCTTCTTTGGCTTCTAAATCTTTTGGGTACTTAAACTCAAACCCATATTCTTCATTCCGGTAAGTTTTCCAATCAGTAATTTCGTCAGCTTGCTTGTTATCTGTCCCATACTGCCACCAGTAAGCCAAGGCCACCGCTCCGGCAAAGACCAAAGCCAAAAACAAATACCCCAGCAGTTTGTGCTTGTTCAGAGGACTGGGATTATTTAATTCCGGGGTTATGGATTCCATAAAAATTACTGTATGAGTTCAAATGTTTCAATAATTTTCATCATATCTTTTGCTGCCCTGTCTAATTCAATGTTCCCGCCAAAATCTTGTCCAAAAGCATAAGCATAAACGTAAGTATCTGTTTCTCTCAATTTACGCGGCTTGGAACCATCGGGGTAAAATTGAACGCTCGGCCAGGTTTCTGCCGGATAAATGAGAATCTGGAAAGCGCCTTGATAATAGGTTTTTGTTCCGTAGAATGTGTAAGGAAAATCAAAACTTACAGCAATACCACTGTATGATAGTTGGCGTAAACTGGTCTTATATCCTTCCCAGTATTCAGGAAGTCGGATTTCAAATCCATATTTCTCATTCGTATAAGTTTTCCAATTTTCAGTTTTAGGTTCTAAAAGTTTAAAGCTAGAAAGGACACTATACTGTTGTTCTTCTAACCCAAAGTTTTCTGCACTAGGATCTGCATTATATGGTAATTCCACAGTATAAACTCTGGTGTACTTCTCAAAGACGATATTATAACCCCCGCTCATGCCGCCCTCACTTACTAAATATGCTTTCTGTCCCAAAAAAGAAGTCTCTTCAAAATTGTCTACTATATCAGGATCTGATCCAAAAGTATATGAACCATAAAATTCTAGATAATCCAGTAAGGACCTTGGGTTCTTATTATAATAATCATTTTCTTCTAAGTACTCTGACAATACTTGAGAACCAAACTCCAGGTCTTTGCTACGGCCTTCGCCGACAGGGTGCCAACTTGATTCTCTATCAATTGGACCAACTGCCACCCATCCCTTTGCAGTGCCGGATAAAATCTGCCAATCGGAAGGATACCCAAACTCAAACCCATATTCCTCATTCCGATAAGTTTTCCAATCCGCAGTTTTGTTATCGTTATCGTTAATAGTTATCGTTGTTCGTGACCCATACTGCCACCAATAAGCCAAGGCAACGGCTCCTGCGAAAACCAGGACCAAAAACAAATACCCAAGCAGTTTGTGCTTGGTAAACCAGCCGGACTTTTCTAGTTGTGGATTTGCGGGTTCCATAACCTATAAAATCTCCACTTGGATTTCTTTTATTTTTTTCAAACTCGCATCATTGGTAATAAATTTTTCCGCTCCAAAATCCATGGCAGTTGCCAAATGAACCGCATCAGGGACCGAAAAGCCGTACTTTGCTCGCAAGTCCGATGCCATCTCGATGATTCGTTCATTAAGACCAAATATAGAAAGATTGGGATAGTTGACAATGACACTATAATAGTGCTTAGCCAAATCAAACCGCTTCAACTTCTTAGGTCCTGTAAGAATTTCGATTAACCCAATACCGGAAAGAACAGCTTGAATATCTCCGACTTCAATTTTCTTAAACCATCGATCTGCTTCGTCTGAATATTCTTTGTAGTCTTCCAGATAATAGATAAAGACAGAAGTATCTAGACCGACTTTTTGTCCCATGAAGCGCGTTCCCCTTTAAGATATTTTTCCGTACCACCCAGGGTTTGCCAGACTTCTTTTCCTAAACCACGCAATGCATCGGCATAACTTTTCGGCCGTTTGACAATCACAGCGCGGTTTTCATCGATCGGGTAAACATTGACCTGGGTACCGGATTTAAGGTTTAACTTGCGGCGCACTTCTTTGGGCACCACTATTTGATATTTGCTAGAGAGAGTTGTTTTCGCCATAGTTTTACTATTTAATTATTCGCTTTACATTTTAGTAAAAAGTAAAACCCTTGTCAAGCAATTTTTATGTTTCTATGTCGGCTTTCAGGGCTTCAATTGCCATTTCGGCGTCTTCGGAGCGAAAAATCGCGGAACCGGAAATGATCATATCGGCTCCTGCTTTCACGCACTGTCTGGCTATCCCGACTTTCACTCCGCCATCCACCGCAATTATGACATTTTTGCTAAGCGACCGCAATTCTTTGATCTTTTCCACGGTGCTTGCCATAAATTTTTGTCCCTGATACCCCGGATGAATTCCCATAAGCTGAACCAAAGAAACGCGGCTTAAAATTCCACCGACTTTGACTAAGGGTGTTTCGGGATTGACTGCCAGTCCTGGCTGCAACTTTTGCTGTTCGGCTTGATCTAAAGCCTCATTCAGAGCCTGCAGATCATTAAAGGCTTCGAAATGCACTATTGCCGTTTTGAATCCCGCCTTGCTTGCGTCAGAAAAATAATTCTCGGGGTGAAATGTCATAAAATGGGCAGCCAACGCAAAAGGGCTTTTGAGAAACAATAAATCGCCTGGTTTGAGGGTAGTGTTGCGGACAAACTCGCCGTCCGCAAAATCAATATGCAGTTTGCTAAAAAGATGGGATGCCGCAAAAAGCTCCGCGTGTTTTTTGCGGAAATCGGAAACATCATTCGTAAGAATCGCCGGCACCACTTCAGCCATGCTAAAGATTTATGTCAATATTCCTCACCTTACCCACTCTGCGCCGGAACCGCTCTTCAGTCCCAAAGGGCGTGGTCAGGAAAATCTCAATCATTTTTTTGGCGGTCTCAAGAGAGATATAGTCTGCAGGCAAGCAAACCACGTTCGCGTCATTATCATGACGGCCGGCATAAGCGCTTTTTTCGTTCCAGGCAGTCACCGCCCGCACCCCTTTGGCTTTATTGGCCACGATGCATTCGCCTTGGCCCGACCGGCAAATCAGAATCCCCCTCGCTACCTCATCACCGCCAACTTTCAGAGCCAGCGGCCAAGCATAGTCCACGAAGTCATCTTCAGGCAGAAAACTGAAGGCCCCTAAATCTTCCATGTCATGTCCAAGCTCCTTAAGCCAGACTTTGAGCTCCTCCTTGAGTTTGAACCCGCCGTGGTCAGCTCCGATGTATACTTTCACGATAAAATTCCTTAATAATTTCCCAAAAATTTTCCGAGTCCAAGCTGGCAGCTCCGACCAAAGCCCCGCTGATTTCCGGATGCTTGGAAAACTGGCTAACGTTGCTCCTGTTGACAGTGCCGCCATAAAGAATGGGCATGTTGGCAGCTCTGGCAATCCCGATTTTTTTGGCCAAAAGTTTACGCAGGTAAGCCACCATGACCTTGGCATGCTCCGAACTGGCCGGAACGGATTTTTCCATCGTCGAGATCGCCCAGACTGGTTCGTAGACAAAAATGATTTTTTCCAATTGCTTCTGCGAAAGATTAGTAGTTACCGCCCCAAACTGCCTGCTGACAATCTTGGGCATATTATTCTGTTTTGCATCTTCCTCACCGCCCAAACAAACAATCGGCGTAAGTTTATATTTTAACGCCGTCATGATCTTGGCGTTTACCACTGAGTCAGTTTCGCCCAAATACAGCCGGCGCTCAGAGTGGCCCAAAATCACGTGACTGACATTAAATAATTTTAGCTGCTGAGCCGATATTTCTCCGGTAATCGCTCCTTCGGTAAGCCAGCTCATATTCTGCGCTCCCAGCTTAACCATGTGGCAGTAGTGGCTAAGCGGCGGCAAATAGATAAAAGGTGCAGCCACTACCACTTGCACTTTGTCTGCCACCTGATTCATCCTATGCTCTGTACGCGTAATCAAACTCCTGGCTTCTTCCAGTGATTTCGGATTCATTTTCCAGTTGGCGATGATAAGTTTCTTCATAGGGTATAGCCGACGGGTGACGCAGTTCGGGGGACCCCCAGCAAGCGCGCAGTTATAACGAGCACTTGCTGGGGGTGAACTGCGGCAGGACCCGTCGTTCTAAGCTTCATGGCTGCCTCAAAATGTCCGCCGCGACCT
This sequence comes from Candidatus Doudnabacteria bacterium, assembly GCA_016198045.1. GTDB lineage: Bacteria > Patescibacteriota > Doudnabacteria > UBA920 > O2-02-FULL-48-8 > JACQJI01. The sequence continues at coordinate 6,553 of JACQJI010000031.1, forward strand.
CTGGCACCACTGTGTTGACATAAACATCTGATCCTAACTCAAACCCACCCCAGATATTCAGTCTGGGCAAAATTTCCAAATGCCAATGGTAGCTGCGATCGTCATATCGGGTAAGCAACGAATGAGAAACTGGCATGGTGTGGATGTAATAATTATATGACGGATTGTGAAACTTGGCATAAAGCTTCTGCAACATAGTTTTTAAAATGCGGGCAAGCGAGAACCGCTCCCTATCACTCATATCGATAAAGCTGGCGTGATGCCGCTTGGGAATAATGCGCAAAGCGTAAGGAACCCTGGAAGCAAAAGGGGTAAAAACCAAAAAATCTTTATCATCAAGCACAATCCGCTCCCTGTCACTCAGCTCCTTCAAAATCATCTCACAGTAAACGCACGCGCCGTTCTGCATGAAGTAAACGAAGCTGCCCGTCACTTCGTCATGCAAATGCTCGGGGACAAAGGGTGTGGCGGCCACCTGGGAATGCGGATGCGCCAAACTTGCCCCGCCGTCTCGGCCGTGATTTTGAAAAATGTGAATGTATTGAACTTCCGGATGATTGGACAGCTCCCGCATCCTTTCTTGGTACACTTTCAGGTTCAGATCCATCAGCCGGTCTTCCAAAAATCCAGTGAGGATATTATGTGGTCTGGTGATTATGACCTCATGATCACCCATTCCTTCACGAACTATGTAAAAATCCGACTTCTCGCGCCCGCCCCGATGCCCCAAGGCCTCGAACTTGTTGGGGATGACTCTTATTTGCCACTTATGTCCTTTGGGGTAACTCGCAATTTCCTGATTATAAGCTTCGTTGCCGGGGCAAAAAACGCAAGTTTTGTCAGAGGACGGCAAATTATGCGGAGTCGCGGGAGAAACTACGAAATCTTCCGGACGATTGGTGCGATTGGGCGCAAACAAAACCCAATGTTTCGAAACTATATCTTGGCGAAATTCGCTCATTTTTGATTTTGTCTCAAACTGGTGAATTTGTATCCAAAAACCTTTGCAACATTATTTGCGCTGCCAAATTATCCTTAATCGGTCTTTGTTTTTTTTCGCTTAAACCTTGAGTTCTCAGTAATTTGGTGGCTTCGACAGTGGTGAATCTCTCATCAAGAAAGGTGATCTCAATACCTGTCTGTTGAGCCAAACTCGAGGCGAACTTCCTTAACAATCCGGCTGAATGTCCTTCACTGCCTTCCGTGCTCCTGGGTAAGCCAACTAAAACTCGTCCTACGTTGTGCTCAATGATAATTTTTTTGATCTCCTCGGTAGCGTTTTTTGTTTCAATAGCATGCTCCATGGGAAAGGCAATTTTTCCTTCCTCGTCCGAGATGGCAGCTCCCACCCTTTTGCTGCCCCAATCCAGCGCTAGAATCCGCATAGAAGGCTATTTACTCTCTCCCAGCGTCACTGTGATCTCTTTTTCGACGCCACCAGTCAAAATTTTCATCTTCACAGTATCACCCGGATTATAGTTCTTGAGCAGCCCAGCCAAACTGTTATCCTGATTAATCCTGTTGCCATTTAGTTCCAAAATAATATCATTCTCCTTAAGCCCGGCTTTGTCAGCCGCAGAACCCGGGATCACGCCTGGCAGCTTATTGCCTCCGCTGACTATCAAAACACCATAATCAACCGGCAAATTATTCTCTTCTTTAAGCGACTGGTTAACTAGGACGTACCTTATCCCCAGGAACGGTTTGATGATCCGGCCAAACTTTTTGAAGTTTTCTATGTCGCTCTTCAGGTCGTTTACTGGGATAGCAAAGCCCACCAGCTGGCCCTCAGCGTCAATCGCCGTATTGATGCCAACCACCGACCCGCCGATATCCAAAAGTGGACCACCAGAGTTGCCTGGGTTGATCGCGGCATCAGTTTGAATCACGCCTTCCAATTGTTCGGAGCCCCCCGCCCCCGACGCGGTAATCGTCCGACCGATACCGGAAATCACGCCGGTAGTCACGGTATTGCGGTACTGGCCCAAGGAGTTGCCTATGGCTATGACTTTCTGGCCGATTTCAGCATTGGAGGAATCTCCTAAGGACAAAGTCGGCAGGTCTTGTGCCTCGATTTTTACCAAAGCTAGATCATTCACGGGATCCCTGGACAAAACCTTAGCATCGTATTTTTTTCCGTCATTGGTCAGCACCGTATAGGTAGCGTCTTCGTCCGCAACTACGTGTTTGTTGGTGGCGATCAAGCCATCCTTGGAAATTATGAATCCGCTGCCTCCCCCCACTTCTTGAACATTTGGCTTTGTTTCGTTCTTATTACGAAAGTCAAAAAATGGATCAAAAAAGAATGGGCCAAAGTCATATGGAGAAGAGCTGTAACCGGGAATTTTATTGAGGTCTTTGGAAATAATTATGGAAACCACGGCTGGGCTGGATTTTTTGACCACTTCCACCACTGCTGAGTCTTCGTTGACTTGCACCGTGCGAATGTCAGAAATGGTAGAACCAGTGTTCACTTTCCTGTAAAAAGGCAAGATATAAAGCTCGGCGACCACAGCGCCGGCGATGCCGAAAAGAAAGCTCAACAAAATCAGTAGTGACAAAAACCGAGACTCAGGCCTGCCAGTTTCCTTCGGGAGGTCCGAGGTTAAGCTGTTTGCTTGTTTTTTTTCCATTTCCTGCATGAGTTTGTATTTAATTATACCATATCCGTCAGTATTTCGCATCCTTCCTCTGTGACAATTGCTGTATGCTCAAAATGGGCGGAGCGCCGACCGTCCGCGGTTCTCACCGTCCAGCCGTCATCAGCAAACACAACCTTCCATTGTCCTTCGTTAACCATGGGCTCTATGGCCAGAACCATTCCGGAAACCAGCTTGGTTCCAGTTCTTGGCTGCCCGAAGCAAGGCACTTCCGGATCTTCATGCACCGACTTCCCCACGCCGTGGCCAACCAACTCTCTAACGACGGAAAAGCCATTCAGTTTCGCTGTGGATTCAATCGCCTGCCCGATGTCGCCGGTGAACTGGCCGGCTTTAACTTTTAAAGCAGCATTAAGACAGGTCCTTGTGGTATCGATAAGATGTAAACCATGATTGTCCACATTGCCGACAGGTACTGTCACGGCCGCGTCAGTGTAGAAGCCTTGGTATTCAACCCCCAGATCCAGTCCGACGATATCGCCATCTTTTAAAACCTTCTTGGAATAAGGAATGCCGTGAACTACTTCGTCGTTGACTGAGACGCACAGACTGGCCGGGAACTTTGGCCCTTGCGGATGAGCTTTGTAATTTTTGAATGAGGGCTTGCCGCCTCTTTTTTTGATCTCGGTTTCAGCCAGTATATCCAGTTGGGCTGCTGAAATTCCAGCTTTGGTCTGGTCCATAACCAAAGCCAGCACTTCAGCCAAAATTCTGCCTGACTTGCGCAAAAGTTCAACCTCTTTTGGATCGTTGGTAGTCACTGATGGCTCTAAGAATGTCTTTGTGCACCAAGGAAACTGTTTGCTTGCCGTTGACAAACTTCAGTTTGCGCAACCTTTTGTAATAATCAACTGTCTTGCTGACTTGCTGTTTATAGTATTTAATTCTGCTATTTATCAGCCTGATATCTCGATCCTCCAGCCGCTGCGATCGGAGCTTGGAGCGTTTGACAATCTCGGTCGTCGGAACCTTGATATAAAGAACAAAAAAATCGCGATTCCGCTTGTTAAGCTCTTTGACCAGATACTGCGCTTCCGCTTTTAGCCGAGCAGCGCCGACAAAAATTGTATTCCGGTTCCAGGTTAAGTTCTTCAAGTAATAATTCAAAAACATAATCACAAGACTGCTCGGAGCGGGTGCGCCGTGTCGATACCTATAGCCCCGAAGCTTTCGAAAGTACTCGCCGCTGCGCGCTAGCCTGACGTTATATTTTTTTGCCAAAAGCAAGGCCTGAGTATCTTTGCCTGAGGCAGAGTCGCCGAGTATAATCAGTTCAAACCCTAAGCGTTTTTTGCGCATCTAGTTTCTAGTTTCTGGTTTCTAGTTTCTTTAGAATTTCCTGATGGACTTTTTCGATTGGCTGATCGCCATCTATATGGACCAGCAAACCTTGGCTTTCGTAATGTTCCTTCACCGGAGCGGTTTTGGCTAAATATTCCTCGAATCGCTTTTCCATCACGGCCGGATCATCGTCAGAGCGCATAACTAGTTGGCCGCCGCATTTACTGCAAACACCGGTAGCGTATTCTGGCATGTCGGATTTGTAGATAGTATGGCAAACAGCGCAGCTTTTTCTGTTCGCCAACCTGGCCAACAGTTTTTGCTTATCGACTTCCAGAAAGACAGCGGCGGTCTTTGGTCCACCCAACTCGGCGGTGAGCTCATCCAAAAAACCAACCTGCCCTAAGGTTCTGGGGTAACCGTCTAAAATTAATCCCTTAACTTTACCGAGGCTTGTAACTTTAGCCCGAAAAATATTGCGCATCATTTCGTCGGGAATAATAATCCCCTGATCAATAAAACCTTTGACTTTCTTACCCAACTCTGATTGCTCTCTGGCAATATCTCGAAGCAGAACGCCGGTACTAAAATATGCATAACCTAGCTTCTTACCCAGCAATTTGCTCTGCGTCCCTTTGCCAGATCCAGGAGGACCCAACATAATATAAATATTTTTTATCACCATAGTTTTATTATAGCAAGATTCCCGCCTTCGCGGGAATGGTTTTCCATCAACTATTAACTATCACCTATCAACTAGAAGTTTTCATAATCGCGCATGACCATCTGCGCTTCGACTTGCTTCATAACTTCAATCACAACCGCGACCACGATCAAAATGCTAGTCCCTCCGAGGGTTAGGGTTTGAGTTTTAGTAAATGATTGTATGATATACGGCAATACTGCAATCAAGCCAAGGAAGATAGCGCCTGCCAGGGTGATCCGGTTTAAAACTTTATAAAGAAACTCCGCGGTCTGCCTGCCTGGCCGTAGTCCTGGCACAAAGCCTCCTTGTTTCTGAATGTTTTCGGAAATTTCGTCGGGATTAAACACGATCGCGGTATAGAAGTAAGTAAACGCCACCACGAGCAGGAAGTACATAATTCCATAATACGTTTGGTTCTGGAAAAAGTCATTGATGGCCTTGGCGGCTGCGGCAATTTGAGCCGTCTTGGAAGCGGAGAAAAAGTTCGCAATCAAGCCGGGAAAAAGCAAAATCGAAATGGCAAAGATGATTGGGATGACTCCGGCCTGGTTGACCCGCAAAGGCAAATGCGTGTTTACTCCGCCATAAAGCTTGTTGCCCCGCACGCGCTTGGCGTAAGAAACCGGGATGTTTCTTTGAGCCTCGGTGATCGCCACTATTCCACCAATCACGACCACCGCGACCGCCAAAAATCCTACGGCCGTAACCAGACTGGTTCCCGAAAGCGAACCGGAGGAAGTGGTGAGGTTGACATAGCCTTGCTGCACCGCCACCGGGAGTTGAGCCACGATGCCGGCAAAAATAATCAAAGAAATCCCGTTGCCGATCTTATATTCGGTTATGACTTCTCCCAGCCACATCAAAACCATGGTTCCGGCAACGATGGCCAGCAAAGTTACAAACCACTGGAATCCGCTAAAGTTTGCAAGCACTGTGGAACCGCCGGTGCGCGTCAAAAGAATAATTGTTCCGTAGGCCTGAATGGCTGTTAGCGGCACGGTCATCAACCGCGTATACTGATTGATTTTCGCTCTCCCTGCTTCCCCGCCTTCTTTCTGCAGTTCGCCAAGCTTAGGGATAATGATGGTCAAGAGCTGCATGATAATGGAGGCGGTAATGTAGGGCCCCACCCCCAACATGGTTACGGAAAAATTTGACAAGCCGCCGCCCGAAAAGATATTAAACAAACCGAAAAGTTGGTTGGAGTTAAGCAGGGTGCGCAGGTTGGACAATTCAATTCCCGGGATCGGGATGTTGGCCAAAATTCTGGTGGCGACCAAAAGCAGGGCGATAATCAGGATCTTATTTCGCAAATCTTTAGTTTTCCAAATTTGCAGGAGTTTAGACATTGATTTTTCCCCCGGCTTGCTCAATTTTTTCCCGGGCGCTCCTAGAAACTCTGACCTTTTCAAAAGTTAAGGCTTTGCTGAGCTTGCCTTCTGCCAAAACTTTCACTGGGATTTCGGGATATTTGATCAATCCCTTATCAAAAGCTGTTTTGGGACTGATTACTTCTCCGGCGTTAAACTTCCTTTCAATCTGGTCTAAATCCAAAACCTGGTGTTTCGGGTGGCGGCTGGTAAATCCGCGCTTTTTGGGGATTTGGCGGTGCAGCGGCATCCGGCCGCCTTCGAAACCTATGGGGATGGAAGCTCCCGCCCTGGCTTTTTGACCTTTGGCGCCGCGGCCAGAAAAAGTCCCATGACCTGAGCCAAGGCCGCGTCCCACGACTTTCCGGCGCTTCGTCGAACCCCCTTTAGGTTTTAGTTCATGAAGTTTAAGCATATTATCTGTTAGATTCAGACCGCGACTTCATCTTGGATAACGCCAAGTAAGTTGCCATGGCGTTGTTGACTTTGTTTGCCGATCCCAGCATTTTGGACAAAATGTTTTTTACTCCGGCTAAATCAAGCACCTGGCGGATAGCCCCGCCGGCGATAATTCCCGTTCCCGGCATTGCCGGCTTTAGAAAAACCACGGATGATTTATACTTTAACTTTGCTTCGTGCGGAACTGTGCCAGACACTATGTTGACAGTCACCATGCTTTTCCTGGCCGCATTCACGGCTTTATTGACGGCCTCCGCGACATCCGTGCCTTTCCGCAGTCCCACCCCGACCCGACCCTTCCGGTCTCCCACTACCACCAAGGCGCGAAACCTCATGCGCTTGCCTCCGGCCACGACTCTGGTGACCCGCTTGACTTCCACGACCTTCTGGTCAAAATCTCTTTTGACCGCTTCGAATTGCCTGCTCGTTCGTTGTCTGATCATAAAAATTAGAAAATTAATCCTGCTGACCTGGCGGCCTCGGCCAGATTTTTAATTCGACCATGATACTTATAACCGGCCCGGTCAAACACTGCCTGTTTGATTCCGCGTTCCGATGCTTTTTTTGCCAGGAGCTTCCCGACCTCGGCGGCCAGCTCAACTTTTTTGGCTTTTGACTTAATTTCCTTACTGGAAGCAGCGACCAATGTTTTTCCTTGCTCATCATCAATCAGCTGCGCGTATATCGATTTAAGCGATCGGAACACATTCAATCTCGGCCGCTGGTTGGTTCCGGCAACCTTGGCCCGAATACGATGGTGTCTTAATTGTCTTGCCCTATCTTTTGCCATATTATTTGCCTCCCCCAACTGCTTTCACAACCTTGCCCGCTTTTCTGCGGATGACTTCGTCTGCATACTTAATTCCTTTGCCCTTATAGGGTTCCGGGGGCCTGGTTTGGCGGACCACTGCTGCAAATTGGCCTACGGCCTGCTTGTCAGCCCCGGAAACGGTTATGACGTTTTTTTCTACCTTAGCTTCAAGCCCCGCTGGTATCGCAAGCTCGACGGGATGAGAATACCCCAAATTCAAAACCAATTTTTTCGCGGAGACAGCAGCCTTATAGCCTACTCCGTTGATTTCTAGGTTTTTCACAAAACCCGTCGTGACTCCGAGTACCATGTTATTAACCAGCGATCGGAACAGGCCCCACAAAGCTTTTTCCTGCTTCGATTCTTTGTCATTGATTTCCACGAGCAGTTCTGAGTCTTGTTTATTTAATTTGACTTTTGGATGTATTTCCAAAGACAGTTCACCTTTGGGCCCTTTGACCTTTAGGGTGCGCTCTTTTATTTCAGCCGTGACTCCAGACGGGATTGCAATGGGTTTTTTCCCGATTCTACTCATATAATTTAATTACCAGATTTGGCAGATAATTTCTCCACCGATTTTTTGCTTGCGCGCGGTCGCATCAGTCATTATACCCTTGGATGTGGAAACGATAACCGTGCCCAAGCCCCCCATGACTTTTGGCAAATCGGAATTTTTTCTATAAATGCGCTGGCCCGGCCTGCTCACTCTGCTGATTCCAGAAAGGATCGGCTCGCCTTGCTCATCGTACTTAAGCGCAATCAGAAGTGATTTGAAACTACCCTCAGTTTTAACCTGCAAATTTTTTATCCAACCACTCTCAAGCAAAGCCGAAGCTAAGCTGTGTTTGAACTTGGAATATGGAACAACAACCTCGGCTTTCCGAGCGCTGTAACCATTCCTTATTCTAGTTAACATGTCTGATACTGGATCGGTCATGAATGTAAAAAGTTAAAAGTAAAAATTACCATGAAGATTTAGATACCCCAGGGATTTCGCCGTTGCTGGCCAGTTCCCGAAAACATATCCGGCAAAGGTCAAAGTCGCGCATATATCCGTGTTTGCGCCCGCACCGCCAACAACGTCGGACCACCCTGGTTGAGTATTTTGGCTTAGTCCGGGATCTTTGTGATTTAACGTATTGTGCCTTAGTTGCCATGAAAGGGGAATCCTAATGATTTTAATAACGCCAACGCCTGCCGGTCATCGTCAGTGTTTGTCTGAATATTTGCTTCCAACCCAAAGATGTGCTCGATATGCTCTCTTAAAGTTTCCGGAAAGACTATCTGCTCCCTAAATCCGATATTATAATTTCCCTTGCCATCAAAGCTTTTGGAACTTAAACCTTTGAAGTCGCGCACCCGGGGCAGAGCCACTTTGATAAGTTTCTCCACAAAATCGTACATCCGTTTTCCGCGCAGCGTCACCATTAGGCCCACGACCTGGTTTTGCCGGATTTTAAAGCCGGCGACAGATTTTTTTGCCAGGGTCTTTACCGGCGATTGTCCAGTAATTCTTTTCAGGTCCTCGATAATCGCTTCCAAAAATTTGGGGTCTTTCAAAGTTTTGCCGACTCCGACATTGACCACAACTTTTTCGATTCTAGGCACAGCCAAATCATTATCTACGCTCAGTTCTTTCCTGAGCGCAGGTATGGTTTTTTCTTTATAAGCGGTCTTAAGATTCATATTACTAAATTACTAATTTATCAACTTCCCGCATTTTTTGCATTTGCGGAAATTCCTTTCGTTACTTCTTTCGTGGGAAATTCTAGTCGGCTTGCCGCAGTGCGGACAGACGAGCATGATTTTACTGATGGTGACTGCGGCCGGGATTTCCAACCGCTGACCTTTCTCACCAGCTCTCCTGGGCCGCGCAAATCGGTAATGGATATTCAAACCCTCAACCACTACCTTCTGGTCTTTGGGAAAAGTTTTGATGACCTTTCCCTCCTTGCCTTTGTCTTTGCCAGACAGAAGCTTTACCAGATCGCCTTTTTTTAGATTAAGCTTAGTCATAATCATATTACTTCCGGAGCCAGTGAAATAATTTTAGTAAAACCCAAATCCCGCAATTCTCTGGGGATCGGCCCAAAAATCCGACTGCCGCGAGGCTCCTGATTGCCCTTTTCCACTAGCACTGCCGCGTTGTCATCAAATCTGATATAGGACCCGTCTTCCCGCCTGACTTCTTTTCGGGTGCGGACGATAACTGCGTAGACCTTGTCGCCCTTTTTGACCTGTCCTTTTGGCGCCGCCACCTTCACAGAACCGGCCACCACGTCGCCAAGTCGAGCAACCCTGCGGCGATTTTTGCCAGCCACGCCGAAGACAGCAATCTCTTTTGCTCCTGTGTTGTCCGCGACTTTCAGTCTAGTTCTTAATTGAATCATGTTATTTTCCTCATGACTTTCCAATGCTTGGTCTTACTCAAAGGTTTGGACTCCTCAATTTCCACTAAATCGCCAACGTTGAATTTATCCTCGGCATGCGCCACATACTTGCGGTAGACAGTAAACCGCTTGTGGTATTTGGGATGAACTTTCGTGACTTCAACTTTTACGACTACCGTTTTGTTCATCTTATTAGTATCGACTCGACCTACAAGAGTTTTTCTTGCCATGTTACTTGGTATTAATAATCGTTAAGATCCTGGCGATATCTTTTTTAATCTGCCGAAGCTGGTGGTTGTTCTTGACTTCTTTGGTATAAATTTTGAACTTAAGCGTTCGGAGTTGCTCGCGGAGGCTGGCCAGCTGCTTGTTTAAAGCTTCATTGCTCAAGGCTTTTAATTCTCGCATCTTCATAAAAATTATTATCTAAATTAATGTAAGCCTTCGACTTCGCTCA
>JACQJI010000032.1 GCA_016198045.1 Candidatus Doudnabacteria bacterium
ATTAAAAAAATTATTATTATATTAGGCCTAGTGATTCTGCTCTCGCTTGGGGCGGGAATTGTGCTGATGGTCGGCAAGAAAAAAAGCGAGACTGTGGAGCAGACGGAGGCTCAACCGGAAGTGCGAAAACTGGTGGATGAAGCCGTGATTTCTCCCATCAGCTCGTTTGACGGCTCCGCGATTTGGTACTTTAACGCAAGCGGGCAGCTGTTTCGAGTGATGCTAGACGGATCCGGCTTGACCGAATTTCCGCTGCCGGCTTTAACCACCGGAAGCTTAATCCAAGCTCTTTGGCCGCAGCAGGGCAATGATTTCATCATCACCACCATCACCAGCATTGGGGAAGTCAAGTATCATTATGACAACGATCAGAAGAAATATGTCCAGTTGCCAGAGGCCGTCCAAAGCCTTGACTGGATGCCGGATGGCGAGCGGATTCTGTATGTTTGGAAAGCCGGCGACAATACCCAGCAGCTCAAAATCGCGGTCCCCGACAGCTCCGGATTCAGCACGATAGCCGAATTATTCTGGCTGGATTATGTGGTCAAAGTTTCCCCCACAGGCGATAGAGCCTTGGTTTATCGGTCCAAGCCCACGCAAGAGCTTAACAAAATCTATCAGGTTGACATCGAAAGCGGAAAATTCGACCCCGTGGTTGAAGAGGGAAAAAACATCGGGGCCGTCTGGGTGCCGGGGGGAGAGAAGTTCATATTTGCGCAGGAAAGGGCTTTGGGCGCAACTCGGCTGCTGATGTACAATTTTTCCAATAGGCAGGTAACGGATCTGGATCTGGCAACCAGTATTGACAAGATCAGCGTTGATCCTACGGGCAAGACCCTCTACGCGGCGGCCGGCAAATCAGGCATTCCTGGAGAAGAGTTTGTGAAGCTTGACCTGTTGACCTTCAATCAAGAAACTTATTACCAGCCGGAGCAGGACACCAAAGTCAAAAGCCTGCTTGAGATCAAAGGCAAGCTCTACTTCGTGAATTTGTTCGACAACAAACTCTACTATATTGCCAAGTAGAAATTCAACTTAACTCTCTCCCTTTGGGAGAGAGTGTCCAGCACCAATTTTTGGTGCTGGACAAGAGAGGGTGTATGTTAGATTACGCCAAACAATTAAGAACCAAGCAAACTCCTTGGGAAGCTAAACTATGGAAACGCCTTCGAGCTAGTAGATTTTTAAGCTTGAAGTTTAAAAGACAAGTCCAGGTTGTAGGTTTTATTGTTGATTTTTACTGTCACGAACATAGGCTTGTCATCGAAATCTACGGTAATCCGCATAAAAACCCAACGCAAAAATTAAAAGATCAATCACGAATAAAATATTTAAAAAATAGAGGCTATCAAGTTTTAACTTTCTGGAACGGCGAGATTGATCAGGATATAGACCAATTCTTGGAAACTATCAAAAAAGCCTCTGGTTTATAGACCTCTCCTGTCACGACAAGTCGTGACGTCCTCTCCTAAAAGGAGAGGATTGGATTGAGAATTGATTATAAAGCAAAACGGCCGCGGAGGAAGGATGCGCAGTCTCCTTCCATCCGCGGCCGGCCGTTCCCTCAAGTGCGGGGCCTTGAGCTGTGGTTGGGCCCGACTGAGGGAACCGACGCCCCGTGACCGTGCAGCTTTGAAAGCGGCTCAAAGGCAAGCCCAGCTGGGAGTTGGGCCGTCAACCTACGCTTCCAAAACCCACGGTCCTTATCCTGTCTTCAGCCCGGCCTCCTCCAGGCGTCGCCTGAGAAGGTCGTTTTGCACGACCTCCCCGAGTGATACGACGGATTCCCTCCTGCCCTCCATTACGGCGACGAATGGGCCATCGAAGCTTCGCGAATCATGTGGCTTGGCCAAGCCGAATACGCGAACTTCTCGGCCCCTGACCGTTTGGGTGGGCACTGACCCGCTTTTGAAGATCTCGATATTCCCAGCAAAATTCATTTTCCGCCTCCGACGAACGCCGACGTTGATGTGTGGCGGGACTAGTTGGCCTCGCCGGTGCAGTTGATTCTCTGGGTCGCTTTCTGGACGTCAGGGTGACGTCCGAACGCGGTGATGATGTGGTCGCGTACCGCTTTGTCGACCCCCTTGGCGAGAGCCCGGACAGCTTGCACCGGGCCATGGATGCCAAGTGATTCGAGCGCCTGTTCAGCACTCATCACTTCGCGGCGGGTGCCGTACCCGAGTTGGGGCATACATTCCTCCTGGTAACTGGTTGATCCCTGGGCGGACAAAGCACCGCCCGGTGAACTTGGCCATAATTTTACGTTTTTATGGCGAGATTGTCAACCAAACTATTCCAGATGGACTTGGGGCTGGGCGCTGATAATTTGCTTTAAGAGAGGATGTTTGTCGAGCTTGGGATCTTGGGTGAGCAGAGCGTCTGCGTAGTCGCGGGATTTCTGGACCAGATCCAGGTTTGAGAGCGTGGCAATTCGAAAGTGGTAGCCAGACTGCTCGGTGCCATAGAGATCCCCGGCGCCTCTGATCTGCAAATCCTTTTCTGCCAGTTCGAAGCCGTTTTCGCTATTCAGAAAAGCCTGAAGTCTTGGGTTGTCCGGGGCGTTGGGATCGTCGGAAAACAAAAAGCAGTAAGACTGAAAATCTGACCTTCCTACGCGCCCGCGGAACTGGTGGAGCTGAGCCAGGCCGAATCTTTCGGCTCCTTCGATAATCATGACCGCGGCATTGGGCACGTCCACCCCGACTTCCACCACGGAAGTGGAAACCAGCATGTTCAATTCTTTGTTCTGAAATTGTTGCATAACTCTTTCTTTCTCCTCGAACTTCATACGGCCATGCAACAAGCCAATCTTGAGATCTGGAAAAACTTCCTTGGTCAACTTCTCGTATTCAGCCGTGGCTGATTTTACTTCCAATTTGTCTGACGGGTCGATGAGCGGGCAAATAACAAAAGCCTGCCGGCCGGCTTTGATCTGCTCCTTTATGAACTTATAAGTTTCAGTCCTTTTGGGTTCAGCCACTAATTCAGTCTGGATTTTTTCGCGGCCGGCCGGAAGTTCCGTGAGCAGGGAAATATCCAGATCGCCATACAGGGTCAAAGCCAGGGTGCGGGGGATGGGAGTGGCGCTCATGGTCAGCAAATGAGTGTTATGCAAATTTTTTAGCGCCGCGCGCTGTTCTACACCAAACCGATGCTGCTCATCAATAACCACCAGCGCTAACTTGCTAAACTTAACCGTTTCCTCAAGCAAAGCGTGCGTGCCAATATTAACCATCCCCGGCTCCGATTTATGGCTGGATGTGCGCAGGGTTGCGCTGATTCCGTCTGCTTCAAAAAATTTACGCAGATTGAGGTAATGCTGGGTAGCCAAAACCTCGGTGGGGGCCAGTAGCGCTCCTTGATAGCCGCTTTTGGCAATAAGCCATAGAGCCAATGCGGCTAGGATGGTTTTGCCGCTGCCGACGTCCCCGTTGAGCAGACGATTGGCCGGATAAGCCTGGGTAAAATCCCGGATAATTTGACTTAAAGCCTGTTTTTGCCCGTTCGTGAGCTGGAATGGCAGACGTTTGATTTTTTCTTGCAACAATGGTCCGTTGGAAATTTGGGCACTCTGCTGCCTTTGCCGCAGCTTCCGGTATTGCAAAACTTTTAGCTGGGTTTGGAAAATTTCATCAAAGGCCAGGCGCTCTTGCGCCGCTTGCAGAGATGAATAGTTAGGCGGGAAGTGAAAATAATGAACTGCCGAATTTCGGTCAAGCAGGCCTTCGGCCTTGGTTATTTGACTTGGCAGGTATTCCGGCAGGGTAACTTTGTCCAGATAGGTTTTGATAATCGTCCGCAGCTGCTTTTGGGTGATCTGCGCGGTTAGTGAATAGATCGGGACCAGTCTTTTGGTGTGGATTTGTTCGGGCTTTTCCTGTTCGTAAATCGGGTTTTGCAGCTGCAGCTTGTTCTTTTCTAGTGCCACTTTCCCTGAAAAAAGAAAAGTTTCGTGAGGCTTGATGACTTTGGAGAGAAACGGCTGGTTAAACCAAAGGCAAGTGATGCTGCCGGTTTCATCCCCAACCAGCGCATGGGTTAGGGAGAGTTTGCGGACTTTGGTCCGGAAGGTTTTGATTTCCAAGACCTTAGCTTTGATATTCGAAAATTCGCCGGGTTTCAAGTCAGAAATCAAAGTGATTTTGGACAAGTCCTGATGAGCGCGGGGAAAATAAAAAAGCAGGTCGCCCAAGTTTTGGATCTCGAGTCTTTTTAAGATTTTGGCTCGAGCGGGACCCACCAGGTAGAGGTTTTCAATCGGGGTTCTTAGATCAAACATGATCGTTTAGGGTTAAGAGGTAAAGAAGCCCGTATCGTTAAGAGGTGACGTCAAACGTAGCCGTATGACGAAACGGGCCTCGTAACCCTTTAACGCATAACTGTTAAACTGGCGCGCCCGGCAGGATTCGAACCTGCGACCTTGGGTTCCGCAAACCCACACTCTATCCACTGAGCTACGGGCGCACGATAATTATTTAAAACTTGGCCTTTCGGGCCAGGATGTCCGTGATGGTTTCGTCCATGTCCAGATCTTCGGGCAAGTATCTTTTGAGAAACAGTTTGACCGCTACCGGGTCCTGGTCGCCTAATTCCAGGCTGACAGTGTTGTTGAGGTAAGCAGTCGTTTCGAAGTTCAAAGTCTTGGTCTGGGGCGGCTTGTAGATAATCCAGAATTTTCTGATGTTTTTGTAGGGTATGGTGTTGTGGTTGATTCCGATGCCGAGTCCGCTCATGGTATAAGTGGTGTTTTGGGGCTGTTTTGTGGCGAAAAAATACGCAATGGCTATGCCGAGAATGAAAGTGGTAATGGTGATGAAACTGCCAGTAAATACCGCGAAAGCCAGGAGTAATAATGAAATGACGCCGAAAGTGACGTACCATTGGAGAGTTTTTTGGTGCGCTGTGAATTCCGGCGCCTGCCAACTAATTTGTTCGGTTGTTTGGTTTGGGTTTTCGTTCATAAGTTTCTTTGGCGGAGAGTGCAGGACTCGAACCTGCAAGCCCCTTACGGGGCCCCAGTTTTCAAGACTGGTGCCTTACCATTCGGCGCAACTCTCCCGAGTAAGCTGTCTTATTCTACCAGATTTTGCTTCATCAGAAAAGCCCAGTCGGATGACCGGGCTTGTTCCGCATATGAATTTTCAGCTGTTTATATTTGAGCTGACAAGGGTTATGAAATTACTCTGCTGCACTTTCTCCTGATTCTTCGGATGGCTGGTCCATTTCTTCTTTTGGTTCGTCAGTTTTTTCTTCCACAGTGATGGGCGCTGCTTCGACTTTCAGTCCTGCTCGTTCTATGTTGGCTATGGCTTCTTCCTGGGAAATTTTATTGGTTTCCAGGGCCTTTTCCAGTTCCAGCTTGACCTTGCCTTCGCTCTGGATGGCCGCGGTTTTAAGCAGGGCTGACTGCTGCACCAGCGCATTAAGAATCGCCACCTTGGGCTGGGCTGATTTGACTTTGGCCGAAGCGCTGACTGCCGCAGCCGTGGTTTGCTGTAGGTCCTGCACGGTATTACTCACAATTGCCTGGGTTTTGGCTTCGCCGAGCCTGTCCTTATTTTGTTCCAGCACCAGTTCCAATTCTTGCAAGCGCTCGCCTGCGAATTTAACCTGCAATCTGGCTTTTTGTTCATCATTGGCAAATTTCAATTGGAGGTTTTCCACCACTTTTTTAAACTGATACGTCGGCTCTCCCGGGACACTGGTCAGGGCTGTGGCCGCGGCACTCAGCACTAAGCTGGCGGTAATTAACACAGTGCCGAGCACGCCCGCGCCGATTTTCAGGACTCGGGGCAAGGAGGAAGCAAAAACCGCCAGCCAGCCTTGGGGCTGTGGCAGGGCAACTTCTTGGGGCAAAGAAATTCTGTCGAGAATTTGGTTCTTCACTCGAGCAAAATCCGCGTTCAAGACATTTTTTTTAGGAATAGCAAACAACATCTGTTCGATTTCATCAGAGGTCGGCGCGATCCGATAAGTTTTGGAGATTTTCTTCATGGTCTTTTCTTATGCTTCAGCTTTTGATTAAGCAGTTTTTTCAAATTTGCCACGGCGCGGTGCTGGATGACTCTGACCGCTCCTTCGGTTTTGTTCATGATCTGGGCGATCTCCGCGTTCTCCAGTTCTTCAAAGAATTTATATTGAATCACCGAAGCTTGGTCCGGCGGCAGGTCGCGTATCAGCTCTAAGAGTTGTGTTTGCTCCAAGCTAAGGTTGGCGGCTTCAACTATATTCTGCGGATCTTCCAGTATGCTTTCGACTTCTTGCAGGCTGACTGTTTCTTTCTTGATTCGGTAGTAGTCGATGATGTTGTTCTTGGCCACCTGGTAGAGCCAGCTGCTTAGGGCCTGCGGGGATTGGATCTGGCTGATTTTGTTCCAGGCTTTGACAAATGTGTCGGACAAAATGTCTTCCGCGACTTCTTTGTGGTTTACGCGAAAAAAGATGAATTTGTAAATTTTTCCGGAGTATTGGTCGTAGATTACACCAAAAGCTTCGCGATCGCCGCTTTGGGCCAACGACAGTAAATTGTTAAGATCATCTTCAGTCATAAATTAAGACGCATTATCCCATACTTTGTTACAAGGGGCAAGTCATTTTAGCATAAAATGTTTAACTAAGTCCTTATCGGCTGTGAAACGTTCAGTGGTTAAGACATGAACATAGGGTTGGATATTTAAGTGTTCACTGATCAGATTGATCTGCTTTTCGCAAGGGTAGGGTAAGATAAAAACGCTACGCTGGAAATGAAAAAAACCTAGCTCTTTGAGTTTTCTCCGGAACTGAAATCTTTGTCGGGTATCGGTCTCAGGAATGTCAAACGTCACCAAGCGCCATCTTTTATCCCACGCGACTTTTTCGATTGAAAGTTCTTGAATTTTAAGCTGCAGTAACCGCCGCCTGCCCGCTTTGGTCAAGTAAAAATAGCTATTTTTTGCATTCGCCGGGTAAGCAATAAACTTTTTTCGCTTTAGATAGTCAACAGCTTTGCGGATTTGCTCCCGATTATACGGCTTCTTAAATTTGTATTGTAGATACTGCTTTAGGACTTGGTATAGGAAAGTAGGGGAGAGTACTGTGGCCGCAGTAAATAAAGCTCCTACACCAATTAGTTTGAGAATTTGCAGCGCCAAAAACTTTTGTGATTCTTTCATTTCGCTATGGTAACTAATTTACCGATCGGTAATATTGTAGCGAAGTAGTTTAGCAATTGCAAATCGTTTACCAGAAATAATTTGAGATAAATAACTTATAATATTTCTCAGAGAAGCTGTTTAGTAAATTGACGGATCACTCATTTTTGCGTAAAATGTTACAGATGGAGAGGTCGCATAGTGGTCTAGTGCAGCGGTTTGCTAAACCGCGTCCCCGAAAGGGGACTCGTGGGTTCGAATCCCACCCTCTCCGCCAATAGAAACTTAAGTATCGCGCGACCCGAGAACTCGTTGTCGCCAAGCAATTTTATGCCCATAATCAAGTTAGCTACGCCATTAAAATATAGCCACCCAAAAGGTACACCTGTCACCGTAGTCGATAGATATATCGATCCTAATACAAAGAAGGAGACTTGGTTTACCGCTCCTAAAATAGTTGGCGTGTATTATAAAAAGTCGATCGAGTTTTTTAATAAAGCCCTTGAATTAAGAACTAGAGTTTTTGCAAGTCGTGGTCCCGTCAATCCCAAGGATTCAGAACAGGGCACGGCATTCATGGATGAGCAAGCTGTATTTGATTTTTTCACGGAGGCCTGTTCAGGTATAATATTACTTTTTGGCGCAGTAGAATCGTTAGTTAACGAATTAATTGAGAAGGCGCCAGCCATACCCTACACGGAGGAGAAAAGAGCCAAAATAATTTCACTGGGCAAACTCTCAGTTTACTGGAGACGGCAAAAGTCTCTTTCGTCACAAGAGTTGTCATATAAAGAAATTGATTTGAAATTAAAATACATACTACCCAGTCTTTACAGTTTTGAATCACCTGCACAAAAAAGTTTTTGGGGAGACTTTAAACTATTAAAACGATTACGTGATAGTGTCACACACCCAACTAAAAGTCGGGCTTATGGGGCCTCCAAAAATATGAATTCAATCTACGCCGAGTTTTTTGGGGTGGACTTTCAACAACTAGTAAATGGTACTGGCGATTTGATTAAATATTTACAAATAAGTGCCATATCATCTTGAAGTACGACTTCGTTTTTTTCACTGCCAATTGACAATATACCCTAGACCCACATGCCTCAAATCCGAGCTGGAAAAATCACTCAAAAACCCTTATAATGCTTGCATGTGCGGGACACTTAACCCGCATGCTCCGCCATGACAATTTTTTATCGGCATTATGAAAAAACAAGAAATCAAAACCGTCCACCAGTTCGGAAGATATGAATTGATCGGACCTGTAAATCTTCCTCTAAAAATATCCAATGGAAAAATCAGCGATTTTACCCTCTGGTATTTTGCATTTCCTGGCGGACAATACGCCGCTTTGGTAAAAGGCAATCCAGCGAAAGCAAAGAAACCGCTCGTGCGCGTAGAGTCCGTTTGTATTTGGGCGCATTTTTTCGGCTCGCAATACTGCGACTGCGGCTGGCAACTGGACGAAGCAAAGCAGCGTATCGATGAAGAGAAGAATGGGCTAATCATATTTGCGTTTGAACAACACGGCAAAGCTGTCGGATTGAGAAATCATTTTCTTGTGTATGCCGAAGGTCAGCGCAGAAAACATGAGTTGGTTGTGGACGCTTACACTTCGCTTGGGTTTGACGAAGATTACCGAAAACATTACGGAGATATCGCAGATATTCTTCGCCATTTCGGATTGAGAAATATTCGGCTGATGTCGAACAATCCAAACCGAATTGCACTTTTGAAAAAAGTTGGGATTGTCGTTGAACGTGTACCTCACGAAGTCCCGCTAAATACTTACAACAAAATAGAAATGGTTTCTAAGAAAGTAAAGCTTGGACATCTGCTGACGCTGAAGAAAAAGAATGGGAAATAATTTTCATATTGTGTTCGCTCTGCGAACTCGAATTTGTATTCCGCCAAAGAAAAACTTGTCATGCCAGAGGCAGATCCCTGCCTGTCCGGCAGGCAGGGAATTTGCCGCCTCAGCCAGAGGCTGATCCGCCTCGGGCGGAAAAGCCAGCTCCGACGTGACGTCGGAGCTGAAT
Organism: Candidatus Doudnabacteria bacterium; assembly: GCA_016198045.1. Taxonomy (GTDB): domain Bacteria; phylum Patescibacteriota; class Doudnabacteria; order UBA920; family O2-02-FULL-48-8; genus JACQJI01. Next base: position 9,179 of record JACQJI010000032.1, read on the forward strand.
TGAGTTATGCTTAACTCAATTAAAAACCTGGAGGTGAAAAAATGAAAACTATTATTAAGAAGAGTTTTGCATCGTCGGATGAAATCTACAATCCAAAAG
>JACQJI010000002.1 GCA_016198045.1 Candidatus Doudnabacteria bacterium
ATGAAAGTAGTATGCACCAAGGACAACTTAAGAAAGGGGTTATTTGCCGTCAGCCGGGTGGTGGGAGTAGGAAACCCCCTCCAGGTCTTGAATAATATTCTGGTCAAAACCGACCAGGGGCGAGTCAAACTTTCCTCCACGAATTTAGAAATTGGGGTCAATACTTGGATTGGGGGCAAGGTTGAAGAAGAGGGTGGGTTAACTGTGCCAGCCAAACTAATGAATGAGTATATAAATAATTTACCGACTGAAAAGGTGGTGATTAGCGCCAAAGACACCACCTTAAGCCTGGAGTCAGAAAATTACCACACCAACATCAAAGGCCTGTCTTCCGAAGACTTCCCGTTAATCCCGCAGGTTTTGGATGAGCCATACGCAAAGATTTCTTCTGAGGAGCTGCGCGCGGCCTTAGCCGAAACAGTTTGGGCCTCAGCCAACAACGAAACCCAACCCGAGATTTCCGGCATATTCATGGCTTTCGAAGACAATAAGCTGCGGATTGCGGCCACTGACCGGTACCGGCTGGCTGAACGGACTTCCAATTTATCCGCACCGGTTGCCGCCACTAAAGAGGTGATTATTCCGGCCCGCACCATTGGTGAGCTGTATAAAATTCTCAGTGTTAGCAGCGGCGAGGTGGAGATTTATTTTTCCGAATCCCAAGTATTGTTTAAGTTTGATGAGACAGAAATCATTTCCCGCTTGATTGACGGAACCTATCCGGATTACCGCCAGATTATTCCCAAGGATTTCAAAACCGAGGCTGAGGTTGACCGGTCCGAACTGCTCCACGCGCTTAAGGCGGCCAGCTTGTTTGCCCCGGATTCCAACAATGTCCAAGTCCAAGTGGGTAAAAATGAGTTAACTGTCAATGCGTCCTCAGCCCAAGCCGGCGAGAATGTAACCAGGGTTGTAGCTTCAGTCAAGGGCGAGGCCAACAACGCGGTGTTTAATTTCCGCTACCTGCTGGACTGTTTAAATGCCCTGCCCGAACAGAAGGTCGTGCTCAAGATGATCAATGACGCTTCGCCGGCCACAGTGGTTCCTCTAAACCGCGACAATTATTTGTACATCGTGATGCCGATTAAGCTCTAGGTTTACGTTAGACGGTATCGATGCCCGTATCGGTTGACGTACTACGTATTACATATTCCGTCACGGGCTTCGACAACTTAAACCGTACTACCATGAGGCTAACAAGCATTAGTCTAGAGAACTTCCGCAACTATAAACAGATCAGCGTCGATATCTCGTCTGATCTCGTTTTAATTCTGGGGGCCAACGCCTCGGGCAAGACTAATTTTTTGGAAAGCATATATTTTCTTTCTCTGCTCAAATCGTTCCGCAGCCCGGACCAGTTTTTGGTCAAAAGCGGCGAGAACTATTTTCGAATCGAAGTCAAGGCTGGGATGGCTGAGACTTTTGAGGTTGTGGTGCAAACCGAGCCGATCCTAAAGCGCGCCTTTAAGCTTGACGGCCAGAGAATCAAGCGCGGGCTTTGGAAAAGTTTTGCTACTGTCTTGTTTGTGCCGCAAGACCTAAATTTATTCTCATTCGGTCCAGCGCCGAGGAGAAGATACCTGGATGACACTTTGTCTCAGATTAGCAAAAATTATTCGGCTGATCTGGCTTCGCTTGACCATGTGCTGCTGCAGCGAAAAAAACTTTTGGAGAAAATTTTTGCCAATCAAGCCCGGAAGGAGGAGCTTGCCTTCTGGGATGAACAGTTGATGACCCTGACTATGAGCATTGGCAGCGAGAGGAAGGGTTTTTTGGACTTCTTAAACAGCCGCGTCAATGAGGCATACAAAAACCTCACCGGATTTCAAATGGACCTTCAGATTGAATACAAAACTTACGCTGACAGCCAGCTGACAGCACGCTTAAGGGAATACCAAGAAGCGGAAATTAGGCTGGGGCAAAACCTGGTCGGCCCGCACCGCGAAGATTTTTTGGTCAAAAAACAAGGCCAGCTTAATGTCTATAATTCTTCGCGCGGGGAACTGCGCGCCCAAATCCTGGCCATCAAGCTCCTGCAGGCTGAATATCTGGATCAGCATGACCAGCCGCCGGTAATTCTGTTGGATGACGTGTTTTCCGAGCTGGACGAAGAGCGGCGAATTAAATTGCTTGCACACCTTTCCGGACACCAGATTTTTATCACCACCACCGAAGAGCATCACTTGCCGGAAATAAAGAACGCACAAATATTTACCGTAAAAGACGGGAAAATTGAATAAAAAAAAGAAGGCGAGGAGCTTGGCTCCTCGCCTTTCCATTCGGACCTGGGCGCACTGTGTGGTGTTGTGCACCCTAGGCCCACGCACTTACTGATCTTCCTCCTTTTCCTGATTGCTCGCCGACGCGCCGCGCTCGGCCAGGGCCGCAGCCACTCGCTCGGCCAGGGTCCGTAGCTCGTTGGGTCGGCCGCCGAACAGCCCCAGGACCTTGCCGACCTTCCTCGGCTCGTCGCGGACGGTGTGAGTCACCGCCACGTCGACGCCGGCGCGGATCGTGCCGAGATCATTGGTCTCCGCCTCCAGGTCGAAGACCCGGCCGGCAAGCTTGCCATCCGCGCGCTGGAGCTCGGCCACGCGTTCCATGACGCGCTTGCCGAACTCGGCGCCGTACTCGGTGACGACTTCGGTCGCCACCGCGCGAACCCGGGCGTCCTGCGCGTCGAACAGCATGTTCGCGCCCGCGTGGCTCGGCTTCTTGGCGTACGCGTTGTACGCCTTGTTGCCGGCCTCGTCGCCGTACGTCCGCTGGAACTCGGCCTGGACATAGTGGCGGAACGCCACGTCCTTGCCCGCCGATGCTGCCGTGGCTTGCACGAACGATGCCAGGCCGCGCGGGACGACGTAGAATGAGGCCTTGTTCACTGACACCTCTGTGCCATTGAACGTCGCGCCCGGGCCGTTGGCGCCGCTCGCCGTGCCCGGATCGATCTCCGTGAACATACCCGAGATCGACTTCCTGTCCTTGCTCACGCGGAGGTCGGGAACGTCGGCACCCGACGCGTCCTTCTTGGTCCGGAGCTTGAACTCCGGATTGAACGCCAGCGTCACCTGGTCGAGGTTGGTGCCGCGGACCGTGAACGCGACGTTCTTCTGTCCCGGGAGCACCCAGCTCGGCTCGAACGACGCGATGGTCGGTTCGACGACGGGGGCAGCCGGGGGCGTCGCGGGGGTGGTGGTTCCGGCCGGCGTGGTCGGGAGGCCGGCGGGGTTAGGCGTCTGGGCGCTGGCGATGCCGGCGCCGAGCCCAAGCACGAGGGCGAAGATGACGATATTGGCGATTCTGGTCACGTTCGTTCTCCTTTTTTCCCTGTTCAACTGAATGATCCCGAAGGCGATGATCGCCATCAGGACGATGAGTGTCAGCGCCAGCGGCGCGCCGACGTAAATGACCCAGTTGAACTTCTGCTGGAGGCGCTCGACGCGGATCTGAGCGATCAGCGCCTCGCTCTTCGCGCGGATGACGTGTTGCCGAGTCATCCATGCGTTTTGGCGGGCCGACTCGATCGCGTTCTGGATCTCCCTGAGCAAGTTCGCCTCGATCGCGTTCATGCGATTCTCGTTGTCCGTGGGGGTGGCGACGTAGGGTGTCACCTTGACCTTGATCGGGCCGATCTCGCCAGACAGGTTGTCGGGCTTGCTGCTGTCGGTCGCCTTCATCACGAGATCGAACTCACCTTCCTCTTCGGGATCACATGCGACGACGAACTTGTCGCCCATCTTGCCCGCGTAGCAGGGGTCCGTATCGCTGGTGCCCATCTCGTACGGTGGTAGCCCACCCTCAACACTTACCTCGAACGACGTGCGACGGGACGCTTCCATCGTGCCGGGAACCGCAGCAGCTCTGATCACGAGCTTTCCGGATGATGCGAGCTGCGCGGGAGGCGCGGGAGGCGGTGGCGTGTCGGGTTTCTCCCCGGCCGGCTTGGTGACACCGGGGCGGCGGACCTGCTCCTGCTGGGCGCCGAGCGGCACGATGTTGAGCAGAATCCCGATGACGAGGATGGTGGCGGCGACGAGGTACTGCGTGCTCTTTTTCACGGCTGGACTCCTTCTGATGAACGAGTAAACGAGTAAACGAAATCGAGAACAATTGTTGGTTGCGCCGCCCGCGCCTTTAGCCATTGCCTTGTTGTCATTCTGAGCGGAACGAAGCGGAGTCGAGGAATCCCTCCTACAAGAACTCGCTCTCACAAGAGGGATCCCTCCACTTCGGTCGGGATGACACTAAAAGCATGGGTGGCGCAACCAAATGTGTAGTTAAATGCACTATTTGATTTTTAAAGAACAAAACAGAATAGTTTAGCAAAAAATGGTGGTTTTGTCAATGCCGGCGTCCTTTATACTAAATAATGGCTTATTTAAGGCATTTTATAGGTTTTTGCCTTTATTATGTGATGTTTTTTAATAAAAAAATTCCGGATTGCGCAGCGTGCGTCCGGAATTAGGGAAGTAAACTTATTCTTTCTGTCCTTGCGCTTTCTGCTCCGGCGGCAGCTGGTCGTACAGATCAGCGATTAGTTTGGACACGGCCGTGGGATCGGGGATGCGCGAAAACACAAACCGCTCCACTTCGCCGGCGGTTTGGATGTGGACATCCCCGTAGTTTAAAAACGTGGGAAACAGGCCTTTGACTTCAGCCGTGACATCCTGCATGCGCGAGAGGTAAACCTCGGAAATTTTATGGTGGACAAGCGAGTACTGGTCAATATCCACCACCCGTTCGTTGGTCACAATCTGGACATTGAGATAATAAATCACCCACAGGATCAGCAGGCCCAGGATGAGAAACAGCAGGTAAAGGCTTTTGACCAGCTCATAAACCTCTTGGTAGGGTGAGGTTAGCAGGAATGACGCGTAGCGCGGCAGGAAGTAGTCGGCCAAAATCAGAATGGCCACAAACATGGCCCAGACCATAAGCCTAACGGCAAACACAAACCAGTGCTGGCGGATGACCAGGTAAACTTCCTCATTTTCCTGCTGTCCCGGAAACAAGGTTTGGGTGAAGTGTTGTTTGAGACTTGGCCAGTACATGTTTAGTTGGTTATTAGTTATTAGGCATGGCCACGAGTATGGGTTTAGGTCTATAGTTTTTAGTGTGACTAAACACTAATAACTTATAACCATACCCGCCGCTATGCCTTAAAACAGAAAACTAAAATTTAATGCTATTTAAATTACTCTGGGCGGCGGCAAACAGGCTGGCGGCGATGATGAGGTAGAGCAGGGAGACGGCGGCGGACAGCAGTTTGGACCGGCCAAACCGGTTGAGCGCGTAGAGCGCTAGAAAACTGTAAATGGCAAAGCCGGCCATGAGGATGTAAAACATCAGGGCAACGATGGTGTGGATGAGGCTGGAGGGCTGGTAGATGGTTAACATACAGTTTTTCGGTAATGGTTTAAAGGTTTCGATGCCCGTATCGTCTAAGGGTTTACGTTAAACGTCTAACCCCAAACGATACTGGCTTCGTTACCGGATAACGCTAAACAGCCTAGAGTAATGTTTGCCCTTTGGTTTCTTTCACGGGAATTTTGAGGTGCTCGTAGGCGGCTGGTGTTGCCACTCGTCCCTTGGGAGTGCGGGCGATAAAGCCTAGCCGCAGCAAGTAAGGTTCATAAACGTCTTCCAGGGTTTCTGCTTCCTCAGAAGTGGCTGCGGCCAGCGAGCCGACCCCGACTGGCCCGCCACCGAATTTTTCGATGATGGTGGTAAGCATGCGCCGGTCATTGGCGTCCAAACCCAAGCTGTCCACTTCCAGCATGTTCAGGGCTTCTTTGGCGATTGACTCGATGATCCGGCCTTGGGCCCGGACTTGGGCGAAATCGCGCACTCGTTTGAGCAGCCGGTTGGCGATTCGGGGGGTGCGCCGGGCCCTGCGGGCAAGTTCTTTTTTGCCGCCATTGTCGATTTTGATTTTGAGAATTTTGGCCGCGCGCTCAATGATTTTTTCTATTTCGTCTTCCTCGTAATAATCTAGCCGCAGGGTGCTGCCAAACCGGTCGCGCAGCGGAGCAGAGATCAGGCCAATCCGGGTGGTGGCTCCAATCAGGGTGAACTTGGGCAGATCCAAGCGCAAAGCCTTGGCTCCCGCACCTTTCCCCAAGACAATGTCCAGGCAGTAGTCTTCCATGGCCGGGTAAAGGATTTCTTCCACCGGTTTGCTAAGGCGGTGAACCTCGTCGATAAACAAGACGTCATTGGGCTCAAGACTAGTCAGTAAGGAAGCCAGGTCGCCGGTTTTTTCTATGGCCGGGCCAGAAGTGACTTTGATGGACACCCCGGTTTCTCGGGCGATGATGTGGGCCAGCGTGGTTTTGCCCAAGCCCGGCGGGCCATAAAGCAGGATGTGCTCGAGCGTTTCTTTTCTTTTTCTGGCCGCATCAATAAAAATTTTGAGATTCTCTTTGATCTTGGTTTGGCCCACGTATTCGTCCAAAGTCTGGGGCCTGAGGGTGGCTTCAAAAAACCCTTCGTCCTTGGCTTGTTTGGGGCTGATGATGTCGATTTCGTCAGCGTTGGTGTTGATCATAAGCTCAGCTATAGTATAGCAATTATTTCAGGCTGGAGAGAAAGTGGATGGCGTGGTACACGCCCCAGCCAGTGGCCCCAACCGGTAAATGAGGGCGGGCGCGCATGGTCCAGGCCGTGCCCGCGATGTCGAAGTGCATCCAGGGAGTTTGCTCCACAAAGCGACTGAGAAACAAACTGGCGGTGATTGCCCCGCCCAAACCTTTTTCTCCGGTGTTTTTGAGGTCAGCGATGTTGCTTTTCAGCTGGTCTTGGTATTCTTCCGGCAGGGGCATGAGCCATAATTTTTCCCCGGTGGCGCGTGAAGCTTTGAAGACTGACTGATGGTATTTTTCGAGATTTGCAAATACTCCGGTAAACTCATCGCCCAAAGCCACGATGATCGCGCCGGTAAGGGTGGCGTAGTCCATGATCAATTTGGGTTGATAGTGTTTCTTGGCATAGGTTATGGCGTCAGCCAAGATCAGCCGGCCCTCGGCGTCGGTATTGATGATCTCCACTGTTTTTCCCGACAGGGAGGTTAAGACATCGCCCGGCTTGGTGGCCCGTCCGGAAAGCAGATTTTCCGAGGAAGGAATGAGCCCAACCAAAGGAATTTTAAGTTTGAGCATGGCGGCTGCTTGAAGAATCCCCAGCACCGTAGCTCCGCCACACATGTCATATTTCATTTCCTCCATCCGCTCGGATGGCTTGATGGAAATTCCCCCGCTGTCAAAGGTCAACCCCTTGCCAATAAGCACGATAGGATTTTTGGATTTTGGTCCATGCTCAACTACGATAAATTTCGGCGGCTCGTCTGAACCTCGGGAAACTCCCAACAGCAATCCCATGCCTTCTTTTTTCATGTCGCGCTCTTCCAAAACCCTGATGCGCAAATTGTATTTCTGAGCCAGGCTTTTGGCGTGAGCAGCCAAGTGGGCGGGAGTGGCAATATTGGCCGGGTGATTGGCCAAATCGCGGGCTTGGTTTGCAGCTTGTCCAATCGTACTTCCGGCAGCCACCGCAGCAGAAGCGGTTTTGCTGATTTGAGAAACCACGAGAAAGACATTTGCCAAGTTGGACTTTTCTTCTTGGCGATAGTAGTCAAAAGAATAAGCGCCAAACATGGAGGCAAATGAAATGAGTTCCAGAAACTCTTGGCTTTGCAGGCCTGGATGATTCCAAAGAATGATTTGCAAGCTGCTTGGTTTAAATTTTTTGGTACCCAAGATCGCGGTTTGGATCGCGGTTCGCAGCCGTGCCGGAGTCAAATCTTTTTTATTTCCCAACCCCAGCAATAAAAGCCTGCCAAGCTGTGGGGTATAAAGCATGTGCAATTCGCCCAGTTTCCGGCCGAAGTCAGAGTCCGTCAGATCAATAATCTCACTTGCCAAGCCGTAAGCTTTCAGCTTGCTTAGTTTTTCTTCCGTGTAAACCGGGATGACGCTGAAGTCAACTTTATTCAGTTGTTTGGCTAGATGGAGTTTCATTGGCATTTGATTGCGGATTGGGAATGTTTGATTCAACTGTTGAGGTTTTGGTAAACAGGGCGGGCGGGAGATAAGTGCTTTTGAAGGTTTGGGTTTTTTCCTCGCCGTTGTTGGTCACCGTCCTAGTCCAAGCGGCCTTCATGGAACCGTCTTCCTTTTTGTCGTATTGGTAAGGCCCGTCAAAGGCGACCTTGCGGTTATCCTTGGTTCCATAAAAATCGAAGTACAGCTTGTTGCCTTCAACCCTGGTTGAGATGAGGAGGTGGCTTGGTAAGTCATTAAAAAACCGAAAATCAGTGGCTCCCGGATAGATGGTAGCATCCGTTCCCTGCGGGGCGTAGTAGCGCACGGCAAAAGAATGGTTGCGGCGCTCGGTAATCGGCAGTCCCGAGTTCATGGCTGCCCGGAAGACGGTAGAGGAAACTTGGCATAAGCCCCCGCCCAGCTCCGGCACGAGGCCAGTTTTTTTGATGACCAGTTCGGGCAGGAAGCCGTTTTTTTCATCCACATCGCCCAAGTATTTATTAAAAGAGAATTCTGCCCCGGGTGCGAGCAAAACGTTGTTGAATTTTTGGGAGCCGATTTTAATGTTGTGAATGCGGTTTTGGGGCGAGCCGGAAAAATCTGATTCCCCGACTCCCACCAGCTCATTGATTCCTAAGTTGTTGGTTTCGGACAGTTTGATTTGGGGAAATGAGATGAGCACCGGCAGGGAGAAGCTCGTGAGCGGCTGCATAAGCAATTGATATAGGGCGTAAGTGTCCAGGCTCTGGCCGTTTTGTCCGGGATCAAATTCCAAAACCTTGCCTTGGTCAAGCAGCAGTTTGGCGTTTCTGGCTGACTGGTCGATCGAATCAGCCAGCTGTTCTATTTCGCTGATCGTTTGGGAATCAATCAGCGTTGCCGGGGGCAAGCTGGCATCCAGTAAAATCCGTTTGGCCGCGGCAAAAACATTGGGGGACCTGATCCCTAAATCAGCCGTAGCAGTAGCGACGCTGGGACTAAGTTCGTAGGACTGATTTTCAAATAGAAAAGTTTTGGCTCTCGCCGTAGGTATTAGCACGAACAAAAAGCCGAACGCAGCCAGGCTAATTTTTATAGATAGTGATATTGCGCTCATCAGCGTTTTTGGCAAAGGAGATGTTAATGATTAAGTCGCAGGATTTTTTTAGGGCCGGAAACTTATCCAGCCATTCAATGAGGATTAAATCAGTTTTTTGTTTAAGTAGTTCTGGCACTCCTAAAGGCTTGAGCTCTGATTGTTTGGACAGTCGGTAAAAATCAATGTGGTAGAGCTGCCGGCCACCAAGCCTGAAATTATTGATGATGGTAAACGTCGGGCTTTTGATTTTTTTGATTCCGAGACTGCGGGCAAAATTTTTGACAAAGGTGGTTTTGCCAGCGCCCAAGGGGCCAATCAAGCCGATGGCGGCGGGCTGATGTCGCAAGGTGCGTCCCGTCGTTGCGGCCAGCCGTTTGAATTGAGCCAGGCTTAGTCCTTCAAACCTTTGAGTCATAAGCTATTTTAGCAGTTTGACATAAGCTTGTTAATGGGCTACAGTAATATGATTTTCCAGGTAGTAGAAGTTCGATAATTGTATTTTTGCCCAGGAAATTTGGCAAAATCATCGAACTTCACTGCCTGGCAAGTTGCCGGGTAGTGAAATTTTATTTCGCGAAGCGAATGAAAATTTACTTCCGGTCTTGCCCAAGCATTTATAAGATTTCTACTACCCGGTATGCAACAATCCGAATTTAAAAGCTCGATAGACCAGCTGAACCAAGCCAATAATGTCTTGATTTTGGCCCCGGCAGCAGCCCATGCCGATGATTTGGCTGCGGCTTTGGCATTGCAAAATTTCCTAACCAAACTCGAAAAAGAAGCAACCCTGGTCAGTCCCGGGGCTTTGGTTGAGAAGTACAATTTTTTGCCGAAATTCGACCAGATCAAAACTGATCTTATGATTTCCAAAAGTTTTGTGATTGATATCTCGACCAAGCGCGCACAGATCGACGAGCTGTCATACAAAAAAGAAGACGACAAGTTGTCGATCTACGTCAAGCCCAAAGCCGAGCAGTTTACCAAGGACGACATCAGCTTTCGGACTTCCAGCCTGCCGTTTAACTTGATCGTCTGCGTCGGGGTTACGTCCTTGGACAGTTTGGGTGAATTTTACAGCAAGAATACTGATTTGTTTTTTGAAACGCCAGTGGTCAACATTGATTACAAGGCCAACAATGAAAACTACGGGCAGTTTAATTTGGTGGACCTTTCGGCCACGTCCAATTCCGAAATAATTTTTGATCTGATCAACAGTTACGAAATTTCCCTGCTGGATCAGGAAATCGCCACCGTACTTTTGACCGGGATCATTGCCGAGACCAACAGTTTCCAACATTCGCGCACGACCCCTGCTGCTTTCCTCAAAGCTTCGCAGCTGGTCAGCCTGGGCGCCGACCAGCGAGAAATCATCGGCCGCCTGTACAAAACCAAGAGCATGAGTTTCTTAAAACTTTGGGGCCGCGTGCTGGCCCGCCTGAAGCAAGAGCCAGCTTTATCGCTGGTTTATTCGGTTGCCAACCAGTCCGACATTGCCAAATCGAATGCTGTCCCGGATGACATTGCTCAGATAATTAAGGAGATGTCGCTGCAACTTTCTTTTGCCAAGACTTTCCTGTTTTTGGCCGAAAAGCCCGGCCAAACCGAAGTGTTTGTTTCATCTCTGCTGCCGGTAAACCTCAGCCAAGTATTTGCTTCGTTTCAACCCACGGTTTTGGGCAACGTTACCCATTTTATACTAAATACCAGTCCGACCGAGGCAGAGCAGAGGGTGCTTAGACTTTTGAGGGAAAACGTTTTATAATTAGTCCATGCTTACCCCTGATGATCGCGGAATCAGGCTGAAACAAATTTATTCGTCGCTGGACAGAAAATACGAAGAAGAGGAAGCCGAGCGCAACGCGGCCGCTTTTGGCCTTGCTTACATCAATCTCCAAAGCTTTCCGATTGATCACAACGTCTTAGGCTTGATTCCCAAAGAAGAAGCCGAGCACCTTTCGGTGCTGCCTTTTTACCGGGAAGGCCGAAACCTCAAACTTGCCACCCCTAACCCCAATGATGGCATAAATCCCGTGCTCAAGCGGCTGGAAGAGCAGAGTTACTTTCTCGAACTTTATTTCGTGTCCCAGAGCAGTTTCCAGAGCGCTCTGACCAATTACGGCAAAATCGTGGAAGTCAAACAGCGCGCCAAAGGAATTAAGCTTGCCCAGAAAGATTTCAGCCAGGACTTAAGCTCATTGTCTGATTTGGGGAAAAAGCTGATGAACGCCTCGGCCACGGAAATGATTGAAGTCTTGCTGGGAAACGCTTTGTCGCTTGATGCTTCTGACATCCACGCCGAACCGACCACCGACACAATCAAAATTCGGTTTCGCATCGATGGCGTGCTGCAGGACATTTGTGCCTTGCCCAAAGAGCTGAATCATCAGCTGGTTTCCCGAGTCAAAATTTTATCCAAGCTGAAATTGAACGTAACCGCCACTCCGCAAGATGGCAGCTTCGGCCTGACTTATGACGATAAGCAGGTGGACATCCGGGTGTCAGTTCTGCCTTCGGCTTTCGGGGAGTCGATCGTCATGCGCATCCTGCGCCAGGACAAAGGGCAGTTGAAGTTTGAAGATCTGGGCATCAAGGGCTTGGCTTATGAACGGCTCAATCATGAATTGGAAAAACCCAACGGCATGATCCTAACTACGGGCCCAACCGGCAGCGGCAAAACCACCACGCTTTACGCTATCTTAAGCAAGCTTAACGAACCGGGAGTAAAAATCATCACTCTGGAAGATCCGGTGGAATACAAAATTCCAGGCATTACCCAAACGCCGATTGACGTTTCTGCCGGTTTTACTTTTGGCAGCGGACTGCGCGCCATTTTGCGGCAAGACCCAGACGTAGTCATGGTCGGCGAAATGCGCGACTTGGAAACCACCGAAACCGCCGCCCAGGCAGCGCTGACCGGACACATTGTGCTCTCCACCTTGCATACCAACGACGCGGCCGGGGCCATTCCGCGCATGCTGGATTTGGGAGTCAAACCGTTTGTGTTGGCTCCGGCCATCAACGCCGTGATCGCCCAGCGATTGGTGCGAAAAATTTGCACGCACTGCAAAGTTGAATATCAGCCGGATCCCCACCTGCTGCAGCGGGCGCAAATGATACTGGCGGCCATACCCAAGTCTGCGCAGGCAACTGTTCCGACGAAGCTTAAGTTTTACCACAGTCCGGGGTGTGCTGAGTGCAAAGGCTTGGGTTATAAGGGCCGGACTGGAGTTTACGAAGTGTTTGTCATCAACGAAGAGATTGAAAAGATGGTCAACAAAGCCACTTCCACCAACACGGAAATCAAACGCCAGGCGGTCTCTGATGGCATGGTTACCTTGGCCCAGGACGGGATCCTGAAAGCCTTGGAAGGTGTGACTGATCTGGAGGAAGTGTTTCGGGTGACTGAAGAGTAAGAATTAATAAAAATTATGCCAGAAGTATTTAGTCCCAGAAGAGATTTGCGAGGAGAGAGCCATTTGCCTTCAGGCATCAACGAAGAAAAAACTCCAAAAAGGCAGCGAAAGCCAAAATCTCCGATGGGTCAAATAAACCAGGAGCGGTCTGATCGAAAGCGGCGGGTTAATATAGCAGAAAATTTTAAAAAAGCAGAAGTTGAGTCTCAAGCCCAAGCAGCGCCAAACAGCACCCATGATCTTACGCCGGAGCAGGTGGCCAGGATATTGGGAGTAAGCAGCCTTGATAAACTGCCAAGAAATGAGCAAGTGCTGTTGGAAACCGGGGCTAAGCTTGCTTTTGACAATGAAGGTGGAGCGGTTTTGTACGGATATGCTCATGACGGGTCAGATGTGGACGCAATTTTGCAAAATCTGGATTTGGGATATTCTGATTTAAAAGCTAAATAGAAAGTTATAATATAAAAAACTAAATTTCTCATATTTTCACAAATGTGATAAAAAGAGAAATTTTTTCTAGAGGACAAATGGAACATATTACACTAAACACTGGCGCAAAGATGCCAATAATTGGTCTAGGCACTTGGAAAATGATGCCGGAGCAGGCGGATGAAGCGATCAGGTTTGCAATGGAACAGGCCGGTTATCGGCATGTTGACTGTGCTGCTATTTATCTCAATGAAAAAGAAATCGGCCAGGTTTTGAACAAAATCTTTAGCAAAGGCCAAGTTCGGCGGGAAGATTTGTTTATCGTAAGCAAGCTTTGGAATCACGCGCATGCGGCAAGTGACGTAGAGCCGGCCTTGAGGCAAACGCTTCAGGATTTACAACTTGATTATCTTGATCTGTACCTTGTCCATTGGGGAGTTGCCATCAAAGGCGATTTGGCTGACGAACCCTTGGATGAACACGGGGTACTAATTACTGCTCCGATTCCTATTCGGGAAACTTGGGAGGCCATGGAAAAGTTAGTTGAGAAGGGATTGGTTAAGGCAATAGGTGTTGCTAATTTTAACGGAGCAATGCTTTTGGATTTGCTGACTTATACCAAAATTATTCCAGCAGTCAATCAAATTGAACTGCATCCCTATAATGTCCAGACCAGTTTGGTGGAATTTTGCCAGTACAAAAACATCGCGGTCACCGCTTATTCGCCGCTTGCTCGGCCAGGGGTTCGGGCGGAGCTGGGGCTACCAGTTTTGATCCAAGACCCGACAGTGATGAAAATCGCCGCCACTCACGATAAATTGCCAACCCAGATATTGTTGCGCTGGGCAGTCCAGCGCCAAACCGTTGCCATTCCCAAAAGCACTAACCCTCAAAACATTAAGAGCAACATTAGTGTGTTTGATTTTGAGCTTTCAGATCAAGAGATGCAGGCCTTAACCAACTTAGATCGCAAATTCCGATACGTGCAAGCTACGAAATGGTGGAAGATCCCGTATTTTGATTGATCTAGCCGCCAAGATTCTCTTTTTATCACATTTGTGAAAAAATGAGAATCTTTGTTTAAAAATGCTTAGTATAGATATAGCAAAAATATAACATCGCCCATTAGGCGATTTTTTGTTATTCTATACTTATGGATTTCAAGCAAAAACTTTTACTTATTGATGGGCACGCGTTGTTTCATAGAGCCTTTCATGCCCTGCCCGCCATGAGCAACTCCCAAGGCTTTCCGACTGGGGCGATTTTTGGATTTTTTTCCATGTTTTTCAAAGCGCTGGCTGACATCAAGCCAACTCACGCTTCGGTCGTGTTTGACGTGCCGGGAGCAACCTTTCGCGATCAGTTGGCTGCAGACTATAAAGCCACGCGCAAAGCCGCTCCCGATGAGCTGACCATGCAATTGCCCAAAGTTAAAGAGATTTTAGGCGCGTTGAATGTCCCGGTTTATGAAAAGGTTGGCTTTGAAGCCGATGATCTCCTTGGGATCATTGCTCACAAAACCCCGAAGGACGTTTTGAACATTATTGTCACAGGCGATTTGGATTTGCTGCAACTGATCGACAAGCACACTCAAGTTTATCGGTTCAAAATCGGCTTCAGCGACATCCAAATTTTTGACGAAGCGAAAATGGTGGAAGTTTACGGACTCAAGCCATCGCAATGGGTGGATTACAAAGCCATCAGGGGAGATACTTCGGATAATATTCCCGGTGTTCCAGGGATTGGCGAAAAAGGCGCGCTGGAATTGATCAAGCAATTCGGGTCATTAGATGGGGTTTATAAAGCCGTCGAGGTGGGAGATAAAAGAATTAAGCCGGGAACTCTCAGAAAACTCGTTGAGGGAAAAGACAGAGCTTATCTTTCATACAAACTGGCGCACATTGACCAAAAAAATCATTTTGAGTTCGGTTTTAAGAATTCAAAAGTCGGCGATTACGGTAAGGAGAAGGTTATAAAATTACTGAATGAACTCGGAATTAAGGCTCTAACCAGTCGTTTGCCAGGACCAGTGTCAAAGATGCCCTTTGACATTAAAAAAGACTCCCCTTTGGAGCAGAAGCCAGAAGCTCTAATCGCGGCTTATCTTTTGAATCCGGGTCAGCGCAGTTATGAAGCCGAAGATTTAGACAAACTACTGCCACAGCTGAAGGAAAAAAGCTTGTTTAAGATTTACCAGGAGATCGAGCTTCCGTTAATGCAGGTGCTTGCCAACATGCAGAAACGAGGCATCAAACTGGACGTTGATTATTTAAGCATGCTTTCGAAACAAGCGGATGGCGAGATTCAGAAGTTGACCAAACAGATTCATAAGCTAGCCGGCGGCGAGTTTAATATCTCCTCGCCCATTCAGCTGCGCGAAGTTTTGTTCGACAAACTACAAATCCCCACCCAAGGCTTAAGAAAAACAGGCAAAACCAAAGCGCTGTCTACGGCCGCCACGGTTTTGGAAAAAATGCGCGGCCAGCATCCGATTGTCGATTTAATTTTTGAATACCGCGAGCTGACCAAACTCAAATCAACCTACTTGGATGCGCTGCCAAAATTGGTTTCACCCAAAGACGGCCGGCTGCATACGACTTATAGCCAGACTATTGCCGCCACCGGCCGGCTGTCTTCCTCGGAACCCAATCTGCAAAACATTCCCATCAAAACCGAGCTGGGCAACCAAATCCGCAAAGCGTTTGTCGCTGACAAGGGGTTTGTCCTGGCATCTCTTGATTATTCCCAAATTGAGCTCCGGATCGCGGCTTCAGAATCCGAAGATCGCGAAATGATTAAAATTTTCCAATCTGGAACTGACTTCCACACAGCCACGGCAGCTAGAATTTTTGACGTCAAAGAATCAGATGTGACCAGACAGCAGCGGCGGGATGCCAAGACCATCAATTTTTCCGTACTCTACGGCGTCTCAGCTTTCGGTTTGTCCGAACGAAGCGAGATGGACCGGGCGTCTGCCGGTGAGTTCATCAAGCGCTACTTCCAAGCATTCCCGAAACTGAAAAAGTATATCGATGAAACCATTGCCAACGCTCATCAGGACGGATTTGTTAAAAATGCCTTAGGAAGAATCCGCTATTTCCCAGACATAAACACGCCCAACTTCAGCCTCCGCACTGCGGCTGAGCGCGCGGCGTTTAATATGCCGATCCAATCTTTGGCGGCGGATATTCTGAAGATGGCTATGATCCGGATTGAGAAAGAATTGCCGGAAGCGAGGATGTTGCTGACAGTACATGATGAGCTTGTCTTTGAAATTACACCAGAGAAAGTTGACGAATTGGTCCCCAAGCTCAAGCAAATCATGGAATCGGTTCATACCCTTAAGGTTCCAGTGGCCGTGGAGGCCAAGATTGGGCCTAATTGGATGGAGATGGAGAGATATGATGCAAATGATGCTAATGAAATGCCAATTTAGCTAATTGCCAATATGAAAAATTTTAACGATTTGATTTATCCTGAGTTATCTTACAAAATTACTGGAATATTATTTGCGGTTCATAATCAGTTGGGACGATTTTGCAATGAGAAACAGTATGCAGATGCAATTGAGGCGGCATTTAAAGGCCAGGGCTTGAAATATGAACGTGAAAAAGTCTTAGATCCAAGCTTTGCAGCTGAAATGCCCGGAAGGAATAAGATTGACTTTATTGTCGAGGATAAAATAATTCTTGAAATCAAATCTAGTAGAATGTTAACCAAGGAAAATTATTATCAAGTTGTAAGATATCTTAGAGCCTTAAATAAAAAATTAGGTTTACTTGTTAACTTTCGGGCTAAATATTTAGAACCTAAAAGAATTTTAAATTCCCAGGTTAAGGCCATTAGCAATTAGTATTATTGGCATAAGATTCGCATATATGCATCGCAAATTAAAAGACACTCCACTCGGGACACCGGAACAATTCAATGTCGTGGTTGAGATTCCCAGGGGATCGGTGGATAAAATTGAATATGACGAGAACAAGGATGAAATGCACGTGGACTTCGTGTTCAAGGATGGCTTTACTTTTCAATATAATTATGGATTCATCCCACATACCAGGACTGACGACGGAGACACTTTGGACGCTATACTTTTGGGCACCAAGCCGATGGCATCCGGGACAGTGGTGCTTTGCCGCCCCATAGGGGTCATGAGACAGATCGACCGCGGGCAGGTGGATGACAAAATCATTGCCGTGCCGGTGGGAGATAAAGAAACGCAAAAATACCAGTCCGTGGAAGATATTTCGCAAGAAGAAATTAAGCAATTTATTCTGTTTTACGCCGAAGTCGCCAGGCAAAAACAAAAAACCATTGAAATTACCGGGTTCGAAGACAAAGACAAGGCAATTGAGGCCATTAGAAAAGCAATGATATGAAATTTGATTACTACACGGAGACAGTGCAAGAAAAGTTTAAGAAATTCCTATTCTAATGAATGGTGTAATTACACCAAATGCTAGAATAACATAAAATGTGCGGCCGCGCCTGCTTACGGACAGGTAGGCAAAACACATCGGTGATTTTTTCATAAAATATAAAAAAGATCCCGGATCGGAGTCCGGGATGGTTGCGAGTAGTTACGCTTTTTTGGCAATCAGTTTTGATAATCGGGATTTGAGTCGGGAGGCCGTATTTTTGTGAATAATGTGCTTTTTGGCGGCCTTATCTAGAGCGGAAAAAGCATCTGTCAGCGCTTGCGGAGTTTTGAGCTTGCGCGCCTGTTTGACGGCTTTCTTGATTTTATCAAGCGCTACGAGGTTGGTTACTCGGCGTTTGATATTCTGCCTCGCGGCTTTGATGGCGGATTTAGTATTGGGCATAGGTTAGTTTATAGGTGATAGGTTATAGTTGATAGAAATTAAGCGACACTTCCTGGTAGCTCGGGAATGATAGCAGAAATATACACTTAATGCAACGCCTTTCGCATTCGCGAGGCCGACAAAGCGTCGGCCGTGGCGATCTATTCCGAGATTAGATTGCTTCGTCGCTAATCACTCCTCGCAAATGCGAGAAGTTGCTATAATTATTTAAATTTATGGCGCTTCATGCGGGTTTTGTCTCGGATGGCTTGGATTTGGTCGCGGATTGAGGCGGCTTTTTCGAAATCTAAGTTTTTTGCGGCCAAATCCATCTGGTCCCTTAATTCTTCAACCAGATAAGCGATCTCTTGTTTTGACATTTTTGTTATATCCGTCTCGTCTTGTTTCTTGTCTCTTGTTTCTAATTTCTGTCCAGCCAGCCGGGATTCTTTGATGGCTTTTTTGATTCCTTCTGGTGTAATATCGTGCTGCGTGTTGTATTCTTCCTGGATTTTGCGGCGGCGGGTGACTTCGTCCATGGCGCGTTGCATGGAACCCGTGATTTTGTCAGCATACATAATCACATGCCCTTCCACGTGCCGCGCGGCCCGGCCCATCACCTGGATAAGAGAAGTTTCGGAACGCAAAAACCCTTCTTTGTCCGCGTCGAGTATCGCGACCAATGAGACTTCTGGCAGATCCAGCCCTTCCCGCAAAAGATTGATGCCTACAACCACATCGTAAACTCCAAGCCGCAAGTCTCTTAAGATTTCCAGCCGCTTCAGAGTTTCTATGTCTGCGTGCAGATAATGAACCCGCACGCCATACTCCGTCAGATAACTGGACAGCTCTTCAGCCATGTTTTTGGTTAAGGTTGTCACCAAAATCCTCTGCTTCTTTTTCACTCGCTGTTGAATTTCCTCCATGAGGTCATCAACTTGATTTTTGGTCGGACGGATTTCTATTTGGGGATCCAGCAAGCCGGTCGGCCGGATTAATTGCTCCGCGACCAGCGAAGAAATTTTGATCTCCCGTTCTTTGACCGGCGTGGCAGAGACAAAAATAGTCTGATCAATTTTTTTCTCAAACTCTTCAAATTTAAGCGGCCGATTGTCTAAAGCGCTCGGCAGCCGAAATCCATAATCAA
Organism: Candidatus Doudnabacteria bacterium; assembly: GCA_016198045.1. GTDB lineage: Bacteria > Patescibacteriota > Doudnabacteria > UBA920 > O2-02-FULL-48-8 > JACQJI01. The sequence continues at coordinate 18,912 of JACQJI010000002.1, forward strand.
TCAAGGTTTGCTTTCTACTATGGTCACCTTCGTACATGCCGCCGATTTGAGGCAGAGTGATGTGTGATTCGTCAATGAACAGTAAGAAGTCATCCGGAAAATAATCAATAAGCGTGGATGGCGGCTCGCCGCTCTTGCGGAAATCCAAATGCCTGGAATAATTTTCAATGCCATTGACAAAGCCAGTCTCAATCATCATCTCGATGTCAAAGTTGGTGCGCTGTTCGATCCGCTGCGCTTCCACGAGCTTATCCTGTTTTTTGAAAAATTTAACCTGATCCATCAATTCAGCCCGAATATTCTCGATGGCGGCCAGCATTTTTTCCCGCGGCGTGACAAAATGTTTGGCCGGAAACAAACGCAGACTGTCGCTGGCTGGGTGCTGACTATCGCGGACATCTTGGCCAGTCAAAGGGTCATGAGTAGTAATTTTTTCAACCTCGTCTCCGTAAAAATTTATCCGATAAACTTTGTCCTCTGAGGCCGGAATTATTTCTACCACGTCTCCGCGCACCCGGTAAGTCCCTCTCTGGAGGTTGACGTCATTGCGACTGAACTGCAAATCAGTCAGGCGGCGCAAAAATTTGTCGCGCTTGATGCTTGTCCCAACCTTGAGTGGTATGGAAAGCTCTAAGTAATCTCCAGGCGAACCCAAACCGTAGATGCAGGAAACCGAAGCCACAATTAGGACGTCTTGGCGACTAAGCAGACTTTGTGTGGCCGCGTTGCGCAGCTTATCTATTTCCTCATTGATTTCCGTCTCTTTTTCGATGTAAGTGTCACTGCGCGGAATGTAAGCCTCCGGCTGATAGTAATCATAATAGGAAACAAAATAATGCACCGCGTTGTCCGGAAAGAAATCCTGAAATTCCGATGCGAGCTGGGCGGCCAAGGTTTTATTGTGGGAAATGACCAGTGTCGGTTTCTGGATCTTTTCAATCACATTGGCCATGGTAAAAGTCTTGCCGCTGCCAGTCACCCCGAGCAATGTTTGATAACGATAATTTTTTTCAAGGCCTTTGACCAGCTTTTCAATCGCCTGCGGCTGATCGCCGGAAGGTTGGAATGGAGATATGAGTTTAAAGTTCATAAAGTTTTTAAAGTGAAAAGGTCAAACTTCATTGTAACAAACAGCGCTTGGATTTGTATAGTGGGCCTAAACTAGGTTAAGCTGGTATTGGTCGGTTTCCAAGGAGGAAGTCATGCAGGTCAAGATTTATCTCTTCCCGAAGCATATCACTCTCAACGTTCTCAAGCCTCGGGCGAAACTCCTGCTGCAGATTTTAGTGATTGAGGGCGGGTTGGAATTGGTGCCGGTTCGCTGGGATGGACAAACCGAGTCACTGCCGACCAATGAACGAGTGATCGTTCGGGCCTCGACCCAATTGCCCGGATGTAAACAGATGCGATTCCCGGCAGGTCTCGTTCAATTCTGCCGGATACACGGCCATTTCCTGTTCTACGATGAGTACCTTGTCGACGATGCGGGCGAGCTCGATGACGACCCGATGAAGTTCACCGAGGCGGCCAGGAAGTTCGTGGCCAGCCTTTCTGCGCAACGGTAGCACAATGCCGCTAGCGCTTTTTTTTGTCAACGCCCAAGCCTTTGGATATAATGCAACCATGATCGGTTCCATTACTGGCCAAGTTCAACATAAAGGTGCGGGATACCTCATAGTCGATGCCCACGGCGTGGGCTACAAAGTTTTTGTAATTCCCGCTTTATTGCTTAAAGTCAAAGTTGGGCAAGAGTTAAGCTTGGTGATTTCCACTTATGTGCGCGAGGATCAGATCTCGCTTTATGGCTTTGAAATTCTGCCCGAATTGGAATTTTTTGAATTGCTGCTGACTGTTTCTGGCATTGGCCCTAAGTCAGCTCTAGGAATTATGTCGCTGGCCAGCCTAGAAATGATCAAGTCGGCCATTGTTTCGGAAGACCCTAGCGTGTTTACCAAAGTTTCGGGGATTGGCACTAAGACGGCTGAGCGCGTGATCGTGGAACTCAAAGGCAAGCTTCGGGAAGAAAAAGACGCCGCCCCGGTGGCCCGCGAGCATTCAGAAGCCTTAGATGCTTTGCTGGCGCTTGGTTACACGCAACAGCAGGCACGGGAGGCTTTGAAGGCCGTGCCGGCGGAAGTGACCAAACTGCAAGAAAAAGTTAAGTTAGCGTTGAAGTCACTCGGTAAATAAATGATTTCAAATCTTTCACAAGAGGCTTGGGACACGAAAGTCATCGAGCTTTCTGGCTCGATTTTACAGTCTTGGGTTTGGGGAGAGTTCCAGCAGTCGCTGGGACAGAAAATTTTTCGTTTTTCAGATGAGACCTCTGCCAGCTTGGCAATTGAAACTGCTCTGCCGATGGGTAAAAAATATCTTTATTGCCCCCGCGGACCTTTGGGTGATCCCCAGTCAGCTCTAGCTGATCTCAAAAAGTTATCCGAAGACCATTCCGTAGTGTTTGCCAGAGTTGAACCGCAGGTAAAATTAGACTTACCCGCTTCCCCCAAAGAAACCCAGCCATCTCATAACTGGATGTTATCTTTGGACAAAGAGGAGGAAGAGCTGCTGATGCGCATGAAGCCCAAAACCCGGTATAACATCAATCTGGCCCAGAGAAAGGGTGTTATGGTGCGCGAAGGCAGCAAGCCAGATTTGATCATGCTTTATAAATTATTTTTGGAAACCGCGGCCAGAAACAAATTCAAACTGCATCCGCAGAACTATTATTGGCAGATGTTTGAGACCCTTGCCCCGAACTGTTTGAAAATTCTAGTGGCTGAATACAAAAGACAACCTTTGGCTGGCATGATTTTAACCGTATTTTCCGATACGGCCACTTATTTGCACGGCGGTTCTTCCCATCAAATGAAAGAAGCCATGGCGCCGTATTTGCTGCATTGGGAAGCCATAAAATTGGCCAAACGAGCAGGATTCACAACTTACGACTTCGGTGGCATTAATTCTTTCGGCTCCTGGGCCGGGATTACCAGGTTCAAAAAATCATTCGGCGGCTACGAAGTCAATTATCCAGGAAGTTATGACCTAGTTTTCTCTCCGATTTGGTATAATGTCTATAAGAATGCAAGATTGCTAAGGAAAATTCTTACTACCCACTAGCCACTACTCACTACAAACTAATTATGCAGTACAAAATCGCGGTTTCTGGATCCGCGGAAAACAACTGCGCTCCTGGCGCATTTAAAAAAGCTTATGAAGTCGGGCGCCAAGTCGCTCTGCACGGCGCGGTGCTTTTGACGGGCGCCACTATCGGCGTGCCTGCCTGGGCGACCAGGGGGGCCAAATCCGTGGGCGGCATTTCAATTGGGTTGTCTCCGGCGGTTTCGCGCAGCGCCCACGTTAACACTTATCATTTACCGACGAGCTACATGGATTTGATCATTTACACCGGCTTCGATTATTCGGGACGCAACATGCTTATGACCAGAGCCGCTGACGGAGTTATCATTGTCTGCGGCCGGATTGGGACGCTGAATGAGTTTACCTCAGCGTTTGAAGAAAGAAGAATCATTGGAGTGCTTACAGGCACGGGTGGGACTGAGAAAGAAATTGACGATATTCTGAAAGCAGCCAAAAGAGGTCGTAGTCGGATAGTCTTTGATTCTGATCCCAAGCGACTGGTAACTCAAGTCATTAAACGCATCAGACTCCACCAGCGGCATAAGGAACTTGAACGCCACAAAGAGGTGGCTTAAGGATATTAGATACAGCAAAAATATATTCAGATATATTCAGGCCTGTTTTATTTATTATTTTTGTCTTTACTGTGCCGGTTTTTGCTCGATCGAGCAGAAAATGGTACAATTAGGGCATGAACGTTAAATCGAGGGAACTGATATCAAAAATTGCAAGAGAATTGTTTGATTTAGCTAAGGATTTAGCCTTGTTTGCTGAAGAGTTTGCCTTTACACCATATGGCCAGTTAAGATATCACAAGATTCCTCGCACTACTTATTATAGGAAGCTTGAAAAGTTTGAAAAGCATGGATTGGTAAAAAAGATTCGTAGAAAATATGGAAATGATTATGTCTTGACTGAACAGGCTAAACGACTTCGTAAAAACCCATCAAGGAAGATTGCGCGGACCGATGGGCTTTCAACCGTAGTCATATTTGATATCCATGAAGATAAACACAAGGCACGCGATAATTTTCGCCGCTATTTGATAAAGAATGGTTATACTCAAATTCAGAAAAGCGTTTTTATAAGCCCATTTAAAATTTTTACAGAGCTTAAGGAATTTGCTGAGGAATTGGGCACCACCCAGAATATTACATTCCTTTCTGGGCGCATCGACCGCCAGTAACTGAGTACCGATCTTTGCTCGTACGAGCAGAAAGTGGTATAGCATATGCGGAAGGAAGATTTTTTGGTATCATGGGCATATGCGAATAGATAAGAAAAAATTAGTCGACCTTTGTGTTAAGGCTCTTGTAAAGAGAAGGTTGAGCACAAACCAGGCCAAGTTGGTCGTGGATGAGTTTTTGGATGCAGAGTTGCGTGGGCAAGCGGAGCATGGTTTTTTTACTTTTCCGCAATTCGTTAGCAAACTTACTGTTCCCCAGACCAAACCCAAGATTCTCAAGGAAACCAATAATCTCCTCTACATCGACGGCCAAGGAAACTTTGGCCAAGTGGTTTGCAATCAATATGTGCCGAAATTGATTTCCAAGGCCAGGCGACACAATATCGCCATCATGGGGATTGTTAATATGCGCTCTTATCAGATGCCTGGAACCTATGCCCGCCTGGCTGCGCAGAATAATTTGGTCGCTTTTGTTTTCAACTACGGCGGCGGTTCTAGGGTGGCGCCCTTTGGTTCGATTGATCCGATTCTAGGCGCCAATCCTATCGCAATTGGCCTACCGAGCAAGAATTTTCCGGTTGTTTTGGATATGTCCACTTCCAAGGTCGCAGCAATGAATATCCGGCTGGCTACCCTCTTTGGTAGAAGAATACCGCTGGGAATCGCCATGGATAAAAGTGGAAAGCCAACCAGGGATCCGAGGCAAGCGCTAGCCGGGGCAATTTTACCATTCGGTGAGTATAAAGGTTCGGGGTTGGCCTTAATACTAGAGCTTTTGACACGAGCCATGTTTGGATTAAATCTGAGTAATAAAACGAAAACAAAGCGTGGTTATGTTTTTATCCTTTTTAACCCGATCGTTTTTGGCTCAATTGAGAAATTTAAGAAAGCCAATGATTTGCTAATTAAGCAGATCAAAAATTCTCGAAGGGCCAAAGGCATTAAAGAAATTTTTGTTCCTGGGGAAAGGGGAGAAAGGCTTAAGAAGTTAAACAGCAAGAAGGATTTTATTGTCTTGGATAGGAAAATTGTTGAAGATATAAAAGCCCTGCTCTAATC
>JACQJI010000033.1 GCA_016198045.1 Candidatus Doudnabacteria bacterium
AAAGTTAAAATACTTTAACGTATTTTAAGTTATGACAAAACTTTCAATCAAGAAACTTTCTGAAGATAAGATGGGTTTACTAATTGAGCAATTATGGCGAGCCTTTGCTTCGCTTAAGGATAAAGACGAGGTGCATGCTTTTTTACACGATATTCTGACGCATACGGAAATCCAAATGTTGGCCAAGCGATTGCAAGTGGTCATGATGCTCGAAGAGGGTCTGACTTACGAGCAAATCAAAGATGTTTTGAATATAAGTGAAGCTACGATTTCCAAAATCGCGAACTGGAAACAAGCGTTCGGTTCGGGATATCAAATCGTGATTGAAAGACTTTCTGATCAGAAGAGAAACCCCCGGTTAGCTAGAGGGGTTACAAGTAGTCGAAGAGCTGCCTGGAAAGCCTGGAGTTAAAAGTTAAAATACTTTAACGTATTATAACCTTATGACCGAAAATAAAGCTCGGTTAGAACAAGCTAAAAAAGTCCTGACCAAAGATCATGCAGGCCATGATAACGGCTGGCTTGAGGAATTGTTCAAGAGCAAAGATGGCAGCAAGACCGAAGTTTATCTTTCGGCGGCGTTGCCTGGGGCCTTTAAAGGTTATCACTTGCACCGCGTGCGCGCGGCTCGTTATGTTTGCCTGAAAGGCAAGATGCGGATTATAATTTATCAAAGGGAAAAAGGGGAGGAAGGGGAGAATCCCGACGCTTCGGTCGGGGTAAAATGGGTTCGCTCGGAAAATATTTTAGACGCTTCTGTGCCGCAGCGCTTATTTATTCCCAAAAACGTGGCCACTGGCTTGGAAAACATTGGGGACGAGGAGGGGTGGCTAATTAATTATCCTGACCCGCCGTATGATCCGGAGTTGAAAGATGAGCAGGTTGAGTACACGCAAGAAGAGCTTGAAAAGGGGATTCTTAAATAGTTGACTATGCTGAGCGATAAAGAAATATATAAATTAACTCAGGTTCTAGCAACGAAAGAAGATATTCAGGAACTTAATAGTCGTATAGCAGATTTGAAACAAAAATTTCGTCTTACTACGAACATAGTCAATAATTTGATCAAAGTTATAAACAATCTAAGCAACTGACCTATTTGTGCCATGGCACAAATAGGAAGGGTTAGGTCAACGGCACGTGCCAATTGGGCGGTTTTTTGTTATGATTGCGTTATGAAAGTTTTGATACTTGGCAGCAAGGGGAATTTGGGGCCGGAGCTGGCGAAAGTTTATAAGATGGCCAAGCCGACGCTTTGGGATCAAGCGGAACTGGATATTACTGATGAAGCGGCGGTGACGGAAAAAATAAATCAGCTTAAGCCGGAGCTGGTGTTCAACTGCGCGGCTTACAATGCGGTGGACAAGGCTGAGGGCAAGGATCGCATGCTTTCGGAAAACGTGAATGGCTTGGCAGTCGGCTTTATCGCTCAAGCTTGCAACTCGGTTGGAGCTGTGCTGGTGCAATTCAGCAGCAATTATGTTTTTGATGGAAATAAAAGCGAGGGTTATAATGAGGATGATCTGCCAAACCCGATAAGCGCTTATGGTAAATCCAAGCTGATGGGCGAGATCGAGCTTCAGAAAAATTGCGAAAAGTATTATTTGGTCAGGACAGCTTGGCTATATGGCGGAAAGGGTATTGGGAAGAAGAGTTTCGTTGATCTGATGCTTGAAAAAGCCGAAAAGAAAGAGAGCATAGAAGTCATTGCTGATGAGTTTGGCAATCCGACTTATGTAGTTGACTTAGCACAAGCGGTTGGCGCACTGGTTGAACAGAATAAGCCTTTCGGCATTTATCACCTCACCAATTCCGGGCAGGCCAGTTGGTATGATTGGGCCAAGGAAATTTTTACTATCAAGGGAATTGATGCTAAACTTTCACAAATTTCTTCAGCCGAAGCAGACACCAAATGGAAGCGGCCAGCCAAGCGCCCTAAGTATGGGATTTTGAATAACACGAAATTTATTGAGCTTCGCCCGTGGAGTGAAGCGTTGCGAGAATATTTAAGCTAAAAGGAGCGCAACCCTGAACTTGATTCAGGGTCTCAAAAGAGATCCTGACTTTCGTCAGGATTGCGAAGTCAAAACTATGAAAGGCATAATTTTATCAGGCGGATATGGGACTAGGCTTTTGCCGCTTACCAAAGTTACCAGCAAGCAGCTGCTGCCGGTTTATGATAAGCCCATGATTATGTATCCGCTTGAGATTCTACTCAAAGCCGGGATAAAAGATATTTTAATAATTGTCGCTCCAGATCACGCCGGAGATTATCTGAGGCTTTTGGGTTCGGGCAAAGAGTTTGGAGTACGTTTTGCTTACGAAATCCAAGACAAGCCAGAAGGCCTGGCCACCGCCTTTTTGATCGGGGAAAACTTCATTGATGACGACAATGTGACCATGATTTTGGGCGACAATATTTTTGAGGATGATGTTGCCGGCACCATCCGCAATTTTAAGAGCGGGGGACATATATTTGCCAAAGAAGTGCCAGACCCCGAGAGATTTGGCGTAGTCAAATTTGATGACCAAATGAATGCTATGAAAATTGAAGAAAAACCCAAAGAGCATTTGTCAAATTACGCGATTACGGGGTTGTATATCTATGACTCGAGGGTAGTGGAGGCGGCCAAACAAGCCAAACCATCGGCCCGGGGAGAGCTGGAAATCACTGAACTCCATAATTGGTATTTGGCAAAACAGGAGCTGAAAGTTGATATTCTTAAAGGGGAGTGGATTGATGCGGGAACGTTTGAGACGCTTTTTAGAGCCAGTGAACTTAAGCGCAAGAAATCACAAATCAGCAATAAATAATTTATGATCTCGGAAGCTTTGGGGCTCAAACCCTTGATGGGCGAGCGAAAACAAAAGTTGCTATCCAACCTCTTGGTGAGCTTGGGAGCGTTTTTGGGGTTTGAAGCGTTAAGCACGGTGGTTGGTCTTTATCAGGTTCGGACTTATGTTCTATTGTCGATTTATCTTTATCTGTTCCACGTTTTGTGGCTGACCTTTTTGTATGATCTTCACTTAAAGAAAAAAGCGGTTTTGATAAACTTTCGGTTCAACCGCAGCGGTTGGCATTTATTTTCAGCCGCTCTCAAGGAGCGCTGTGAGCACGTGTTTAACTGGCATTATTTCCGCCATTTCCAAAATTTTTTGGTTCTGCCCGCGGTAATTTATTGGGCAGTGGTGATTATCCTATTTTTAAATCCTTTCAAATCTCCAACTAAGCAGCTGATAGTAATTGCATCCAGTTTGGCCATGTCAGTGGCTTACTGGCACTTCAAAGATTTTTTGAGCCGGCAGCTTGAGATGCACGAATTTGGGGTGAAGGTGTTGTCTTTGGTCAAGTTGTACGCGGCGTTTTTGATTTTTGCCGCGACCCTGGGAGTCAGTTGGTACTTCGGAATCGATTGGTCATTTTTTGTTTTGGCAGTATTTTGTCTGACGTTTATTTTGATTTACCAAGCGCTGTTTCAACACAAACTGCTTTCGCTGAACGCTTTTCCTTTCATGCTGTCGATTGGATTTGTGGTCGCGCTGTCTGGCTATTTTATATATTCTTACTGGGGCATGAATTATTTAACGGGCGGGCTTGTGATCATGGGAGTTTATAACACCTTTTGGGGGATTCTCCACCATCATTTGGAAAAAACTTTGACAAAAAAGCTGGTGTTTGAATATCTCGCCATGCTTTTACTGATTCTTTCTGTCATCGCCGCCAGCCAGGATTTCACGCCGAGAATAGATTAGCTAGATATCGCTCGGGCAGCCATCCTCGCTCTCTTGGATAAGATTAAATCCAAATCGTAGCCAGATTCAGCAAGACCACCAACAGAAACAGCAGCGAGTGGGGACTACTGTTCATGGAGGTCCTTTTTATTTTGGTTCTATGGATGATGACGGAATCAATGACGAGGAACGCAAGATAGATTAGGGCGAAGACAGTAAAAATTATTTTTAGAACTCTGATGAAGTCGCGTTCGCTGGCTCCCGATGCAGAAGGCGTTGGCTCAATGTTAGTCGGCAAGTCGCCAAGCGTAAGTTGGGACGAAGTTTGTTCGCCGCTTTTGTCAACAGCCGTAATTGTTAGGCTCTCTCCAGCTAGGGCCTGTTCTTGGGGCAAAGAGATGACTCCCAAAAACTGGCCGATCTGAGCCGATGCGAGGAGTTCGATTGTTTTATCTTTGATTTGAGCTGTAACTTTGGCGGGATTTCCAGACACAACTACGTCAAGTTCAATCACAAGATTTTCACCAATTATTTTTTTCCTAAGCTTGATGTCGGGGTTGATTGTGATTTCAGTTTTGGGTTCGGATTGTGCGGGAGGTGCCGGAGCTGCGGGCGGCGCAGCTGGCTTGGTTGTAGCTGGCGGGGTTGGCTGTGGAGAGGGTTTAGCTTGAGGCGAAGATTTAAGCAGGGCCCCAAACAGGCTGGTGACAGCGATCGTGCTGTGCCCGGGTTCAAACAGTCCGTAAATCGCGGCCAGCCCCTGGTCCTGAAATTTTTCGTTTAGGATGTTGGCCCGATGGGTGGGACTGTTCATCCAAGCTTCAATCACTGACTGGGCGTCCGAGAAATCCATGGCTAGGTTTTCTCCCAAAGTCAGATACGGTTTGTATCCGGCATTTTCGATCCGGTACCAAACGTAATTGCCATCGGGATCGACGTGGGCGAAGTAACTTCGGGCGAGCATATCGTTGGATTTGCTGTTTGCCGCCGCAATCAGCTTCGAGTTTACGGTCAGGGTCGGGATGAATCGGTTGGTTCTCTCTTGGCTTATTTTGCCCATCAGGTCATAAGCGTCAATTCCGGGAGCAGCGAAGCTAAAGCTCGTCGGGATTAGTAGGCGCAGGCCCCAGATGACCAGGCAAAAACAAAAAAGTGCCACGGGCTTCATGATCCAAGGCTGGTAGTTGTTTGTTTCCGAAGCTAGGAAATAGTCTTTGAGTTTCATTGGTCTTTGGGGATTTGCCCAGTTTAAGTTTAAAAGAAAGCATACTTCTTTGCAAAAAATTACAATGGTATTGACAGAGAGCCCGCTTTATGCTAAACTTTGGTGTTTAATGACTAATATGTCCGATCACAACCAAACAGCAGAAGAAATCTTGCATTATCGGAGCGAAATTCACCGGTTGCTTAAAATCGGGGATAATTTGATAGTCGCCGGAAGCCGGAGCAAAAATGATTTAGCTCCACTGGATTTACCCCAAAAAACCGAGCTGGTACACGCCAAGAAATCCGAAGTTATTGAAACCAGAGAAGCTGGAATTCGTCGGTTTTATCAATCCAGCCTTTTTGTCTATCCGGCAGTATTTTTGGCGGCGTTTGTTTTTTTCTACGTGGCTCTTAATTTTCAGTCTCTGATCAGCCAAATCGGCGGCTGGTTTGCGTCCGCGGAAGACGAGCAAATTTTAGGCGATGACATGACTGAATATTATGCGTGGATGGGCGGATACTTTTTTTCCGTCCGGAGCCAGGAGTCGCTGGAACCGGGGCAAGATATTGACCGAGACGGCCTTTCCAACTTGGACGAGTTTGTAATCAGAACCAACCCGATCGTTGCTGATTCCGATTCAGACGGGTTTTCCGACGGTATTGAGCTGATTAACTCCACCAACCCCTGGGGAAGCGGCTTGCTGACAGAGAAGCAAAAAAAACTCGCGGAAAATTTGGATTTAATTATGATTAACAACCGCATCAGTTTTAACAGCGCGGTAGTTCCTGGAAGCCAGTCTCAAGTTTTGGGTGTCAGCAAGATCAATTACGATTTGAACCGCGAAGGCCGGCTTTCGATACCCAAGTTGAATCTCCAGGTGCCAATTATCTGGACCAAAGATCCAAAAGATTTCGAGGCTGACTTAAGCCGCGGGGTTGTTCACTATCCAGGCACTGCCCTGCCCGGAGAGCAGGGGATTGTTTACATTTCCGGACACTCGTCTGATTACCCCTGGAAGAAACATCCCTATAAGCAAGTGTTTGCTCGGTTGAATGCGCTCGCTCTCGGCGATGATATTTTTGTGGACATTTATGGGCCTGACGGAAAATTATACAACTACCGCTACCGGGTCACCTCGGAGAATGTTTATAAACCGGATGACCAAAGCCAATTTGTCGACAATTCCGGCGCCAAACTGAATCTTTCCACTTGCTGGCCGATCGGAACCGCGAAGGATCGGTATGTGGTGACTGCCGAATTGCAAAGTCTGTGATGCAGCAAGCCTTGACTAAACTTCATTCGTCAGCTATACTCAGGGGTATTTTAATTAATTAGAATCGTTAATATGAGCAATTTAGCGAGTAGACAAAATACAAAACGTTTGGGCGTTCCCTTAGCGTTTGCTTTGATTTTGGCAGTGATAATTTCGGTTTTTCCTGCTTCCCAAGCTGCGCACAATACTACCTCCGAAGACTTTGACACCGGCTGGATGGTGATCAATTCTTTCCCTGGCCAGCTCTCGGGTAATATAGAAACCGACTGTGCTGGGATTAAATATGGTAATGTCTATGGGAAGCATAATATGTTTCTGCAAGTTTCCAATTTTGATACCGACATTCCTGCTGGCAAGTATGCGGTCGATATCAAAGCCCGCTACGGGTATTACCGCGGAGCCGTACACGCGCCGCAAAATAATGAAACCATGCGGATCAGAACCAGCGTTGATTCCAAAAACGTTTCTGATCTTAACGGCGCAACCGGCGTATATGACAAAGAGGATTGTGCCGATTACCGCCAAGGAATTGATACTTATCTGAATGTTACGGGCAGTCCGATCGAGTACCAGAGCGGACCGATTCGATTTGAAGGCCTCAATAATACTTCCCAGAGCATTAAAATTTATGCCATTAGATTGCATGGCGGTACCAATCTGCCGGATTTGAGATGTGCGCCTGCGACTCAGGAAATCAACGTCGGTCAAACAGCAACTCTGACTGCTTCCGGCGGCACCGGACAGTTCCAATGGTCAGCCGCAAGCGGCAGCCCGGTTTCTGGTTTGGGGCGAACTTTTAGTACTTCGTATGCCAGTGCCGGCAATTTTGATGTGATTCTTACCAGCGGCAATCAGACCGATGCGTGTCGAGTAACAGTGAGAGCTAATCAGCAAACTGTTGCTCAGCTGAGTATCAACAAGCAAGTTCGAAATGTCTCCCGCGGGACAGCCTTTACTGATTCAGTCTCAGCGTCTCCCAGCGAACAAGTCGAATTTAGAATTACAGTTTCGGCCAGCGGCAACACCGCTGCAGTAGATGTGCGGTTAAATGATGTGTTGCCGAACAACTTCAACCTAATCTATACCAATGTCGATTCCGGAGTGGGCATTTCTAGCCCGACTAGCTTTTCGCTGGGCAACATGAATCCTGGCAGCAGCAAAACTGTTTGGATCGGAGCAACCGCTGCTTCTGCGTCCAATTTCCCGATAGGAGACACCACTTGGGTAAATACAGCCACAACTTATGCAAATAATGTCAGTACGTTTAGCGACAGCGCTTTGGTTTTGGTCAGCAGATCAGGAGGCGGGTCTTTTACTCCGTTTCTTAATATCAACAAACAGGCTCGAAATTTAAGCACTGGCGCAAGCTTTGGCGATTCAGCCACGGCCCGGCAGGGCGATCGAGTGGAGTTTCGAATCACTGTCAGCAACAATGGCAGTGGGGTAGCCACCAACGTCAGAGTCAATGATGTCTTGCCTAATCAGCTCAGCTTGGTTTCAGGCTCGGTGCGGCTGGATGGTTCCACCAGTTTCTCCGGCGATTTGTTCATAAACAGTTTGTTCTTAGGGGATTTGAATAGCGGCAATTCTCGCTCAATCACGTTTGAAACCACGGTGCCCGCAAACACTGGCAATATTTTGGTAACCAATATCGCTTACGCCAATGCCAACAACGCAAGCACAGTCAATGACCTAGCTTCCGTCTCCATCTCCCAAATCCAAATCTTGGGCGGCAACGTGGATTTGGTCTTGAGCAAACGCGCCTTTAACCAAACCAAGAACCAGAACGCCATCCAGGTTACAGCCACTGCCGGAGACTTGATAGTTTATACCCTGACTGTGGAAAACCGGGGTAATACGGCTTCCGGCAATTTCGTGGTTGAGGAAGACTTGTTTGATGTTTTGCAACTGGCAGAATTGGTGGACTTCAGTGGCGCTCAATTTGATCTGGCCAGACACAAACTGACCTGGCCTGGTCAAACAATTGCCGCTGCCGGCAGGATTGAAAAAACCTTCTCAGTCAGAGTCAGAAGCCAGTTTCCGGCAGGGACCACTGACTTTGTCATGACCAATGTTTACGGCAACCGAGTGGATGTCAATGTCGCTAGGCCGCAGGTGGCGGGCGTGTTTATCGCTCCCAAGACCGGTTCCAAAGCGACTCTAAGCTTTGGGTTATCAGCTCTGGTTTTAATCGGATTTGCCGCAATACGAAGATATAGACAACGGCCAGTTGTTAGTTGATAGTTTGTAGTTGGTAGATATAAAAAAGAGGCGGGCGCATCCACAAGGGGCGCCCGCCTTTAATGTGCGCATGTCCGGCTAGTTGCCTAGCCGGATCCCGAACGTCAGCCCGAAGATCCGGGTGTGTTCCTGGGCCGGGTGGGCGATGGGGCGTTTCGAGTCCCATCGGGACCAGGATACACCCACGAACCCGCGGACGGGTCCTGCGATCCGGATGTCGGCTTCGGCGCCAAGCCGATGGAGCTTGGCCGATTCCCGCTGGTCAACGATTCTCGGGAAGTCGATTGGGGGTGGACCTTGGTAGTTCTGCTTGGTCCACTTTTCCCGTTTGCCGGTGAGTCCCAGCGTCCCTTCGACGCGGACCACCAGTCCGCGGCTTTCCGTAGCGGCCGTTGCCTCGACGCTCAACCCAAGCGTCCGGTAGGAGCGCTTGGTGACCGTGTTCGTATTCTGGGCGAAGTACTTCTCGCACAGGCAGAACCGGTCATAGCTCAGCCCGACCCCGACACTGACGACATCTCCGAGAGGGAATTTGTACCCTCCCGACAGTCGGAGCAGTTTGTCGCGGCTGTCATCGTCATCGCGCGACTTGCCGCTCCACGCCCCAGTGATGTCCTGGAGCTTCATCCCCCAGGCCGAGCCGGCGAAGCTGGTGGTCAATGACCCGAAGAAGCCACCCTGGGAAGACTGGTCCACCTGAGCCGTGAGCACGGGAGCGAACATCTTGTGCCGCTGCGGCACGTTGCCGCGATTCGGGTCGGGATATTCGTAGGTGGTCTTGACCGGCCCGGCGATGATGCCCGTGCCGATCTGGTAGATGATTCCTTCCTCTTTCTCACGAACAGCAACCGGAGGAGGAAGAGGCGGGAGCGGCCGAGGCCTGCGGACGCGGGGGGCAGGCGGCTCGGGTCGTGGCGGCAGTTCGATCATGAGTGCGGGCTCTTCAATGACGGCGGGCGGAGGCGGAATGTTGACCGGGATTGAGAAGACCCGAGCATTGCCGCAGACCGCACCGTTCGGCGACCCAAAGTCGAATAGATCACGATCCAGTTCGTCCACTGCAACCTTGGTGCCTTTTGGACGCAGAACGAGCTTGTCGCCGGCTGCAGTCCGCATGCCGGTGCACTCGTCTGTCTCCTGGACGCGAATCCGCGCGACTTTCACCCGACTCACATACCGGTAGAGATGGGTATCAGCCGGCTCATACGGTTTCTGTCCCGCACAGGCCACGAGCTGATCCTGCGTCGGAGCCGATTCAAACTTCGGCACCAGCGAAGCTGGATATGGACGTTGTCCTTCGACCCGATGGGAGTATCGCTCGTCAGGCGGCCCGAACGGCGTCTGCGCCGAAGCGGTGCTGACGAGAGCGAGACTGAAGACGACGAAAACGAACGTGACCGAGATTCTCATGCGCATCGAAATCCTCCTTCATTGGCCGAGAAATCCCGGCCGTAGTGTGTGCACACTCTTCCCTGACGTTTGCGGCATGCAAAGGTCAGAGCAGAATACCCGATTATGTTAAATCGCAAGCAATCTGTCAATAGGGAGAACCGCTCGGGCAACCACTTTTTGGACAAACTAGGATTATGCTCGGCATAGATTGCAAAACTACCGGCCGCAAATTCTGCTGAATTTGCGGCCTGCTTGCTTGCACCGTCGTGCAGTACTGGCTAGTTTTGCAACTATGCCTCGCCTTTAGAGCTAGTCTTTGTCGACTAGACCGAGCAACTTGTACTATTGACAATTTTTGACTAAAAATCCAATATTTGCTAAGTTATAACGTTAGCATTGAAAGGCCATATATGAGATATGTTTGGAATTTAGGAAAAACAAAAGTGGCGAAAATTACGGGTTTAGCATTGGTCGCAGCGATGGCTGTTTCGTTTATTTCCATGGGCCAGGCAGAAGATACTTTTCAGCTTACCGTCAACGTCGAAGATGACTGCGGACCGGTGGTAGCACAAATCATCGTGGTCAACGGCCCGGATGACGGAGCGTTTGGCATTACCAACAGCCAGGGAGAGTTTACTTTCAATCTCCGTCCGGGAGTGTTTTATCTGCGGGTAGTGGCTGAAGGACACCAAAGCAAAAATACTGATCCGGTCGTGCTGGATTCTAATCAAAGCCTCACGGTTACGTTAAATCGCACTACTGGCGATTGTCCTGGTGGCGGAGGGGGCGGTGGAGAGAGCGGGACAATTAAGGTTGTGAAGGAAGTCATCAACGACGATGGCGGAACTGCTCGCTCCAGAGATTTTGAATTATTTATTGACGGCAACAGAGTTAGTCACAACGAAAGAATCACTTTGGATCCCGGAACATATCGCGTGACGGAAAACGAAAAACCGGGATATCGCTTTGTTAGGTTTGGAGAAGATTGCGATTCCAATGGACGGATCACCTTGCAAGCTGGGCAAGATCTTACTTGTAAAGTTGTGAATAACGACCTTGCCATTCCGCCCCAACGAGGGACCATCAAGGTTGTGAAAGAAGTCATCAATGATGATGGCGGGACAGCCAGACCCCGGGATTTTGCGTTATTTATCGACGGACGTAGAGTTGATCATAATGAGACCGTCACTTTGAATCCCGGCACATACCGGGTAACTGAAAATGATAAACCGGGATATCGTTTTGTCAGGTTTGGAGAAGATTGCGATTCTGATGGACGAATCAGATTGGAGACAGGTCAGAACCTGACGTGCAGAGTCGTAAATGGCGATATTCCGAACCCGCCACCTCCGCCGCCACCGGGACCGGAGCATGGCACGATCAGGGTGATCAAGGAAGTCATCAACGATGATGGCGGTAGTGCAAAACCTCAGGATTTCGAAATCTTTCTTGACGGCCGCCAAGTCAGCCACAATCAGGTAGTTACGCTAAATTCTGGTACTTACCAAGTAACCGAAAACCAAAGACCAGGATATCGGTTTGTAAGATTCGGTGACGATTGTGATTCCAACGGCCGCATCCGGCTGGCAACCGATCAAAACCTGGTCTGTAAAATTGTCAATGGGGATATCCCGCCCACCCAACCTGGACACGCGAATTTGACTATCGCCAAAACTGTTAGAAATGTTTCGGCCGGACAGTCCAGCTTTGCAGAGTCAGTGTCTGTCACACCCGGGCAACAGGTGGAGTTTATGATTACTGTTTCTGCCACTGGAGATATCAGCGCCAACAACGTCGTGCTTACTGATACACTGCCCCAAAATTTCAGTTTGAATTTTGTAACTTTTGGCTCCGGAGTAACCCAGGGCAACACTCAAACCTCGTTTAACTTGGGAAGCTTAAGTCCAAGCAGCAGTAAAACCGTAAAATTGACTGCCACAGCGGCTTCAGAATCTAATTTTCCTGTAGGTTCATCTTCTTGGGTAAATACAGCGGCGGCCGCAGGCAGTAATGCCTCGTCCGTATCGGATAACGCGATTGTTGTCGTGGAACGCAGGGGTATTACAATAGCGCAGCCTTCGCTGTCTGTCAGTAAACAAGTCCGAGCGATAACCCAGTCTGGATACAGCGAATCAGTTAATGTGAATCCTAATGACCGCGTAGAGTTTAGGATCACAATAAGCAACGGCGGCAACAGTACCGCCCAAAATGTCCGCGTTGCAGACAGTCTGCCCAGCGGCTTGCAGTTTGTCGCAGGCACATTGCGGCTGGACAATTCAACCAGTTTCAGCGACTTGTTTAATAGCAGTCTAGCGCTTGGATCCATGAGTTCCGGAAGCAGCCGTACGATTACGTTCGAAGCCAATGCCAGTTTTGCGGGTAGCCATATCAATGCTGCCACGGTATTTGCGGATAATTTAAGTTCAGTAACTGATACCGCCTCGGTTTTGGTTTCGCAAGTTTCCGGCGGTAACGTTGACCTCATCCTAAGCAAACGCGCCTTTAACCAAACCAAGAACCAGAACGCCATCCAGGTTACAGCCACTGCCGGAGACTTGATAGTTTATACCCTGACTGTGGAAAACCGGGGTAATAGTGCGTCTACTAATTTCGTGGTGCAAGATAATATCGGGGATATTCTTGAGTTGGCCGAACTCACGGTGTTTGAAGGCGCGTCGTTTGACCTTGCCAACAGGCGGTTGACTTGGCCGGCAGTTAGCATTGTCGCAGGAGGCAGAGTGGAAAAAACTTTCTCTGTCCGCATCAGATCCACCCTTCCCGCAAGCTCTGATTTCGTTATGACCAATGTCTACGGCAACCGAGTGGATGTCAATGTCGCTAGGCCGCAGATCGCCGGGGTGTTTGTTTCGCCAAAAACGGGAAGTGGGGCAATACTTAGCTTCGGGCTGGCTTTCGCCACCGTGGTTGCTTACGCCGTTTACAGAAAAAACAAGTTCGTCCTCTCAAAATTAATCTGGATAAAATAATATGACTAATCGGACTATCGTTGCCGTGGTAATTCTTTTGGCGGTGCTTGGACTGGTGTTTTGGTGGCAAGAAGCCCGAGACGAAGATGAGCCGAAAAAGGAAGCCATAAGTTCAGTATCGGTGGATGCGACTCAAGTCCGGCCGGGCGATTTTGTGGTGTTCACTTTGAATGTCGAAAATCCGAATGACAGCGCGCTTTCCGGATACGTGGTTGAAACGAACGTTTCTGATCTGCAGGAATTGGCAAATCTAATTGATGCCGAAGGGGCAAACTACAATCCTGCCACCGGCTCTATGCTTTGGACGCCGCTGGATATCCCGAAACAAAACTCGATCACTAAAAGGGTGAAGGTCCAGGTAAAAAACGAACTGCCTGCCGATTCAGACTTGGTAATGCGCCTAAAGTTTGGCAATGAAGTTGCCGTAGTTGTTACAAAGCCGGAGGTGGCTGGAGAGAGTAGTAACGCTTCTTTAGACTATGTCTCGCCAAACAGCGGCTTGCCTTCTTTGGTAAGCATTATTTTGGCCGCCTTCACTACTTTGGCATTTTCTCTGTATAAATTCGCGAAAAGTGGATAACTTTGGGTTGATTTCCGATTTATGGTTTTCTATCATAAAGAAAACATAATTGAAGTCAAATCAAAATAAAAACCGAGCATTCGGTTTTTATTCATTCATATGAGATTTATGCCCACTTTTCAGGAATTGGAAGAGTTGCTCAAGGAACATGACGGCGAATTTTTGGTTTTTGACAACGAGCGGCCGAGATTGGTGATTTTGGATCCCAAAAAATACGACAATTTGGGGATGGGCAGCCAGCATCGAAGCAAAATTTTGGTTACGGGCGGGGCGGGTTATATCGGTTCACACACGGTCAAAGCTTTGCAGAAAGCCGGCCACGACGTTTTGGTGATAGATGATCTTTCCACCGGTTCTGCGGCCAGTGTGGATTGTCAGTTGGTGGTGGGGAGCTTAAGCAATCAGGAGCTGCTCAAACAAATTTTCAGTCAAAACAGAATCGAGGCCGTATTGCACTTCGCCGGCTCGATCATAGTGGAAGAATCGGTGCTCAATCCTGCCAAGTACTTTCAAAATAATGTGGTTTGCGGCTTAAACTTGCTCAACTGCATGGTCCAGTTTGGAGTAAAAAAATTCATTTACTCTTCCTCCGCCGCTGTTTATGGCAACCCCCAGAAAGTTCCGATCAAAGAAGATACCCCATGTCTTCCGACCAACCCGTACGGCGAAACTAAATTGATTTTTGAAAAAATCTTGAAGTGGTACGCGGAAACCCACGATATTTCCTCGGTAGTGTTAAGATACTTTAACGCCGCCGGGGCAGAAGTTGACGGATCACTAGGAGAAAATCATCCAGTCGAAACGCATCTGATCCCCAAGGTGCTTCAGGTCGCGGCCAAACAAGAAGCCGTGCTTAGTATCTTTGGCGCTGATTATCCCACACCTGACGGTACTGCCGTCAGGGATTATATTCACGTGGTCGATTTGGCCAAAGCCCATATTCTTGGTTTGGATAAGTTAAAGCAAGAGTCCGGCCATTTTGTTTATAACGTCGGTACGGGTCAAGGCCATTCGGTCAAAGAAATAATAGACGCGGTCATGGAAGTCACCGGGAAAATGGTGATGATTGAGCAGTCAGCCAGGCGCCCTGGAGATCCAGCCGCTCTGGTGGCGGACGCCGGCAAAATCCGCGATGAGCTGGGGTTTCAGCCTGCGCATTCGGACATAAACAGCATTATCAGCAGTGCTTGGAACTGGCATAAGAAGTTATACAACTTGGAAAAAAGCAAAAACTTGGAAGCTGAAACCGCTTGAGACTTAAGCAGTGAGGACTTGCTCGGGCTAGCCGGCAAAAACTACCGGCTGTCCCCGACGTTACGTCGGGGCAGACGCCTGCGCTCTCGGCCGGATGAGCCGGCCTGCGAGAGCTAGTTTTTGCGACTAGCCCTCGCATACCTAGACCTGAATAGTTAATCAGTGTTTTTTTGTTCTACAAGGCGCTTGTGGTATAATATGGGGGCACAATTTTAACTTTTGAAAGAAACGAAATGCCAAAACTTTCGGTAATTATCCCAGCTTTCAACGAAGAAAAGCGGATTCGGAGGACCTTGGAAGACATGGATCAATATCTGGAAAAGCAAAATTACGACTATGAGATTATCGTGATCGACAACAACAGCCGCGATCACACGGCCAGAGTCGTGAAGGAAATGGAAAGTTCGAGCGTGCAGAACGCGAGAATTGTGGAGGAGTGGAGCAAGGGGAAAGGAGCGGCGGTCCAGCGGGGAGTTTCCGAAGCCGCCGGACAGTACATTTTGTTCATGGATGCTGACAACGCCACCCCGGTTTCCGAAATTGAAAAATTCTGGCCTCACCTGGAGTCGGGAATTGAAGTGGTGGTCGGCGACCGCTATCTGGACCCCACCCACAAATCCAAACAGCCCTGGTTTCGAACCGTTCTGTCTCGGCTGAGTAATTATTTGATTCAAATAGTGCTGGTCCCGCACATCCATGACACCCAAGCCGGCTTTAAAGCTTTTCAGGCCGAGGCCGCGCGACAAATTTTCCGGAACCTCACCATCCACGGCTGGGCGTTTGACATGGAATTGCTTGCAATTGCTTTGCGATTCAGTTATAGAATAAAAGCTGTCCCCATCATCAGAAACGACCCGGGCGAAAGTACAGTGCCGCCGACTGCTTTCTTGGAATCCTTGCGCGATTTATTCATTATCAAATGGCGCGCCTTAACCGGAAAGTACGCTCCTTTTAACCATTTGGAGTAGCAAATTTGATTAAGCACTATCCAAAAATTTATTGGCTAATGCTGACGGGGATTTTAGTCCCAGTTTTTTTATATAGCCTATCATTACCCCCAGCACCCTACGTCCAACTTGATACTGAGGTTGTTTTTGCCCTGAAACCAAGCGTGTTAATTGCTGATATTGCCAAAGATTATGATTTGGTTGACCCCAGCCTGGTATTTAGCGCTCATGGCTCTTTGCCACAGACTTACCGCTCGACACTTGATTTAAATTTTTTGGCCCGCCTCAAATCAGATGCCAGAATTGTTTATGCCCAGCCCGATGGAACTGTGAAAGCAGCTGCCATTATCCGCAACGATCCGCTGTTTACGATGGACGAACTGCAAGACACCAGGCAGTGGTATTTGCCGAAAATCAAAATTCCTCAAGCTTGGGAATTTGGACAAGGATCTTCTGGCACGACTGTGGCGGTGGTTGATACCGGCATTCATGCTTCTCACGTTGAGCTCAATGACGGCCGGATTGTTGAAGGGTATGACACGATCGCCAATCAGACCATTCGGGCGGATTCCAATTCGGATGACAACGGACACGGTACGGCGGTTGCCGGCATCATCGGCGCGATTTCTGACAACAGCAAGGGGATTGCCGGAATCAACAAAAACGTCAGGATCATGCCGCTTAAAGCTCTGGCTGCTGACGGCACCGGAGAAATTTCGGCAGTGGCCGCGGCCATTGTCTGGGCGGCGGATCATGGAGCCAATATCATCAATCTTAGTTTGGGAGGGCCTGGTTTCGGAGCTGACCAAACGCTTAATAGCGCGATTACCTACGCATTTAACAAAGGGATTTTGATTGTCTCGGCTGCGGGCAATGATCTGGCCAACCAAGGCCAAAATTTGGACACCAGTCCGGTATATCCAGTCTGTTCGGACAATGGAGCAAACATGGTCTTGGGTGTGGCAGCGACTGACAGTATGGATACTAAGGCCAGCTTTTCGAACTTCGGCATTAATTGCATCGATATCTCAGCTCCCGGCAAGAAAATTTTAACAACCGCTTACCTTCCTTCAGACCCATCAGACAATATTCTCATCTACGGCTCCGGCACATCTTTGGCAACTCCGATTGTCAGTGGAGTGGCCGCCCTGATTAAATCCAACCATCCGCAATATACCAATGTCGATTTGCGCAATATCCTGCTGAGCACGGCTGACAATATAGACAATCTTAATCAAACTAATTGCTTAAATTCTTCCTGCAACGGTTTCCTGGGGAAGGGGAGAATCAATGCCTTCCGAGCTACGACCCCCCAGCCGATTTCAGAAGGAAGCTTGATTCGCGAACAAGCTACGGGCAAAATTTATTTGGTTACTGCTGGAGTCAAACGGTTAGTCAGCAGTTTTGTTTTCAGTCAGCGCGGATACAACAGTGCCAGCGTAATCAACGAACTGAACAGTCAACTCTCTGCCATTCCCACAGGCGATCCACTGCCGCCGTTGGAAGGAACCCTGATCAAAGCTCAATCAGATCCGACAGTGTATATTATCCATCAAGGATTAAAGCGGGCATTGACTTTCTTGGTATTTACTTCTCGTAAATATAGTTTTGCCAACGTCGTTAGTTTGCCTGACGCAGAGGCGGCCCTGTTTAAGCTTGGTGACTGGTACTGGCCGCCGGATGGAACTATGGTCTTGATTACCGGAAACCCTACGGTTTATGTGATGCACAGAGATGTCCGCCGCCCTGTGACTTATTTCGTGTTCACGCAGCGGAAACTTTCTTTCGCCAAGGTCGTTAAAGTTACGGGCGATGAATTCTCGCATATTCCTTCTGCAGGCGATTCTTACTGGCTGGCACCTGTGGATGGAACTTTGGTTAAGTCTTCGTCCGACAGCACAGTTTACGTGATTGAAAACGAAACCAAACGAGCTTTGTCGTATGCGGCATTTATCGCCAGGGGTTATAAATTCAGCAACATCAAAGTTTTGCCGCAGGCAGAGATGGACGTCATTGCTCCGGGTACACCTATTTTATAAATCCGAATATCGAATATTGAAATCCGAAACAGTATCAAATGACCAAAATTCTAAATTTCAAACAAACCAGTTTAGACATTAGATATTTGAAATTCGAATTTGTTTCGAATTTCGTGCTTCGTGCTTCGATATTAGCGATGGTTCTTGTCTTAATTCTGCCGTCTTTTGTCTTGGCTCAAGGCGCGGTGGACCTTGCTTTTAATCCCGGGCTTCTGATCACAGACGAGGCGTTTGCCGATGTTGGCACTTTTGGCTCAGCCGCCGGCATTCAGAAGTTCCTGGAACAAAAAGGATCGGTGTTAGCCAACACTAGTTCTGAGTTTTTGATCAAACTGCGGGAACCGGATACCCTGACCAAAGTTGGCTTGGAAGATCCGCAGCCAAACTTAGGCAGGCTGCGAACAGCAGCGGAGCTCATTTATGATGCTGCGGTTTCCAAGGGACTAAACCCGCAAGTAATCTTGGTAACTCTCCAGAAAGAGCAGAGTTTGATTACCGGCAGCTTCAATGATACAACCCTGCAGAGCAAATTGAACAAGGCGCTAGGGTTTGCCTGTCCAGACTATGAAGGCTGTGATGATATTTTTCAGGGATTTTACCGGCAATTGTTTGGAACCTTCGATGCTGCGGGCAGCCGGTGGCTGGGGGCAGCCGCGTCACTGATGAAATCTTTCCGCACAGAAGTTGGGGGCGTGCGAGTAGGACGGGGGCCTGGAGTTGACGCCAACAATCAGACGTTTGGCCGGCCAGTGGTGCGCACGGCCAGAAAAGGGGACGCCGTTATTTTTGATAATACCTTAGGCGGTTATGATGGAGTGTTGGCCACGCAAAGCGTGACCCTTGGCAATTTTGCCACGGCTGCTTTGTACCGCTATACGCCGCACGTTTTTAACGGCAACTATAATTTTTGGAAATTTTATACGGCTTGGTTTAAATATCCCAACGGCACCATCATTCAGCTTTTAAATAATCCTACGCTTTATGTGATTGATAATGGAGCCAAAAGGCCGTTTTCGCAATTTGTTGCCACCCAGCGCAAGCTGGACTTAACCAAAGTTATTACTGTTTCCCAAACAGAGTTTGATACTTACTTTACAGAGAAACCAATGCCGCCGCTGGATGGCACATTGATCAAGGGTGATGTCAGTCCTGCTGTTTATTTGATTGAAGATACCAAGAAGCATGCTCTCTCTTACCCTGTATTCGTCCAGCGCAAGTTTTCGTTTGCCAAGGTAGTCACTGTGTCCCAAGCCGAACTTGATTCTTACGAGACTGGTTCGTTTGTCGCGCCTCTGGATGGAACTTTAATTACCGGCGAGGCAGACAAAACCGTTTATTTGATTGATGCTGGGCTTAAGCGCCCAATTACCTACGAAGTGTTTGTAGCCCGCAAGTTTTCGTTTGCCAAACTCATGAAGCTGACTGACGGCGAAGTCGCGGGCATTCCCAGCGGCCAATTTGTCCTGCCGCCCGAGTCAGTGGCTTTGAAGCTTAAGAACGATACTGCTATTTACTGGTTTAAGGATGGACAGAAGAGGTATGTCTCAGCTTTTGTTTACAAACAACGGGGTGTGGCTAATTTCCCGCACGTTATCATTGGCCAGGACGAGTTTAATCAAATCCCTACAGGCAGCCCTTTCCCGCCTAAAGATGGCACGGTTATCAAAGGGGACCAGAGCACTGCAATTTACAGGATTGAAAATGGCCTGAAGCGCCTACTCACTGCCGCGGCTTACAAGCGCTTGGGTTATCCCAAAGCCACTGTTCTTGCGCAAGGTGAAGTGGATAATTACGCTTCTGGGGAAACGATGGCTAAATAACCGATTTATATAAGCCGGCGCTTCAGCATTGAAACGTCGGCTTTTTTTATGCTATAATTAGGTCAAGGCGGCAAGAGCCGCTTTTGTCATTAGGATAATTTCCCTCCCCTTGCAGGGGAGGGATTAAGGGTGGGGTGGGTAATGCAAATTAATAGAAATTTATTGGCAAAATCAAGAAAACTAAGAAAAACGCAAACTCCTTGGGAGGACAGGCTTTGGCACTACCTAAGGAGTAAAAGATTTCAAGGTTATAGATTTAGGCGCCAATTTGTTATTGGACGATATATTGTTGACTTTTATTGTTATAAGAAGAAACTTGTTATAGAAGTTGACGGTGGTCAACATAACGAAGTTAAAAACATAATTAAAGATCGTGACAGAACTAAATATTTGACTAAGGAAGGGTATAAAGTGCTAAGATTTTGGAATAGTGATTTAAATGATAATTTTGAAGGAGTGTTAGATACTATAT
>JACQJI010000003.1 GCA_016198045.1 Candidatus Doudnabacteria bacterium
AAAATCACCCGATAATCGCCGACTCGCAGTTTACGGAGCCCTTTAAGGGATCGTCTTAAGGGTTTGCCGTAAAAATCGGGACGAGTAGTCAATCGTTGTTCAATCGCATTTTGGATTTTGATTTTCCACTCTTGCGGTAACCTATGGACATCATCTCGGTCAACCAAAGGATGGTATAAAATTTTAAAGATCATTTCTGCCAGACTTTGTCATGAGTGAGATAACGAATGTTTTTCATTCTTAAGCGTTCAGAAGCAATTTTATTCCAGACTTCATCTTCTTCGATTTCCAAAGCAACCTCCAAAAGCCGTTCGGCTTTGGTGGCGGTGGGGACCTGATCCCTATAGGCTAACTTTTTCAAAGCGGAATTTAATTCGTCGGATACACTGACATTGATTCGAGTTTTGGCAGTAGGCATAAATTTAGTTAATGTTAAGTGCTTGCACTGCGAAGCTCTCTAGCGAAGCAGTGTATCAAAAGTGTATCACATAGATTGAAGCCTGTCAATACTTCTCCTGTTGCCCGATATTTAAGTAAGGGTCTTGCCTAATTTCCATTTTTGTTCAAATAACTCGTCCATTAGTAAGGCAAAAGGTGGGTATTCAAAACGCATTCCAATAGCTTCTTGTTTTTTCTTGGGATTGTAAGAGGTGAAATAAATGATACGTTTATCAAAAATAAAAATACGTCCTTGGATGTCGGGGTAGTATCTTATTTCTACTCCCATCCGTTTCCAACTTTCAATCATTTGTTTTTGAGGCATTTGATGAACTATAATTCGAATTTTAACCCCTCGTTCGAGGGATTTTTTATATGCCAAGATGCTGTCGGCTGGGATTTCGTGGCCAGAAACTATGTGGTCAAAAGTATTTTTTGTGTGTTCAGCATCTCTTTTGGTTTGCTCTAATAACTCTTTTCTGGTCGTAATAAAAGACATATTTAATCCTTTTTCATTGCTGTGAGTATTCTTAGCATTGAAGGCATCCTGAAAATTCTGCTTCATAATCAGGGAATATAACTCCATAGCATCAGTAGCTGACTTCGCTTGATATTTAATTGGATAGCCTTCTAACTCTCGGACAAATCCTAACTCCAAAAGTTGCCTTATCGCTCGGTATACGGCATTGGGGAATATATTAAGTTGCTTACCAATATCCTTTGCAGTTCGAGATTTACCGTCTTCCAAAAAACTATATATCTTAATGGACTGTGGGGGAATTGATTTTAATAAGAAATTTGTCATATATACACTTTAACATATTTTGGTTAAAACCGCAAGGGTGCTATTCTTTGCTGTTCGGCTATCAAACTGGAGGAATGAATGTTGCTACGAATGGTAATTTGGGCATCCTTGCTAGTACTCCTTCCCGTTCCCTCCTTCGGTCAAGGGCTGAAGACAGGGAGCGTGCATTGGACAGGCGAGTTTGAGTTCACCCACACAAATGACGAGGGCAAAACCAACGAACTATATGTGTTTGGCGACCACCCGAAGATCAACCTGCTATTTGAGGGTTTGTTCGTGGAAGACGGCCTGCATCGGGGAGAGTTTGCCTTTGGGAAAACCATCCTCTTTCGTAAGCTGATTGTTAAGTCCTATGCTGGCCTGACAACCGACGGAGCCGTATTTACTCCTGTTGTTGCGATATTGAACCTCTGGGGTCGGATTGCGGTTTACATCGCTGACCCCAAGTTCTATTACAACGATAAGCCAAACACTCTTTACCAAAAGACTTCCTTCGCTCTGACCAAGTCAGGCGCTTGGCAAGTGCGTTGGGAACACTTCCAAGTATTCGGTGTCTTGACTGTGTTTAATCGTCTCGGGCTTGAACGACGCATTTGGCTTAGAAACAACACCTTAGGCGTCAACAGCCACATCCACGTTGCAGGTTTCGTGGATACGACGAATAAGCAGGTCGGATTGGCCGTCGGCTTTCGTTGGCAATAAACACAAAAGCGGTTTCCTTCGGGACACCGCTTCTTTTTTATCTAACGCCTTTGATAGGCAGGTAGCTTAATTTTAAAGGAAAATGGTATTAGTTTGGTGTTTGTTTGATTATATTGATATCGGTTTGCGTTCGTTCCATGCCGATTGAGAATGACATAGATGTAAAATTATTGTATCATGATAGCGAAAGGAAACATAACGATGGCAGAACAAGAACGACACATCAAAGAGCCACCAACCACAGGAGTTCCGCGCACGGAAAGACGTTTGACCGAAGAAGAGAAAGAGAGAGTGAGGCGAGCTGCAGAGCAACCAAATGAGTGGCGAGAGCCAAATCCATAATTTCGATGCCCAAGCTTAATCAATATATGTTCCGCGAATACGATATTCGCGGGGTAGCGGGCAGAGATGCCCAAAGTTTTGATCAAAAAATAGTTGCTGAGTACGAGCGGTGGTATGGCCCGTTTCCAGGGGTTACGCTGACGCTTGATGCCGCAGAAAAAATTGGGCAAGCTTACGGCACGATTATTCGCAGAAACAACGGTAAGGAAACAGTAATTGGCTATGAACTACGGCCGTTTGCCGAGGAGCTTACCAATGCCTTTATCGCCGGAGTTCGCAAATCCGGCTGCAACGTCACCAACCTGGGCGTTTCTTTAACCCCGATTGTTTATTTCCTCACCGCATTCCTCAAATTTGACGGCGGGGTCAACGTCACTGGCAGCCACAACGTCTATTTTTTTAACGGTTTTAAAATGATGAAAAAAAATGTCTGGCCGTTGTTTGGTGAGGAGCTTCAAAAAATGAGAAGAATGATTGATGAGAATGATTTGATGACCGATCAAGAAGGTGATTATAAAGAAATGGATGGCTATCCAGTTTATCGAGAATATTTTCTCAGTCACGTTAAGCTGCAAAAAAAATTGAAAGTGGTATTGGATACTGGCAACGGCAGTGGCGGAGTTTTTGCGCCCGAGTTGTTGCGAGATTTAGGTTGTGACGTGATTGAATTGTTTACCGAAGTCGATGCCACTTTTCCAAACCACATTCCGGATCCGGAAGCCCCGCAGTACTATAGCGAATTACTAAAACAAGTCGCAGAGCACGGAGCAGACATAGGTATTGCCTTAGACGCCGACGGCGACCGAGTCGGATTTTTTAGCGAAAAAGGCAAGTACATAGATACTGACCTGCCGCTTTTGGTCTTTGCCAAAGACGCTTTGTCGCGTCATCCTGGTAAAAAGATTTTGTTTGACGTCAAATGCAGCCGACTGCTTTCCGAACTCGTGCCGCAATACGGCGGCGTCCCATTGATGCATCGGACCGGGCATGCGCCGATCAAAGAAACCATGCGCAAAGATTTGGACATCATCTTGGGGGGAGAAGTTTCGGGCCATGTGTTCTTCGTTGAAGATTACTTCAAAATAGACGATGGCTTGTATGCCGCCGGCAAAATGCTGGAATTGCTTTCGAAATCAGAGCAACCGTTTTCCAGGATGTTCGCGGATTTTCCGGAAAGGATCCGAACGCCTGAGATCAAATTACCTTGCTCTGATGATACTAAATTCAAAGTTGTAGAACAAATTCAGCAGACCTTTATAGCGCAATATCCGGTTTTGACCATTGATGGTGCCAGAGTTCAATTTAGCGAAAAAGGTTGGGGATTGATTCGAGCCTCGAACACCTCTCCTTACTTGACGATCAGGGTCGAGGGAGAAACCATTGACGAGGTTTTGAAAATAAAAAATATCCTGGCTGATGAGCTGGAGAAGTTTCCGGAAGTGGCTGATAAATTGAATCGCGTCGAGGTTGCTAGCTTGTCAGGAAAATTGGGCTGGGTTTGATTTGACTTACTTTTTCGGGTTAGATCAGCCCGATTTTTTGTTTGACTTCGGCCAAGGTTTGGCTTGCGACCTTGGATGCTTTTTTGGCTCCTTCAGCCAAAATTTCATGAATTTGATCAGGTTTGCTTAATAGTGTTTTTTTCTTGGCGCGGAAATCCGCGAAGTAGTCGGCAATGGTTTTTGCCAGGGTTTCTTTGAGCTCGTTGTATTTGGAAAAATCTTTGACTTGAGCAGTAGCTCCGAATTGTTCCAGCAGGAATTTGAGGTTATCCACCCCAGGTGAACCCTGTTTGGTATCCGTGGCAGTTACGGCTTTTTTCAGTTTGCGCAAAATTTCATCCGGCGGATCATCCAGCATCAGGGCCTCATCCCCCGTTTTACTCATCTTTTTCGTTGGATCAGTAAGGCTCATGATGCGCAAAGGCTTGAGTGCGTAATTCTTAGGTTCAGGAAACGTTTTCCCAAATTTGTTATTGAACTTCCGTGCAATCTTTCGGGTTAATTCCAAATGCTGGGTTTGGTCCTCACCGACCGGAACCAAAGTCGGTTTGTATAAGAGAATATCTGCAGCCATAAGGACTGGGTAAGTGAGGAGTCCTGTATTAACCGATTCATTTTTTATTCCTTCGGATTTTTCTTTGAACTGCGTCATGCGGTAAAGCTCACCCAAAGGTGTAATGGATTCAAAAATCCAAGCGAGTTGGGTGTGAGCCGGAACGTAGCTTTGCAGAAAAAAGGTTGATTTCTCTGGATCTATACCTGCGGCTAGGTAGTCAGCTGCGACTTGGATCGTATCTTCACTAACTTCATCAAACTTAAAGGGAGTAGTTATAGCATGCAAATCGGCAATAAAAAAGTAGCAATTGCGTCCGTACTTATCCTGCAATTCGATAAATTGTTTCAAAGCCCCCAAATAGTTGCCTATGTGAAGCTTGCCGGACGCTCTGATTCCCGAAAGGATTGTTTCTTTCATGTAAAAAGTATACCACGAATAAACACTAATAATAAACTAAAAGACACTAATTACTTAGTGCCTATTAGTCTTATATTCGTGTAGTTTCGTGGCTTATCAAACTTCTATCACCACCGGCAGGATCATAGGCCGACGCTCAGTTCGCTGATACAAGAATTCCCCGATTTGATCTCGGACTTCGGAGCGGATGAAGGCCCAGTTGGGTTCAGCCTGTTTAAGCCTGCCTTTTGTCTCAACGATTTTTCGGACCTCATGCTTGACTTCTTTCAGCAAATCTTCCGAACCTTTCATGTAAATGAATCCGCGGGAGATGATATCTGGCGGTTGCGCCAGTTTGCCGTTGGTTTTGTCAATCGACATGATAATCACAAACATCCCGTCCGTGCTCATGACTTGCCGGTCCCGCAACACCACTTCGCCGACATCCCCGACCCCTAGCCCGTCCACAAACACGTAGCCGGTCGGGATTCTGGCGTCCGAAACCCGGATCTTGCCGTCGGCGGACAGTTCCAACATTTGGCCGTTGTCGAGCGTGAAGATGTTATCTTCCGGCACTCCGACGTCGCGGGCGAGGTTGGCGTGCGCCACCAACATGTGATACTCGCCGTGAATCGGCATGAAGTATTTGGGCCGAGTGAGCCCGACCATGAGTTTGAGGTCCTCTTGGTATGCGTGCCCCGAAGTATGAATGTCCAGAATTTTCAGGTACAAAACTTTGGCCCCCTGCCTGGCCAGGTTTGACAGTGTGGAAGAAATTGACCGTTCATTGCCGGGAATGGGCGAGGCGGAAACCACCACGGTGTCGCCTTTCTTGATTTCAATGGTTTTGTGTTCGCCGCGCGCGATCCGGGCCAGGGCGGAAAACTCTTCGCCTTGGGAGCCGGTGGTCAGAATCACGACTTGGTTGTCGGGCAGCCGCTGGGCTTGTTCCATTTTGATGATCATGTTTTTGGCCGGCAAGGCGAGGTATCCGGTGGACAGACAAATTTCCACGCTGTTAACCAGCGAGCGGCCCGTGACTACCACCTTGCGTCCGCTTTTGTGGGCCGCGTCAAATAGTTGCTGGATGCGGCCGATGAGGGTGGAGAAAGTGGTGAAAATCAGTCGTCCTTTGGCGTCGTTCAGCAGCCGGTCAATGGTTTCGCCTAAGGTTTTCTCGGACATGGAATAGCCGGGCTTTTCGGCGTTGGTCGAATCAGACATAAGCAGCGCCACGCCTTCGCCTCCAAATTTGGCCAGCTTGTCGAACTCGGTGGGTTTGCCGTCCACTGGCGTGTGGTCAAACTTCCAGTCAGTAGCGTAAACCAGCAAGCCGGCCGGCGTGTTGATGGCCAGCCCGATACTGTCCGGAATGTTGTGATTCAGCCGGAAGAATCTGATTCGGAAATTCCCCAATGTCAGGACGTCGTCTTTGTTGAGCTCGAAAATTTTGGACCGCCCGAGCAGATGAAATTCTTCCAGGCGCTTTTTGATGAATTCGCCAGTGAGCTTCATGGTGTAAATTGGCGGGTCGCCGATTTTGGGCAGGATGTAGGGGATGGCTCCGATGTGGTCCAAGTGGCCGTGGGTGATAACCACGCCCTTGATCCGTTTCTTGTTGTCTTCCAAGTATTTGGTGTTTGGGATGATATAGTCGATCCCTGGCATGGTTTCGTCCGGAAAACCAAGTCCCATATCGATAACCAAAATATCGTCGCCGTACTCCATGATGGTCATGTTTTCGCCGACTTCTTCAATGCCTCCCAGGGGGATAACTTTTAGTGTTTGTTTTGAGTCAAGTTTGATTGTCTGCGGCTGTTGACTGACTCGCTCGGCAACCGCCTGCCTGCCGGCAGGCATGGCAGTTTGTTGTTTGCGCATAATCATAAGCGCAAAAATCCTTTCTCCGCTGTGTCATGCGGAATTGAATAAACTTGTGAGCCAATCGACAGGGCTTAACCCAAGGCCGAATGGATCAATTAACACAACACAAGCTAAAATCTCTCGATTTTGGACTGTGTGGTATCAACTAAAGTCTGGTTCCCGCCTCCGCCAGCTGGCGGAGCGGTATGAAGAATATGAAGAAAGTGTATATATAGTATATATCAAAAACCGTTCGATGTCAATTGGTGGGCGAGAGAGGAGTCGAACCTCCACGGGAATAATCCCACACGCTCCTGAAGCGTGCGCGTCTGCCATTCCGCCACTCGCCCTCGTCGTATTACTTTATCATTTTTTGATTTCTAGCTCAAGACTATTTTGCTTACCCGGTAGTGAAATTTGATTTTATTTCCCGGCGCAGCCGATCAAATTTCTACTACCGGGTTTCAATATACCACTGATTGATATCCGCGAATCTTTCGGACGGGTGGATAATTGTCGTCTGGTCAAAGCCCTTGATTTTTTTTGGCAGATTATAGACAAACACAGAACTATCGAGAAAAATAGCGGGCAGAGCGTCGAGGATGATCATTTGAAATTGCTGATAACTAACACTTCTGGCATTCACGTCATTGGTCTGTCGGGCGGCAGTTAGCAGCTTATCGACTTCGGCATGAGAAAAGCCAGACAAATTGAGTCCCGGATCGCGAGCTTGGGACGAGTGCCAGAAAGAGAATGGGTCGGGATCCGGGCCGGTGTTTTCGGCAAACAGCAAAGCGTCGAAATTTCTGGTACGGATATAATCCTGTTCAAGTTCCATGGCTGAAACGATGATGACATTGATGCTAGCCCCCAGGGCAGACCATTGGCTTTGCAAAATTTGCGCGGTTTTGACGTTAAGCACAAAATCATTGGTGACCAGGTTGAATTGAAGCACCCGCCCCTTTTTTACCCTGGTGTTGGTAGCCGGATCGAGCAGCCAGCCGGCTTTGTTTAAGATGCTCGCGGCTTCCTCGAGACTGGTGTGGGTGGCTTCTGCCACTTTTGGGTTGTAGCCCAAATTACCTTCCAAAACCGGGCCGTAAGCCTGTTTGGCGTAACCTGCATAGACTTGTTCGATTATGGTTTTGCGGTCAGTGGCCAGCCAGAGGCCTTGCCTGACTGCCTTGTCGGCCAGTATGGAATTTTTGGGGAGATTGAAAAATACCGCTTGATACTGCGGCAGGCCAAGCAGGTATTGGTTGTATTTATCGGAATTTTCCAAGAAAAGTTTTTTATCAAAAGGCAGATAGCCGATGCCTTGGATTTCACGCGATTGGTAGGCGTGGATCAGGCCGTCGTAGTCGGAGTAAAATTTGAAGGTGACTCGGTTGATCCACGGCCGGCCGGCATGGTAATTGTCATTGGCTCTAAAAGTGATTGCTTTGACTGTGCCGTCAGGAGTTTTCTTGATTTCCCGGACCGCGAAGGGGCCAGAGCCGACTGCTCTGAGGTTGCTGTCGGTCAATCGGAAGTTGGTGGGCGGCAGCCCTTCCCAGACGTGCTTGGGCAGAATTCCTACAGTGAAGTTGGTAATAAATGAGGCCGAAACTTCTCTTAAGGTAAAGCTAATGGTCAGGTCATCAATTTTTTCCGCTTTTACCCGGTTGAAATTGCCGCGCAAAGGTGATTCATATTCCGAATTTTGGATAGTCTGGATGGTAAACACCACGTCATCAGCCAGCAGCGGCTTGCCGTCCTGCCATTTAAGATTCGGTTTCAATTTGATGGTATAAGTTTTTTGGTCAGCGGAGACTGTGGGCAGGGCTTCCGCCAAATCTGGGACGAGCTTGAGATCTTTGTCGAATTCCAGGAGTTGGGCGTAAGCGATTCTGGCCAGGTCTGAGTCAACGCTTGAGGCCGCGGCCAGCACCGGATTGATAAATCGCGGCTGGCCCACCAGGCCCTCTATGTATTCGCCCCCGTAGTCAGGAACATTGCCGTTGTTGGTCAGGCTGCCGGAAATAAGGAGCGAGCCGCTGACGATGGCAATTACTGAGAGAATGGCAATTGCTAAAAAATCTTTTTTTTGGAAAGCCTCTAAGTATTTGGATAAGTTCCGGAAGCGGATTTGAGGAAGATAAAAAAGGCCTTTCCAGGCTTGCTTCAGAATTATCCGGATAAAATTTACAGCACGAAAAAAAAGATTTTGTGGCATTATTCGATAAACAAAATGGCGACGCTTAAACAGACAAAAATAACGGCGAGGATGATGGTGAAATAATGCAGGCCGCGGGCCAAGCCTCGCTTGGAGCGATAAACCGCGCCTTCTCCTCCAAACACGCTGGAGAGGCCGCCTTCTTTTTGCTGGAGAAGAATGCTGATCGTCAGCAGGACTGAAACGCCGATTAGGCCGAATGTGAGGATATCTTTAAGGTTCATAAGGTTTTACTAATTACGAATGGTTACTAATATACTAATTGCCTAATTCTATTGGTATATTCGTACTGATTAGTAATTAGTAAAGCTC
>JACQJI010000034.1 GCA_016198045.1 Candidatus Doudnabacteria bacterium
ACAGCTGGACTAGAACAGCTCTGACGAATAGTGGAGAACAAGAAAGGTACTTTTGACCTTTTACCTTTATTGCTCTCCGCTAGAGGTATTTTTCAAAGGCCTAAAGCTAGTATAGCAGATTATCGAAGCGCTGTCAATCCCAAGTCAGCTTTGCTGAGTCGGGACTCCGACCGCGGGCGTCGGAGACGCTAATGGTTCTTCATTTTCGACCGAAACGGCTTCTTTGGCCTGATTTCTGACAGCTTTGTCGATTTCTTGGGCTAGTTTGGGATTATCCAACAGAAACCTTTTGGCATTTTCCCTGCCTACTCCCAATTTATTGTTCCCGAAGGAGTAGCTATTGCCGCTTTTTTCCACAACTCCCAGCCTGACAGCCGTATCCAGAATGTCCCCGGCTTGCGAAATGCCGCCTTCCTGAAACATGATGTCAAATTCCGCAGCTTTGAAAGGCGGAGCAACCTTATTTTTGACAATTTTGGCCTTAACTCTGCTTCCGACGATAACATCCCCTTGTTTAATCTGTGAAACCCGTCTGATTTCGATCCTGATTGAAGAGTAAAACTTTAAGGCTTGGCCTCCAGTCGTAGTTTCCGGATTACCAAACATGACTCCGATCTTCATTCTGATTTGATTAATGAAGATTACCGTGGATTTTGACTTGGAAATAATCCCAGTCAGCTTTCGCAGGGCCTGGCTCATAAGCCTGGCGTGCAACCCCATGTGGGAATCACCCATTTCGCCTTCCAGTTCTGCCCGCGGGGTTAACGCAGCCACCGAATCAACGACAATCAAATCCACGGAGTTGGACCGCACTAGCGTGTCAACAATGTCCAAAGCCTGCTCGCCGCTGTCAGGCTGGGAAATCAAAAGCTTGTCCACTTTCATCCCGACCGCGCGGGCTCGTTCTGGATCCAGGGCGTGCTCAGCGTCAATGAACGCAGCCACTCCGCCGGACTTCTGGGCCTCCGCGATAATATGCATGGCCAGAGTGGTCTTACCCGAGGCTTCGGGGCCGAATATCTCGACCACCCGGCCTTTCGGAATTCCGCCCACACCCA
This sequence comes from Candidatus Doudnabacteria bacterium, assembly GCA_016198045.1. Classification (GTDB taxonomy): domain Bacteria; phylum Patescibacteriota; class Doudnabacteria; order UBA920; family O2-02-FULL-48-8; genus JACQJI01. Next base: position 1,059 of record JACQJI010000034.1, read on the forward strand.
AAGCCAGGTCGAGCGAAACTGATCCGGTCGGAATGACATCGACGTTTAAAGTCTTGGCTGCTTTCAAAGTCATGATCGAGCCTTCGCCGAATTTATCGCGAATCACGGAAAGGGCGGATTCTAAATTGTCTTTGCTGCGGTCTTTAACCATATGTCTCAATTATAGTATACCACTACTTAACTTCGGTTGCGGAAAACTCCACATTTCTTATGACTTCCCCGCTGCGCCCCAGTTTGCCCAAATCTTTGCCGTTGTAAATGATCTTGGTGGAGCCGGCGTTTGCTGAAGTTAATAAGATCTCTTTTTTCGCGCTAACACTCTTGCTAGAGCCGGCCAGCATGGTTCCCCGCTGCACCACCGCACCATCAGCCTCCAAATAAATCCACACGCTTTCGGGTCCGATTTCAAGAGTGATATTGACGTCTGCTGTGGGTTGAGTGGCAACAGTCTCAACTTTGGCATTGATTCTCCTGACAATCGTTGCTTGTTTGCCAAATTTATTTATGGCCTTGACTTCAATCACGTTCAAGCCGGGGCTTAACACCAAATTTTCAGCAAAAAAACCGCCTTTATCCACCAAAACCGCCTGATTATTGATGCTGACATCCGCCCCAATCTCGGTTCTGCCGGCTATCACTAAGTTCCTGCCTGAGACGTTTAGGTCCGAAAGCGGATCAGTTACCGCAAGCTCGGGAGGAGTCAGCACTGACCTGACCTGATTGGTGATATAGGCCGCAGCTCCAATAACCAAAACGGCTACCGAGACAATTACCAATGTTTTTGGATTGATTTTCAGCCTAACAAAACTTTTTCGATTGGAAGCGCTCGCTGGCTGTGGTTTTTGGATAAAAGCACGTTCTTTTTCGAATTGATCGACCAGGTCAGTTTCCTTGATCTGGTAGACTTGGGCAAGCTGTTTAAGAAAGCCCTTAATGTATACTTCCGCGGGCAGGCGCTCCCAATCCGCAGACTCCAAGCTTTCGATATAGGCAGGCCTGATCTGAGTCAGCATGCTGACCGTTTTGATGTCCAGGTTAAGTTTTTGCCGGGATAAGTTTAAGTATTCGGCTAGGGTTTGAATTTTGACTTGCCTGGTTTGGAACAACTGGTTCATGCTTAAAATTCATCCTGATCTGATTCGGATTCCGAAACACCATAAACGTCTCTGGGCTTGGCTCCTTCACCCGGGCCAATGATTCCCCTCTGCTCCAGGATATCCAAGAGGCGTGCGGCGCGGGCATAGCCAACCCGCAATCGCCGCTGCAGAAGCGAAGCCGAAGCCTTGCCGGCGTTGCGGACTGTTTCGATTGCGACCGCGACCAATTCTTCCTCCTCGTCCAGATCGCTATTCCCGCTCTCAGCCAAATCATGCTTTGGCTTCTGGGTGATATGCTCCTCATACTCCACCGGACTGCTTTGAGACCGCAGATAATCCGTGACTTTTCTTATTTCTTTTTCGCCGACAAAAGTTCCTTGAATCCGTTTTGGCTTAGTCAGTTCTGCGGTGACATAGAGCATATCGCCGCTGCCTAAAAGTTTTTCAGCGCCCGCCGTATCCAAAATAGTCCGGGAGTCCACCTGGGAGGCGACCGCAAAAGCCATCCTCGCGGTAATGTTGGCTTTAATCAAGCCGGTGATGACGTCCACGGATGGCCGTTGCGTGGCTACCACAAGATGGATGCCCACAGCGCGCGCCATCTGCGCCAGTCTGACAATCGCGGCCTCGACATCGTTTTGGGCCACACTCATCAGGTCAGCCAACTCGTCAATCACCACCACCAAATAAGGCAGTTTGATCAAGGATGACTGGTTGTATTCCCCAATATTGCGCTTATGGACTTCCGAAAGCAGTTTGTAGCGGCGATCCATCTCTGACACCACCCATTTCAGCGCATTGACTGCTTGCTGGTGGTCAGTAATCACCTTGGTCAACAAATGAGGTATCCCGTTATAGAGAGCCAGCTCCACCCGTTTAGGATCAATGACAATCAGTTTGGCTTCGCTGGGTGATGTGCGGTACAGCAAACTGATCAATATTGAATTAATGGCCACTGATTTTCCTGTGCCGGTGGCCCCGGCAATCAGCAAGTGGGGCATCTTGGCCAGATCAGCGACCATGGGATGGCCAGCCACATCCCGACCCAAACTGAAAGCCAGTTTTGAGGGATGATCGGTGAAACCCGGATGGCCGAGTATCTCTTTGACTCTCACCAAGGCGGCCGTCTTGTTTGGTATTTCAATTCCCACCAAGGCCTTGCCCGGAATAGGCAGTTCCATCCTGATCGAGGAAGCGGCCAAAGCCAGCGCCAGGTCGTTTTGCAAAGCGCCGATCTGCGATAGCTTCACCCCCACGGTAGGCCTTAATGTGTACTGCGTAACTGTGGGTCCGACGTTGACTTCTCCCATCTCAACCTCGATGCCGAAATCATTCAGGGTTTTTTGGATGATCGCGACATTCATTTCGATGTTGCCCGAATCGACCTTGGTTTTGGAATCGTCCAGCAGGTCAAGCGGAGGGAATTTCCAACTCTGGTCAGCAATTTTCGGCGGCTTTTTGATAAGTTTCAGCTCAGCCATCCCATGAACCACAGGTTTTTCATCCCTAATGGCCCGATTATGATCCGGCACCGCTTCTTTCACAAATCCCGCGGCTTGATCGTTGATTTTAAATGTCTGAGTTTTTAGCTTATCGATTGGATTTTGCCGGAAAGAAAAAAGGCGAAACGAATTCAAAGTCACCAACAAAGAAATTACGGCTCCGCCAACCAAAATCACGAGGCTAGCCAAAAAACTGGTAAAGTTCAACAATGGGTAGCTCGTCAAAACCCCTAAGTATCCTCCCCCGCGGCCGGCTTTGACCAATTCAAAAGCTTGATTGATATCGTCTTTAATGACAAACAGGTGCATCAAGCCCGTCAAAGTCACCATCAACAAGACGCCGCCGACATAAGCGTGAGTCGAGACAGTACTGCTTCGGTCTTCATCTCGATTTTTAAGCAGCGACACGATGACCAGGAGAAAGACTGCCAAAACGCCAAATGCCATCCAGCCAAATGCCAGCTTCAAAATCTTGCTGAGCACATCTCCAAACGGGCCGGCATTGCCGCTTAGGCTCAAAGCGAATACCACCAATAAGACAACAAAAAATACCACAGCTACGCCTCGTCTTGTTTCCGTCTTCAAGTTAAGCTGTGGCCGCCTAATGAATTCTTCCGCAAATTCTTTGTATTTTCTTCTTGCCATGCCTTTATTTTATATCAATATTCCAAACATTCCCAATTTTGGTAAGTTTGCCTTTGATTTTAAACCCGGAAGCAAGTTTGTGTCCGCCGCCGCCGAAAGATTTAGCAATGCTGGAAACATCCACTCCTTTATGCGGCTCCGACCGCAGTGATCCTTTGACGATGTCCCCGTCTTGGCGCAGCAGCAGGGCAAATTTAGCTTGGGGAATATTGTTCAAAAGCTCCACAAAACCGTCTAAATCCTCGTCTGTCGCCCCAGCCTCTTTTAAATCGTCTTCAGTCAGCACGGAAAAAACCATTTTTTTTCCAGCATCAAACCTGGCATTCTCCAGACCCTTGGCCCAGGCCATGATGGTGGACGGTCTTTTTTTTCCGACCAGCTGAATTGCGATTTTATCAATCCTGGCTCCCCTCTTCAACAAATCAGCAGATACTTCCAGCGCGTCCGCCGTCGTGTTGGCGTGTTTGAATCCGCCGGTATCATAAAAAATGCCAGTCAGCAGGCAAGTGGCCACGTCTTTATCGATCGATATGTTTTTATATTTTAAAAAGTTGTAGACCAGCTCGGCGACTGCCGAGGCCTCCGCATCAATCACATTTACGGTCCCAAATTTCGTATTGTCCGGATGGTGGTCAAAGTTGATCACCAGACCCTGATATTGGCGAAGTTGATCAATACCGGTTCGCTCGAGCTTATTGCATCCGAAAGTGATCAGCAAATCGTATTCCCCCGCCACAAATCCGTCTTCTACCGCTTCTGAACCGGATAAAAACCGCAAGCTGGCCGGCACCCCGCCCATCGCGCCAGCGGCAACTTGTTTGCCCTCTTTGAGCAGAACTTTCCTTAACGCCAGCAGACTGCCCAGGTCATCGCCGTCGGTGCCTTCATGGGTGGTCAAAAAAATGTTGGCAGCTTTTTCGATCAACTCCCAAGCTTTTTTAAATTGCAGACTAACGGGCATTAAAGTGATTCCTTCGCGCGCTTTAATAACTGGTTGATCCGATCTGCGTAATCGGACGAATAATCGACCTTGAAAGCCAGCCTCGGGATAATCTTCATGGTGAGTTTTTTGTTTAATTGCCCCTGCAGCTCATACATTTTTTCGGCCAGCGACTCTAACACTTTTTTTTCGGTCAACTGATCAGCAGGCAAAATCGTAATCCAAACCTTAGCGTGCCGCAAATCGGCGGAGACTTCAACTTTGCTGATTGTGACCATGCCAGGCAACTCCAGATTGTGCAATAGAATTGCCACCTCTTTATGAATCATGGCACCGACCTTTTCGGTTCTTCTGGTCATATCACAGTTCTTTTCCTAACCACTTCTTCGAAGGCCACCAGCAGGTCGCCTGCTTGAATTTTGTAAGGGGTCTTCAGGCTCAAACCAAACTCAAAACCATTTAAAACTTCTTTCGTCTTAAGCTTATTTTGCTGCAGTTCCAGCACTATAGCCTTCCCGACTATTTCATCTCCTCGCTTGATGTCCAGATTGGCATTGTCTTTGAGCTTGCCTTCCACTACCGTGCCGCCGACAATCATTTTGTCTTTTTCGGTCCGAAAGATCGCCAGGACCTTGGCTTTGCCCAAATCCGTCCGAAGCACTTCGGGAGTCAGCATATCGACTAGCTGTCTGGTTAAATCCTCAACCAATTCATAGATAACTTCATAATTCCTGACCGGCACTTGCTTGGCGGCAGAAAGCTTGCTGGCTTGCGGGCTGATTCTGGTATGAAACCCGATGATCGAGGCTTGTGCCGCGGCAGCTCGAAGTATATCGTTCTCCGTGATCTCACCGGCTCCTTCTTCTATGATATTCAACTTCACTTCCGTATTTTTAAGCTTGGATAATGCCTCATTGATCGCCTCCAGGCTTCCCTGGACATCAACCTTGAGAATCAAATTTAATTCTTTGCCTGCAAACTTCAGCGGGCTTTTGGCTTGGATTTTTTTGGCTCGGTCCGATTTGGCCACTAATAGGGCTTGCTCCTTGGCTTCTTCCAGGCTTTCATGCGTCCTTAAGATATCGCCAACCTGCGGAACTTCCGAAAGGCCGGTAACTGCAACCGGAGTTGACGGCAAAGCGGCCTTAACCTTTATTCCTTTGGCGCTGGTCATGGAGCGAATCTTCCCAAAGGCGGATCCCACGGCGACTATGTCCGAAAGGTTAAGCCTGCCGTTCTGAACCAGCACGGTGGCCATGGGGCCTTGAGTTTTGGAAACGTGCGCTTCGATCACGGTCGCCAGAGTCAGACCGGCAGGGTTGGCTTTGAGCTCCAGAACCTCTGCTTGCAGCAAAATCAAATCCAGAAGTTCGTCCACTCCCTGATTGGTTACCGCGGAAATTTTGGCCACCGGAACCTTACCGCCCCATTCTTCGATCAAGACTCCGTAATCTGACAGCTCTTTTTTCACCCGTTCGATGTTGGCATCCGGGCGGTCAATTTTGTTTATCGCCACGATCAGAGGAGTGGCCGATAGTCTGGCCCGATTTATGACTTCAATGGTTTGCGGTTTCACCCCGTCGTCAGCTGCGACCACCAAGACAATGACATCAGTGACATTGGCTCCTCTGGCCCGCATAGCTGCAAATGCTTCATGCCCAGGCGTATCCAAAAACGTAATCAGCTGATTTTTATGCATGACTTGATAGGCGCCGATGTGCTGGGTGATTCTGCCGGCTTCCTGTTCGACCACATTCGTGCGCCGAATCGCGTCCAGCAAAGTGGTTTTGCCATGATCGACATGGCCCATGATCGCAACCACTGGGGGCCTCAGCTCCGCAGTCTCGCCCTGGGTTTCCTGTTCACTGGTTATGACTCCGGAAACGAAACCAAGACCCAAGCGAGTTGTCTTTTCCATTTCTTCCGAAACGCGAAAGCCCAAATCCGTGGCGACAATTGCCGCGGTATCGTAGTCAATTTCCTCGTTGATCGTGGCCAAAACGCCGTTTTCGATCAACCGCTTAATCACTACGGTTACGTCCAAGCCCAGCTTTCCTGCCAGTTCCTTTACCGACAGAACTTTTGGCAATTTGATTTCAGTTTCGGTCCGCGTCGGATCCACCACCGCTTTGGGCGCAAATCTTTGGATGATCTGCTTGGCCATATAGTTGTCAATCTTATTGGCTCTCGGAGAAATCCGAAATCCGGCCTCGCGAGCTTTTTCACGAAGTTGGGCAATTGGAATATTCAGTTGCTTACTGAGCGTTGAAATATCCATGGAGGCTCATAACATTTTGCCAGATTATCAAGGAAAAATCAACCATCAAAAAACCCCGACTTAAGTCGGGGTTTCTCTCGAATGTTATTTGCTTGCGACTTTGATTTTCTTGGCTTTGGCTTTGGCGGCTTTCGGCAGAGTAACTGTCAAAATCCCATCCTTAAGATCTGCCCCTACATTTTCGATGTCCACGTCCACGGGCAGAACCACTGACCGGCTGAAACTTCCCCAGTAGCATTCCTGATAAAAATAATCTTCGCTGGAAGCTTCAAAGTCCCGCTTGCGCTCTCCGCGGACAGTGACCATGTCATTGGCAATGGTAATGTCAATGTCCTCTGGCTTGACTCCGGCAATGGTGGATTTGATGATCACATTGTCCTTAGTCTGATACATATCTATGGTCAGCTGTCCTTCGTATTCATTCAGCCAGTCCTCGGATGAAACATCCTTGGTTTCAGCGGCGGCCAGCTCTTCCTCTGCCTCAGCATTTTCTTGCGCCACTGTTTGGGTCCCCATAAGCTTGTTAATCAAATTCTTGTCTTTTGCCATAAGTTTTATCAATAATAATTGGTGATTTGATATTAGACGATAGGAGCGACGCTGTCAACCACTACTCAAATTTGTTGATAGTTCTTCACGCTTAACTGTTGATTAATCGGATCCAGACGCTGTAACGCCGTAGTTATATCAGTCGCCCCGGGCGGGCTTACAATTTTTTTTAATGCTGACTGATTCTGATATCTGGCCGGATTTGCCAAAATTTCCTCAACCAGAAACACTGCCTCCCTGGGAATCCGAGCGTATTGGACAATGCTGTGGCGGACCAGATAATCCAAATTGGCCAATTCGTGTCCTGGCCGGACATCAGTCAGAACCATGGGCAAATTTTTCACCACTGCTTCGGCCATGGTCGGCCCCCCAGTTTTGCCTACCAAGACATCCGCAGCCGACATGATCACGTCCATATTTTCTATATAGCCAAACAGTTTAACCGGGTGGCGGTCGGGGGATGAAATTTTTTCCAAATCCTGCTTCAGGGCTTGGTTGTTGCCGCAGACCACCGCGATCTGAAAATTTTTGGGACTGCGCAGCAGCTGCAAAAAAATTTCTTTGACCGAACTTCGGACATTGCCCCCGCTGGTGACCAAAACCACCGGCATGCTTATAAGCAACCCCAAATTGCGACGAGCTTCGTCCCGGCTAAGCCTTTGAAAAAACTTATCTCTGACGATCGTGCCGGTCAAAACCATCTTTTCCTCAGGAATCCCGAGCTTTTTGAGCTCGTCCATCTGCTCGGGGATGTTGCAAACGTAAAGATCCGCCTCTTGGTACAGCCAAAACCGCTGCAAATGATAATCAGAAAACACAATCACGAGTTTGCCACGGTACCAGCCTTTGGATTTAAGGTACGCCACAATCCCGGAAGGAATGGTTTGAGTAGAAATGACGACGGCTGGCTGGAACTGCCTAAGAATTTGCAAAATATGCTTGGATTTAAACGACGCGATAAATTTGCGCAGCGGCATGGTCAGGCCCAGCACCAAACTCGAATCATACAAAAACCCCCAAAGGTTGGAGATGCGGCTGATGATTGTGAAATAAGTTTTTTGGATGATTGAGGTTAGAATTCCTTTTTCCATATCCTCGACATCCTCGATCCGGACCTCGTACTTGTTGCTTTTTTGCAATTTCTCAGCCACCGCCTCAGCCGTCATCTTAATTCCATAGCCGATATGAGTATGAAGGACCAAAATTTTTGTTTTTGTCATCTCCATAATATGTATAATTGAACCTTATTACGTACCTAACATTTAGAGAAGCTGTGCAAATCCTCTACTG